>JAGBCS010000017.1 GCA_017937885.1 Bacteroidales bacterium
ATCGCTGACTACGGCGCATTCGTAGAGATCGAGCCAGGTGTTGAGGGTCTTATCCACGTATCAGAGATGTCTTGGTCACCAAGACTCCGCATCGCTTCTGACTTCCTTAAGGCAGGTGACGAGGTTGAGGCACAGATCCTTACTCTCGACCGCGAGGAGAAGAAGATGTCTCTCGGTCTCAAGCAGCTCGTTGCTAACCCTTGGGAGAACATCCGTGAGAAGTATGCAGTAGGCTCAAAGCACACAGCAACTGTTCGCAATATCACAAACTTCGGCGTATTCGCTGAGCTTGAGGAGGGAATCGAGGGTCTCGTACATATCAGCGACCTCTCTTGGAACAAGATCAAGCATCCGTCAGAGCTCGTAGCGGCTGGTGACACTATCGAGGTTACTATCCTTGACTTCGATGAGGAGAACCACAAGCTCTCACTCGGTCACAAGCAGCTCCTTCCTAACCCATGGGATGAGGTTGAGGCTAAGTACAGCGTTGGTACTGTAATCGAGGCTAAGATCTCTGAGGTAAACGAGAAGGGTGCAGTCGTAGCTCTCGAGGGCGAGGTTGACGCATTCTGCTTCAACCGTGAGCTCGCTAAGGAGGACGGCACAATGCCAGTAGCAGGTGAGACTCTCTCATTCAAGGTTACCGAGCTTAAGAGAAGCGCTAAGAAGGTTACCCTTTCACACGCCAAGACTTATGCAGCTGCAGTAGAGGAAAGAGCTCAGAAGGCAGCAGCAGAGGCTGACAGCACAAAGAAGGCTGTGAAGAAGATCAACTCGAACATCGAGAAGACTACTCTCGGTGACCTCGATGCTCTCGCAGCACTCAAGAGCCAGCTCGAGAACAAGTAATGAATTTCACTCTTAACGTATTGGGCACGGCTTCGGCCCTGCCCACTACTGAAAGACATCCAAGCGCCCAGGTACTTGACGTACGTGGGCGCTTGTTTATGATTGATTGTGGTGAAGGTGCCCAGATGCAGATGAGGAAGGCCGGACTGTCCTTCCTGAAGATAGAGCATATCTGCCTTTCACACATTCACGGTGACCATATCTTCGGACTTTTCGGGCTGCTTTCGACGATGGCCATGCTCGGACGTTCGTCACAGCTGAACATCTATGCGCCAAGGAATTTCCGTCCGGTGCTGGATTTCTTCCTCGCCACTTTCGGTGAGGGAATCCTTTTCGAGATCAACTATGTCCCCCTTTCCATGGATGCTCCGGAACTTGTATATGAAAACCGGACGACGGAGCTTCTCGCCTTTCCTTTGAACCATCGTGTCGAGACATTCGGCTTCATCATCAGGGAGAAGAGGCCGCAGTTCAATGTACATAAGGAAGCGATAGCCCGATATGGCCTGACGCTTGCCGAGATAGGAGCCTTGAAAAGAGGGGAGGACGTAGTACGAGAAGATATGGTGATACCGCATTCCGAAGCCGCATATCTCCCGTATGAACCGCGCAGTTACGCCTATTGCAGCGATACGGCCCCTTTTCCGGAACTTGCGGACTGGATAAGGGGTGTCAGCCTGCTGTACCATGAGTCGACGTTCCCGGACTCGATGGCCGAGATGGCGGCTCGCACATACCATTCGACGACTCTTCAGGCAGCTCAGATCGCCCGGGAGGCCGGTGTCGGACGCCTGCTCGTCGGACATTATTCGTCACGTTTTCCTGATGTAGGATTCTTCCTGGAAGAGATAAGGACCATATTTCCGGACGCTGATCTCGCTCATGATATGGATGTAGTGGAGATTCCTTTCTGATTTTTTTATTATCTTCGCATTCATGAAGAAGATAATGGTGATATTGATGGCGCTTCTGTGCCTTTCTGCGACGGCTTCGCAGGCCCCGGGGCCTGGAAAGTCGCCGCAGCAGATATATATAGAGCAGTATGCGACCCTTGCTGTGGAGGAGATGTACCGCAGCGGCATTCCTGCCAGCATTACGCTGGCTCAGGGACTTCTCGAGTCCCGTTACGGACTTTCGGAACTGGCGGTGAAAGGCAATAACCATTTCGGGATCAAATGCCACAACAGCTGGTCAGGAAAGAAGATGTATTATGATGACGACAGGAGGGGAGAGTGCTTCAGGAGATATTCTTCGCCGGAGCAGTCGTATCGCGACCATTCAGATTTCCTGCGCTATCGTGACCGTTACAAGTTCCTCTTCGATTATAAGATCACGGACTACAAGGCTTGGGCTCATGGCCTCAAGAAGGCCGGATATGCGACCGATCCGTCATATGCGAAGAAGCTGATAGGCATAATCGAAGACTACGACCTGCACGAATATGACCGCAAGCCGGCTTCTTTTGCAAGACAGCACAAAAAGACAGAAAAGTCAAAGGCACAGAAGAAGGACAGAAAGGAGGAACGGAGGGAGGAAAGAAAGGCAAAGGTTGTTGTGCCTGATGTCATTCCGGATTCTCCTACCGTGATGGAGCAGGTGAGTGTCCTGACCGAGGCGGAACGTGCCGAATTCCATTTCTCCATCAGCAGGCAGACATACAGGCAGAACGGAGTCCCTTTCGTGTACGCAGTCGAAGGAGATACATATGAAGGCATAGCCGCATCATACAACCTTTTCCCTAAGGAGATCCTCAAGTTCAACGATCTCGAGGCCTCCAGACCGCTCCAGCCCGGTACCGTAGTCTATCTTCAGCCAAAGAAGAAGCAGGCGGCCAGAGGACTTGAGAAGCATGTCATTGAAGGAACGGAATCGATGCGCGACATTGCGCAGAGGTATGGAGTGAAGCTGAAGAACCTATATAAGCTGAACGGTATGTCTCATTATGACATGCCAGTACAGGGAGATATCATCAGATTGAGAAAATAACGAGTCATGACAACAAGAACCAGGATCGTATTATGGGTGCTGCTGGCAGCGGCGGTGCTTGCCGGCGTAGGAGGCTTTGTGCTGGGAAGGTATTACATAGACAACAGGAAGCCTAATTTCACGAAGGAGCATGTCCTGTATGTCCGTCCGGAGACCACTATAGGTGAAATCGCAGACTCGCTTCAGTCAGGGGCGGGAATGCTCCGGCCGAAAAGTCTTGAGAGATGCTTCAAGAAGATGGATGTGGCGGCTCAGATGAAGCCGGGACGTTACGTCGTTGACGCCTCTTCGACAAGCATATATGTAGCGAGAATGCTTGTGTTCGGCTGGCAGACTCCGCAGAAGATGACGCTTTCCGGTACGATGCGGAGCAAAGGACGCATCGCGAAGAAGATAAGCACACAGATGATGGTGGACTCTGCTTCCGTTGCGGATGCCTTGAATGACGAGGCCTTCCTCGGGAAATACGGTTTCACACCGGAAAATGTCTTCGCCATGATCCTCCCGGATACATATCAGATGTATTGGACGGCTTCCATTGAGGAGATATTCGACAGATTCAAGAAGGAGTATGATGCGTTCTGGACACCGGAAAGAGATGCCAAGGCCAAGGCGCAGAAGCTCAGCAGGATGGATGTGTCGATCCTGGCGTCGATCGTCAGCGGAGAGACCCTGAAGGATTTCGAGTATCCGAAGATTGCAGGGGTATATCTCAACAGGTACAGGAAAGGGATGAAGCTCCAGGCTGATCCTACCGTGTGCTTCTGTTATGACTACACTCTCGACCGTGTCCTCAAGAAGCATCTGCAGATCGATTCTCCTTATAATACATACAAGTATGCCGGCTTACCGCCGGCACCTATCAATGTCCCTCCGAAGGCTTGTCTGGATGCTGTTCTGAATCCTGACAGCCATGGATATATCTATTTCTGTGCAAGTCCTGCATTTGACGGAACCCATCGTTTCGCCGTCACATACAGCGAGCATCTTAAGAATGCCCGTGCCTTCCAGAGGGAACTCACTGCCCGCCGCAAGGCACGCGCTGCAGCTTCACGTTAGTCGAGTGTCCAGTTCTCCCAGCCAGCCTGGATGCCTGATCCGCTGATCATTTCAGGAGTCTGGTTTGACTTGTTGATCCAGTTCGAATACTTGCCCACTTCGCTCTTTACGGTGTTGAAGAGCTCGGATACGGACTGCTTTCCGTTGCCATCCTTGATGGCCTTGAGGAGGTAGTACGTGAACATTCCGTGGTGCTTTTCATGGTATGGCATCGACCTTTCGCTTGAAGAAGTTGCTGTGAAGACAAGAGTGTTGCCCTTTACGAGAGCCTCACGCGGCTTGATGACGATTCCTCTTCCCTGACCGGTGTAGCATGCGTCCATGAAGACGATGGCTCTTTTGGCCTGGCTTGCGCCGAGAGTGGCATATACTTCCTCGAGCTTGATGCCGTCCTTAGGCGATGTGATGCTCACATCAATAGGGATAAGGAAGGTCTCCTTCGACTCCACATCGTGCTGTCCGTGGCCTGCATAGAAAAGATAGATCTCTATGTTGCCCGGCGAGCTCTTGCTCATGTTCGAGAGACCGTTGAGCTCAGACAGCATCTGGCGGTATGTCGCATTCTTGAGAAGCTTGACCTGCTCCTGCGGTACTCCCATATAGTTCACTGCGTATTTTGCAAAAGCTTCCGCATCCGCCTTCGCATAGTCCACATTCACTTCATATCCCGAAGTAAGCTTGTTCTCGCTGTAGTCTTCATTTCCGATCACAAGGGCAAACTTGTTAGGGTCTGGAACGGCTACCTGGACGATGCCCTTTGTCAGCTCTGACTCGAACGCTGCCGGTGCTGCCTGCTGAGGAACTGCCTGAGCTCCTGCAAACTGCGCTCCTGCGAACTGAGCTCCTGCAAACTGAGCCATCGCAGCGGCCTGCGCTCCAGCGTACATCATCTGCTGGCCGAAGGCTCCTACAGTGATCTCCGGATTCATCTTTCCGTATTCGAACGAGAGATACTCGACCTTGTCGTGGCTCTTTGTGTAGTCTGACAGCTTTGCCACGATCGTGAGTTCCGGATTCATCGGCATATTTACATAGAAGCTTGCATAAAGCTCCTTCTCCTCTCCTGCCATGAGGTCAGGGATGGCGAGATGGGTCTGTACCATTCCGATATCAGCCGGACACTGGAGATCGATGGTCACGTCTCTTGCAGGGTCTGTGCCTTCGTTCTTGACTGTCAGCTTCAGGTTGACCTTGTCGCCGCTCATGATAGGTGTGTGGTCATCCTTGAATGCCCAGTATTTGGTGATGAGTGGCTTGCTGTCCTGAACTCCCACTGTCCCGAAAGACCAGTCTTTTGATGTAGGATGCAGAACGGTTCCTGCCTTTCCGGTGAATCCGAGCTGGACATTGTCAGTCTTGATCGACTGGTTCGACATTCCCATGAACATGATCGTGGTGTCCTTCTGAGGGGCTATCGACGGGATGCTGATGCTCTTGGAGTCAAACATGAACCACTGCTCCTGCTCTTCGCTTCCCTTGAAGCTTACGGTCACGTTGTCCATAGGGCGGGTGTCCGGGTTCCTGAGGGTGACGCTGATGTTGAACACCTCGTCCATGTCGACGTGTTCGTTCGCATTTCCGTCAAGAAGCCTGATCTCGGTGAATTCGAGCTGAGGATCTGATGCGTCGGGTTCATATCTGATGAGTCCCTTTCTGCCTTCGTACTCCACATAGGCCATGCCTTCATGGAAATCGCCGGCAGCTGTGAATACAGGGTCGATCACCACCTCGCCCTTGGTGTTCACATATCCGTACTTGCCGTTCCTGCAGATCCATGCAAGTTCATTGCTGAAATCTCCGAAACTGTCGGCATCTATTTCGATAGTCATCCTTCCGAGTCCGTTGATGAAGCCCTTCTTTCCGTCTGTAGTCTCCACTGGTGCCAGACCGTTTGCATTGAAGTCGCCTGCCTTGGCGAACACTGCCCTGACAGGAGTATATGAGCTCGTGATGTATCCTGCTGATCCTGTAGCTGTGGTTATCCTTGCGAACCCGTTCCTGAATTCTACAGGCTGGACGTTGAATCCTTCGACCATCTCCTTGTTTCCCTTGTCGGAAATGAATCTCCACTCGTCCTTGTACTTGACCAGAGCTTTTCCGTACTGGAAACCGTATGCCTCGTCGAACTTACTTTCGATGACCACTTTTCTCTTGAGGTCGATGTAGCCCCACTTGCCTCTTTTCTTGTAGAGGACGGGGGCGTAGCCTTCGGAGTAGTCTCCGTAGACATAGTCCGAGTCGTTCATCACAGGCTTTCCGTCAGACTTCCTGATGTAATATGAAGCTTCGCCGGCGGTGGCAAGTGCCATCCCGTCATGGAAACCTCGGATCTCGTCGAACGAGAAGCTGGTAGTGCAGTAGCCGGTCTTGGTGATGAGACCCCACTTTGACTTCTTGGCGCGGGCAAATCCGTCGGTGAAGTCTGTGCAGTCTTCGTAGTCCGGCTCTATCGCGAATTCTCCCGACGGCAGGATGTAACCCCACTTCCCGTCAAGCTTGACGGCTGCGAGACCTTCCGAGAATTCACGGCACTCTTCATACAACGGCTGGATCACCATCCTTCCGTCCTGATCCATGAATCCCCATTTCCCATTTTCGCAGCAGGCACACAGACCGCTGCTGAACGGGCGTGCGGATTCCTGGGCTGTCTCCTTCACCCACTTGAAGTTTACCTTTTCCTGAGCTGATGCGCTTATTGTTGCAAGCGAAAGCAGCATTATGATGATAGCAGATTTCATACCGGTTATTTACAATGTATCTTTAACATGCAAAGTTATATATTTATTTTCTGAAAAAGAAAAGAAAAAGAGCCTTTGAATCAGCTTCAAAGACTCTTTATATCAGTTTTTTACGAAATCAGATCCTTATCCCGTGGTAATGTGGCCCGAAACGCTCGAAAGCTGCGCGGTCGAGGGCTTCCTGATGGTCCGGATGGGCTATGCTGATGAGGAGCTTCGCGCGTTCCTGCATCGAACGGCCATAGAGGTCCACAGCGCCGAATTCCGTCACCACATAATGGACGTGAGGACGTGTCGTCACCACCCCGCCTCCTTCGATGATCACCGGTGCTATCTTGCTGCCTCCCTTGTTCGTGCATGAAGGCATGGCTATGATCGCCTTGCCCTGAGGGGCGAGCGATGCTCCGTATACAAAGTCCACCTGTCCTCCCACTCCCGAATAGAACTTAGTTCCGATCGAGTCGGCGCATACCTGGCCGGTGAGGTCTATCTGGACAGCTGAATTGATCGCTGTCATCTTCGGGTTGCGCGAGATCACATACGGATCGTTCGTGTATCCGACATCCATCATCGCTACCATAGGGTTGTCGTCAATGAAGTCGTATACCTTCTGTGAGCCCATGAGGAAGGTCGACACGAGCTTGCCCTTGTCGGTCACCTTGTTCGAGCCGTTGATCACGCCTTTTTCGACAAGATCGAGCACTCCGTCAGCAAACATCTCCGTATGGACACCGAGGTTCTTGTGGCCTCCGAGCTGGGCGAGAACTGCGTTAGGAATGGCTCCGATGCCCATCTGGAGACATGCACCGTCGTCGATCAGCGCTGCGCAATGCTTTCCTATGGCGATCTCCACCTCGTCCGGTTCGCTGAAATGAGCCGGTTCGAGAGGTTCGTTGCCTTCAACAAAGATGTCTATCATGTCGAGAGGGATCATGGCCTGTCCCCATGCGCGCGGAACGTTCGGATTGACCACGGCGATCACGGTCTTGGCGCATTCGATGGCCGCCAGAGTCGCGTCTACCGATGTTCCGAGAGAAACGAAGCCGTGCTTGTCGGGAGGACAGACCTGGATCATCGCCACGTCGCATCTGAGGGCGCCGCAGCGGTAGAGCTTCTGGGTCTCGCTGAGGAATACCGGTATGTAGTCGGCATAGCCTGCCTGTACTCCTTTGCGTACGTTGCCGCCTACGAAGAAAGCCTGGTGGAAGAATATCCCGTCAAACTTCGGGTCAGTGTACGGAGCCGGTCCTTCGGTGTGGAGGTGGTGGATGCGGACATCCTGAAGTTCACCTCTTTCGCCTCTGGCGCAGAGGGCGTCGATAAGGATGCGCGGTGCGCTGGCAACGCTGCTGAAATGGATGTGGTCGCCTGATTTCACGACCTTGACGGCTTCTTCTGCCGAAACGTATCTGATCTCTTTACGCATAATTATGTGATTGGCTCGCCAAAGATAGGATTTTTTCTTAATTTTGCCATGTTTTCCATGTAAAAGGGCATTGCCTCCGTACGGAAGACAGAAGTGTAAGGGAAATGTCTTCCGTACGGAGGCAATGCCCTTTTATGACAAATGATGAAAGTTCAGATGAATATGCATACACGTGAAGAGAAACTGCAGGCATTCGGCAGAATACTGGATGTGCTTGATGAATTGAGGGAGAAATGCCCATGGGACAGGAAGCAGACGAACGAGTCGCTGCGTCCACAGACGATAGAAGAGGTCTACGAACTCAGCGACGCGATCCTCAAGGGCGAGGAACGTGAATTGTCCAAAGAACTGGGAGACGTGCTTCTTCATGTGCTGTTCTATGCGAAGATCGGCGAAGAGAAGCAGCACTACGATATTGTTGATGTCATCAACTTCTTGTGTGACAAGCTGATATATCGCCATCCTCATGTGTTCTCCAGCGCTCAGGTGGGAGATGCGGAGGATGTCATCAGGCAGTGGGAAATGCTCAAGACCACAGAGAAGGACGGCAACAAGAGGGTGCTGTCCGGAGTGCCTGACGGCCTGCCGCCGCTTCTGAAGGCGTACCGCATGCAGGACAAGGCACGCGGCGTCGGCTTTGACTGGGAGTGCAAGGAACAGGTCTGGGATAAGGTGAAGGAGGAGATGGGCGAGTATCAGGCAGAGCTTGATGCAATGGCTGCGGCGGAAACTGCCGAAGATAAGGCTGCCGCATACGACCGCGCCGAGGACGAATTGGGAGATTTTCTCTTTGCAACCGTCAATGCAGCAAGACTTTATGGACTCAATCCTGATACGGCTCTCGAACGCACGTGCGCTAAGTTCAAGAGACGTTTCACATACCTTGAGGAACACACGATCCGTCAGGGCAGGAAACTGACCGACATGACTCTTGCCGAGATGGATGCGATCTGGGACGAAGGAAAAGCCAAGGGACTATGATATACGACTGGCAGGAAAGGACGGCTATGCTTGTAGGCGAGGAGATGCTCGATCATTTCCGTTCGTCTACGGTGGCGGTGATCGGCGTCGGTGGCGTCGGAGGCTATGCTGCCGAGATGATTGTGCGTGCCGGTGTAGGACATCTGATAATACTCGACAGCGATGACGTTTCGGTGACCAACAAGAACCGTCAGCTGCTTGCCTTGGACTCTACGGTAGGCAAGCCCAAATGTGAGGTCCTGGCTGCCCGGCTGAAGGATATCAATCCTGATCTTGATCTCATAGTCATCCCGGAATATCTGGAGGCAGAGAAAGCCGGTGATGTGCTTGGCGGATATGAGATCGACTTCCTGGTGGATGCCATCGATACGCTTTCCCCTAAGCTGCATCTTATCAAGTATTGCATGGACAATGCGATTCCGTTGGTGTCATCGATGGGAGCCGGAGCGAAGTTCGATGCAACGAAGGTCCGCATTACCGATGTCTCCAAGTCGTTTAACTGTCCGCTTGCCTATATTGTGCGTAAGAGACTGAGACACATGGGTATAAAGAATGGTTTCAAGGTCGTTTTCTCCGAAGAGCTTCCGGACAAGGAGTCGATTGTGCCGTGCGAGGACCGCAACAAGAAGTCACAGGTCGGCACGATTTCATACATTCCTGCCGTCTTCGGATGTGCCTGCGCCCAGGCTGCCGTCCAGCATCTGATGTCGACTCTGTAATCTTTTAATAATTATTATTATCTTTGCGCGATGTTATGTAATGTAAGGGAGGTCTTGACCCGGAGGGACCTCAAGAGGTTCATCAGATTTCCCGAGACCCTTTACAAGGGCTGCGCCCAGTATGTTCCGCCTTTACATAAGGGGCAGGAGCATGAACTGATGCGTGCCGCATCGCTGAAGTATTGCGTCAGGAAGATGTGGCTCGCGGAAGATACCGAAGGACAGATTGTCGGCCGTATCTGCGCGATGATAAATCCGCGATATAACGAAAAGTACGGTAAGCGCAGAGTGAGGTTCGGATGGTTCGATCTTGTAGACGACATCGAGGTGGCGGAAGCTTTGTTTTCGGCGGCGGAGGAATGGGCGAAGGCTCAAGGTATGGAAGAAATACATGGACCGTTGTATTACAATACTTTAGGCCGTCAGGGAATGCTGGTCGAAGGATTTGACAGACTGGCTCCGTTTTCGTGCCTTTACAACCATCCCTATTATGTGGACATCATGGACAGGCTCGGTTTCGTGA
>JAGBCS010000018.1 GCA_017937885.1 Bacteroidales bacterium
CAGAATGCCTCGCAATTCTTTTTCTGTGTAATTCCTCATAGCTACTCCTCCTTCTTGAATTTCTTGAGTTCGTTGAAATAGATGACAGCCCATAGAATGGCGAAGACAAGAAAGATTACCCCTCTGAAAATCCGTCCTTCATCATCAATGAATTCCAGGACAGAAAGCACCAGCCACCCGATTGCAATGATCGGCCAGCCGATACGCCAGGCTTTGTTGGATTTCGGTTTGTTCATAGTTTTATGTGTTCGTTTATATATAGACGCTCGTGAGCATCATTTTACTACAGTTCAGGAATAAACCCTGAGAAAACCTGACGTGCGAACCATCATGCCCTCCTTGTACACATATAGAAATTTCTCGGGTTTCCAAACTACAAGATAAGCATAACGCTTCGTGTTGATTCGTATTTAATGGACTGCATTGTCCTATCCGACAGCAAATGTAATAAAAACCAGTGAGAAATAATTATTAAAAAACAGTCCGGGACTTCAGTCGAAGCCCCGGACTTGTGTTGATGCTTTGTATAACCTACTATTTGAAATATCTGTTGAAGAGACCCTGGAAACCTGCTCCGTGGCGCGCTTCGTCCTTGCACATCTCGTGTACGGTGTCATGGATCGCATCGAGGTTCTGCTGCTTTGCAAGCTTGGCGATGCGGAGCTTGTCCTCGCATGCTCCCTGCTCTGCGAGCATTCTCTTCTCGACGTTGGTCTTAGTGTCCCATACGCACTCTCCGAGAAGTTCTGCGAATTTTGCAGCATGCTCAGCCTCTTCCCATGCATATCTCTTGAAAGCCTCTGCGATCTCAGGGTAGCCTTCTCTGTCTGCCTGGCGGCTCATCGCAAGGTACATGCCTACCTCTGAACACTCGCCGTTGAAGTGGTCACGGAGTCCCTTGAGAATCTCAGGGTCAACGTTCTTTGCCGATCCGAGCTTGTGCTCGTCAGCCCATGTGAGTTCGCCATCTGTCTCAACGAGCTCTTCGAAGTTCTCCGGTCCTACGTGGCACAATGGGCACTCCTCAGGAGCATTCTCACCTTCATGAATATAACCGCAAACGAGGCATCTGAATTTCTTTGTCATAACTGTATCCTTTTTAATTGTTAATATTGCCTAAATTTTAATAGTTCAAATTTGTTTCTGTTGCAAAGGTATGAATATTTTCGATACCTCCAAACTTTTTTGTATAAAAATAATCAATTTTTTTTGAAAAAGATTCCCTGTGCCATGGTTTGGCAATAATTAAGTCTATCTTTGTATGCATGAAACCGTTCTTGAAACAGGTCGCAGACCTTTATTATAATAGAGGGGATATGGAGAGGAAATGCTTCATATTCCCGAACCGTCGTTCCATGGTCTTTTTCAGGAAATATCTTGCTGAAGCCGTGAAGGGAGCACCTAGACCTATGGTGTCGCCTATGGTGTTTACCGTGAACGACTTCTTCTGCCAGGCGTCAGGCATGCAGACTGCAGACAGGGTAAGTCTGCTGCTGGAACTCTACCAATGTTACAAGGAACTGAATCAAAAGGCGGAGCCTCTTGATGAGTTCATCTTCTGGGGTGATGTGATCCTTGGAGATTTCAATGATGTTGACAAGTACCTTGTGGATCCGAAACAGCTTTTTGCCAATGTGGCGGATTTCAAGCAGCTGCAGGATACGTATTCATATCTGACAGAGACCCAGAGGCGGGCGATAGAAAGCTTTGTCAGCCATTTCAATGACCGTTCGGGAAGGCTGACAGTCGATATAGGAAGCGAGAATGTGAAAAGCCGCTTTTTGCAGATATGGAATATCCTTTATCCTCTGTATGTGTCATTCAACAGATCGCTTGAGGAGAAAGGGGAGGCATATGAGGGCATGGTGTACAGGAAACTTGCCGAGAAACTTGAGAAAAAGGCTGTAGGTGAAGTCCTTAAGGAAATCCTTCCTGAAGGTGTTACATGCGTCTTTGTCGGCCTGAATGCCTTGAATGAATGCGAGAAGACCCTGCTTCGCAGGCTCAGGGATGCGTCCCTGGCCGAGTTCTGCTGGGACTGGTCGGGGGATCTTATCAGGGATCCGCAGAACCGTTCTTCCTTCTTCATGTCGGATAATGTGAGGGAGTTCCCGCAAGCCGCTTTGTGGGACCGGGAAGGCTTGGAAGTCCCTCGGGTAAATGTGGTAAGCGTTTCGTCGTCTGTCGGACAGGCAAAGCGTCTGCCGGACATCTTGAGGAAGGCGTCCGCTTCGCATGGCGGACAAGGCTTGTCGCAGGTCGGATCCGATTATGCTGTCGTTCTTCCCGATGAAAACCTGCTCATACCTGTTCTGAATTCGATTCCTGAAGAAATAAGGGAAATCAATGTTACCATGGGACTTCCCATGAGCGGAAGCAGGGTGTATTCAATGATGGCTGACATATCGGCCATCCAGCTTCATGCCGTATTCCGCAAAGGCAGATGGCTCTTCTACCATAAGCAGGTATGGGATCTTTTTTCAGGAGAACTTTTCCGTAAGTCTGCTGACGAAGCTACTTTGTCGAAAGTCAAGAAGGTTAGGGAAGGTGCCAAATACTATATCCCGCAGGAGGAACTCAATGGAACGCCGCTCCTTGATACAATCTTCCGCCCGGTCATAAAGGAGCCGAAGGCGGCATCGATGCAGCAGATCCGTGAATTTGCCGAATATCAGAAAGATGTGATCAGGGCGGTAGCGTCAGGTCTTGCGGACGATATGACTCTTTCTCTGGAGCTCGAGTATGCGAAGGAGTATTATAAAAGTATAAATGTGCTTCAGCAGGCAGGACTCGAGGTCCTTCCTGTCACATATGTCAGGCTGCTTTCGCAGCTTCTGGGATCTGTGGCAGTCCCTTTCCGTGGAGAACCTCTGCGTGGGCTTCAGATCATGGGACCTCTCGAAACCCGTGCGCTTGACTTCAGAAACCTGATAATCATGTCTGCCAATGAAGGGGTGTTCCCGCGAAGGAGTGTCAGCTCGTCATTCATACCTCCTGAATTGAGGAAGGGATTCGGACTTCCGACATATGAATATCAGGATGCTGTATGGGCGTATTATTTTTATAGGATGATATCGCGGGCTGAGGAGGTCTGGATGCTTGTTGACTCACGTACCGAAGGCCTGAAGTCGGGCGAAGAAAGCCGGTATATCAAGCAGCTCGAATACCATTTCGGTCTGCCGCTGAAACGCTATGTGGTCAAGTTTGACGGCATGAAGACGGCGGAGCTTCCTCCAGTGGAAAAGAGTGCTGAGGATGTTGAGAAGATCAGAAGGACGGTGCTTTCGGCCACAGCCCTTCAGAATTATCTTGCATGTCCTGCAAGGTTCTATTATAGTACTGTGCGCGGCCTTGAGCCCGAAGAAGAGGTGGCGGAATCATTGGATTATGGAATGTTCGGCACTGTGTACCATGACACGATGCGCTCCCTCTATGCCGGTGAGGATGCCATGAAGGATGATTTCTTCTTCGATATGAACATGCCGTATGGCGGTCTGCATGCCGAACCGCTGACTGAGGTAAGCCGTCGGTACATAATGAACTGGCTGGAAAGGGAGGAAGATGTGAGGAGAAAGGTAAAGGCGCTTATAGTCAGACAGCTTGATACTGTCGAGGTGAGCGGAAGAAACCTTGTGGTGGCAGATGTCATCGTGCGTTATGTGATGAAGACCCTTCAAAGGGATCTGGAACTTCTGGATTCGGCTGGAGTGGAATCGTTCCGGATTCTGGGACGTGAGCTTAAGGTGCATGGAGAACTGCATGGCCAGAAGTTCAAAGGCTTCATAGACCGTCTGGACAGTTTTACGCCGGACCATGCCAGAATCGTTGATTACAAGACCGGAAAGGTGCTTGAGGATGATGAGATCATACATGACGGCAATGCAGAGGCCATCGCTGAGAAGATCTTTACCCCGGATGTGAAGGACAGACCGAAGATCGCTCTTCAGTTCTATATATATGACATGCTGGTACAGTCCAGACCTGAGGTAAAGGGACGCAGACTGTTCAATTGCGTCTATTCGACATCACGGTTGTTCAATGATCCTCCCTCAGCAGTGCCTTGCAACGAAACCTTCTGCAAGGCGATGACTGCGCGTCTGAAGGGACTTCTGGATGAGATGTATGACCTTTCGGTGCCGTTCCGAAGGACAGAGGATGCGGAGGTTTGCCGTTATTGTGATTTTAAAAGCATATGTGGGAGGTAACGTGATATGTTGGAAATAATGAAAGCTTCGGCAGGTTCGGGAAAGACCTACCGTCTTGCAGGAAAGTACATCACCCTGCTGCTGAAAAGCCAGGACAGGTATGCGTATCGGCATATTCTTGCAGTGACGTTCACCAATAAGGCTACTGATGAGATGAAGGGACGTATACTTCAGGAACTCCATCTGCTTGCAACCGAGCCGTGGAGATCCGGCTATCATGATCTCTTCGTGCCTGCAGTATTTTCTTCCGATACGGATTTGGGAAAGAAGGCTGAGACGGTGCTCCATGACATCCTTCATGACTACAGTGCTTTTGCTGTCAGTACCATAGACCGTTTCTTCCAGCAGACGCTCAAGGCATTTTCTAGAGAGATAGGCCAGTTCGCCTCCTATCAGGTGGAGCTGGACAAAGATTCGCTGGTCTCGGAAAGTGTGGACCGTATTCTGGATTCCCTGACTGAGGAGGACGGAAGCCTTCTGTCATGGCTGACTTCGAATGTGCTGGAGCAGATCGAGCAGGGGGGAAGGTACAGCCTGGATGCCAATCTGCTGGAAATGGCCAAGAGACTCAAGTCGCCGCAGAGGCAGGAAGTTATGGAGATGAAGGGCATCGCCAAGGATTCTGTATGCTCCAAGGAACAGCTGATGAAGATAAGGGAAAGCTGCCGTGAACTGATTGCAGGTTTCCGCGACAGGGTGCGGTCCTGTGCCCGTGCGGCTCTTGACGTCATCGAGCAGGCGGGAGTGGATCCTGCCGACAGCAACAGAGGATTCATGAAGCAGCTGTATGATTATGTCGACCTCAGGCCTTCCGATTCCATATCCGCCCCTACAGCTTCCTTCATGAGCAAGGCTCCGGACAGCGAGCAGTGGTTCTCGAAGTCAAAGGCAAAGAAACTCCTTCCTCTGGTATACCCGTTCCTGGAGGCTCCTCTGGAGGATTTCTGTGCCCTTTTCGGAAAGGAGTTTGCCATTTATAATACTGCCTGCATCCTCGACGGACAGCTGTACGGACTGGGAGTGTCCGGTGAGCTTGAAAACACCTTCAGGGAGCTCATGAAGGAGAAGAATGTCCTTTGCATCGATGATTCGAATACGATTCTTCGAGACATCATCGACGGCTCTGATGCCCCTTTTGTGTATGAGAAGCTGGGAGTGCGGTATGAACATTTCCTTCTGGACGAGTTTCAGGACACCGCAAGGGTACAATGGATGAATTTCAGCCCGCTGCTTCACAACAGTGATGCCCAGGGCGGAGAAAACCTGATCGTAGGCGACGTAAAGCAGAGTATATACCGCTGGCGTGGCTCTGACTGGAAACTGCTCAATGAGGCAATACCGTCAGAGTTCTCCGGACATAAGCAGACTGTGCTTGACACCAACTACCGCAGTCTGTCGAATATCGTGGACTTCAACAACGGCTTTTTCACGGCTGCTGCTGCAGTCCTGGACCGTATCGCAGGTGTTGAAAAGGACGGACCTATGGCTGGCATATATGCGGATGTCGTTCAGAAGACAGCCAAAAAGGACAAGGCTCCTGGCAGCGTAAGCCTTACTTTCTGCGACAAGGGAATGCAGCTGCAGAAAGTGCTTGATGCTGTGAATGAAGCTGTAGAGGCAGGGGCAAGACTGTCAGAAATCGCTGTGCTGGTGAGAAGCAATGCAATTGGCGAGCGTGTGGCTTCATATCTGATTGACAACGGGATTACAGTAATAACCGATGACTCCCTCAGAGTGAAGAGTTCGATCGTTGTCAGACGTCTTGTCTCACTTATGTCGTATGTGGATAATCCTCAGGACACTGTGAATTCATATCTTGCCGAGTCACTTGAAGTGAGTGTGCCTCAGGGTACTCTCTCGCTTGTGGATATGGCTGAGCACCTGCTTCGCAGCCTCAAGGAAAACGATGAAGACGGTCTATGGAAAGGAGAAATCCTTCATATCCAGTCCTTCATGGATCATCTCCAGGATTTTGTGTCGTCAAACGGCAATTCTCTCCGTGCTTTCCTCAAGTATTGGGAGGAAGAGAATCCGTCAGTCAGTTCTCCGGCTTCTGGAGAAAGTGTGCGCGTGATGACTGTCCACAAGTCGAAAGGACTCGCCTTCCCATATGTGATAATTCCTTTTGCCGAAAATATAAATCTATACAAACCAGGTAATTACTGGTGTGTTCCGTCGTTGGAAGGAACAGTCCTGGCCGGAGTCGCTGATGGTGTTTATGATGTGAGTCTTTCGAAATCATCAGAGATGACCCTTTTTGCCGAAGACTACAGGAAAGAGAATTTCCTTCAGCATGTGGACAACATAAATACATTGTATGTGGCCATGACGAGGCCGGCTCTCGGTATGCATGTGATAGCGGCAACGCCTTCGATGAAGTGCCGCAAGGCCGTGGATGACGGTGTGCTGCCGGAGTTTACGGATTTTTCGCAGATGCTTTACTGGTATGCGTCGTCTTCGGTCTTGACGAAGACTTGTGATGAAGAAGGAACGGAACGCTTCGACATCGGGGAGATCGTCGATTTCGCATCGTTCCGCAAAGCAGATGATTCCGGCATGGATACATTCGAGGTCGCTGACGGGTATCCTTCAGTTCCGCTCAATCCCGGAAACGCTGATCCTGAGGCGGATGTACGTGAGCGTGGCCGACTTAAATTCTCGGCTGATTCCGTGGATTTCTTTTCGTCGGACGGAGATGCGGGAATAAGCGCGTCGAACAGGATAAAGGGAGTTGTCCTGCATGACATGCTTTCTAAAATACGTGTGCCGGCAGACCTGGATCCTGCTGTCGATGCTGCTTTGTCATGCGGAGATGTGACCGGGGACGAGGCGGCGGAGATAAGGGAACTTCTAGGCAAACGTATATCCGAGGCTGCCGCCAGGGGATGGTTTCCGGCTAATGCGGATATGGTCCTGAATGAAGCCACCCTGATCGATACGGACGGCCGGATGTTGAGGCCGGACAGGGTCGTGGTCGCAGACGGAAAGGTCATGGTCATCGATTACAAGTTCGGAGAACACCACAGGTCATACGAAAGGCAGGTCGGGAAATATGCCGACATATGGCGCAGGATGGGCTATGAAGATGTTTCTGCCTTTCTGTGGTATGTTCATACTGGCGATGTCATCTCCCTGTGATGAATCTTCAACAAAAATTACTATATTTGCAGTTTGTGAAATAGAATGAAAGATATGGAGAACAGCAATATAGATACATGCAAGCTTCTGTACAATACGGAAAGGGTGCAGCTGCATATTCCTGAGTACGGAAGAAACGTGCAGAAGATGGTCGATTATCTTAAGACGATAGAGGACAGGCAGAAGAGAAACGAGCAGGCGAGAGCCATCATCAAGGTAATGGAGATCCTTAATCCTTCAGTACATCTTCAGGAGGACTATGAGCATAAGTTGTGGGATCATCTCTATATCATATCAGGCTTTGATCTTGATGTGGATTCTCCATATCCGGCTCCTGCCCCTGAGAGCCTCAACGAGCGTCCTCAGGTGGTGCCGATCAAGAAGAAGCCGATAAAGGCAAACCATTATGGACGCAATATCGAAAGCATAATCGACCTTATAGCTGAGAAGGAGGATGGCGAGCAGAAGACTTCCATGATACGTTCGCTGGCTATATACATGAGGCAGCAGTATCTGATATGGAACAAGGATACCGTGGCTGACGAAACGATATTCCAGGACATCGAAAAGCTGTCGGATTACAGGATAAAGGTACCGGAAGGCCTTCAGCTGGGACGGGTGGATGCTAATGTGAACTTTGCGCGTCCGGGACTGAATCCGGTAAGGTCCAACAAGAACAGGAACAACCAGAGAAACAACCAGAAAAACTTTCGTAAGAAATAATGGCAGCTAGAAGGCAGACAAAGGATAAGAAGAAAGAGAAGCGCTCCCGCTTCTCATTCTTTTCTGATATGGACCCTGTAAAAAAGTCCAATATATTGAAATATACGGGAGTAGCAGTCTTTGTGTTCACCTTGTTCACACTGCTAGCCACCATGTCGTATCTTTTCACGTGGAGAGCGGACCAGAGCCTCATGTCTCATCCTGACATGATGGACAAAGGGGTTGAAGTCGCGAATTGGGGAGGCAAGATCGGCTTCAGATGGAGTCACTTCCTTGTTGCGCGCTGCTTCGGACTTGGAAGTTTTGCTTTGGTCTTCCTCATGGGTGCGGTATCGTTCAGACTGTTTTTCTGGGACAGGCACATCGGCCTGCTCAGGACAACTTTCGTTACCGTGAGCGGTGCTTTTCTATCGTCGCTGATCCTTTCGTTCTGCTCGATGCAGACAGGCGCAGATACTGCCTTCGGAGGAGGATTCGGAGGAGATGCGGGCCATGCTGTCATCGCCCTCTTCGATAACCTCGTGGGGCCTGTCGTCACGGCTCTGATACTTGCGGCACTCGTGATCGCATGGCTGATCCTTGCGAGCGGACGTTTTGCCCGCTGGTTTGCAACAGCAGGTGAGAGGACAGAGAACGAAGAGCCTGCAGATGGGGAGGTTGAGGTCGAAGTCGAAGTCGAAGTGCCTGAAGATATTAATCCTGAATCACTTACCATCGAGGATCTTCAGCCGCTTGAACCTTTGGATGAGGGTGCTGAAATCCTACCTCCTGTAGAACCTGTTGGAGCTGTGCAGGCGGAACCTGTAGTTGAGGAACCTTCAACGGCAGAGCCGGCACAGATGGAAGTCATCATGGGAGATGATTTCTCGAAAAAGGTGACGGAAGAACTGCCGCGTATCGACAACAGAGAGGAACTCGAGAGATTCCAGTTCCCGCCTCTTGACCTTCTCAAGGACTATGCTGAAGGCCAGCACAAGGTGAGCCAGCAGGAACTCGACATAAACAACAACCGTATCCGTGCGACTTTGCAGAATTACAGGATAGAGGTGGACAGGGTTACCGCTGTAGTCGGTCCGACCGTGACCTTGTACAAGGTGGTGCCGGCGGCAGGGGTGCGTGTGTCAGCAATTGAAAATCTTCATAGAGAGATAGCTATGGCATTGGGCGCCAGCGGAGTACGTGTCGTTACTCTGCCTGATTGTGTCGGTATAGAAGTTCCGAACAATACTCCTACGATCGTACCGCTCAAGGCCATGCTCAATAACGATTCGTTCAGAAACAGCAAGGCTGAACTTCCGATTGCGATCGGATATACGATCACTCAGGAGGTCAAGACATTTGACCTTACCGATGCGCCTCATCTCCTTATAGCGGGTGCGACCAAGCAGGGTAAGTCGGTCGGTCTGAATGTCATAATCTCATCTCTTCTCTATGCAAAGCATCCGACAGAGCTCAAGTTCGTCTTCATCGACCCGAAGATGGTCGAGTTTACGGCATACAATGCGCTTCTGAAGCATTACCTCGCTGTGCTTCCGATGGCGGCGAGCGAAGAGGATGAGCGTGAGAATGCGATCATCAAGCAGCCGAAGCAGGCTGAAGCTGTGCTTAACTCGCTCTGCATAGAGATGGACGAACGTTACAAGCTTCTAGCTGCTGCAGGTGTCAATGACATCAAGCTGTACAACGACAAGTACAAGGACCGCAGGCTTCTTCCTACGGAAGGACATAAGTTCCTGCCGTATCTTGTGGTGGTGATCGATGAGTACGCCGATCTTACCATGACCGGAGGCGCCAATTCCGATGCAAGGAAATGCGCCAAGAACATCAGCGATTCCATCGTGCGTCTGGCGCAGAAGGGCAGGGCTGCAGGTCTTCATGTGATAATTGCGACGCAGCGTCCTTCAGTAAATGTGATTACAGGTCTGATCAAGACGAACTTCCCGACCAGAATTGCCTTCAGAGTCGTTTCGGGAGTGGATTCAAGAACCATTCTGGACTCATATGGAGCAGAGAACCTGATCGGTAGGGGAGATATGCTCTATTATGCGGGAGTCGAGATGGAGCGTGTCCAGTGTGCCCTTGTCAGCATGGCTGAGATCAATAAGATCACCAAGTTCATCGGAGATCAGACAGGATGGAAACAGTGTTGCAATACTCCTTACTATCTGCCTGTGCCGGAGTCTCAGGATGGCGAGACCAGCGGAGGTACTATCGACATGCAGAACATAGACCCTCTTTTTGAGGATGCTGCCCGCATGATCGTGACTTCGCAGAGGGGCTCGACTTCGGATCTTCAGAGGCGTCTGGGCATGGGATATGCAAGAGCAGGACGTGTGATGGATCAGCTGGAGGGAGCGGGTATTGTCGGCCCTCAGGAGGGCTCGAAGCCTCGTCAGGTGCTAGTGACTACATTTGACGAACTCGATGAGATCCTGTCACATTTTGTGAAATAACGGGCGATTGAGCCATGTTCAGGAATATTGCATATCTTCTTCTGGCGCTTTTCCTGCCGTTCAGCCTTTCGGCTCAGAAGCCTCAGGAACTGACCGCGATCCTTGAGTCCTGCCCGCAGGATTCATGCGTGAGGGTGGAGTTCTCCATTACAGCATTGCAGGATGATTCCGAGGTTTCGGATGCAGGATATGTAGAGATTCAGGACGGCTTATGGGTCATGAAAGCCAGAGGACTTGAAATGTATACTGACGGCAGCGGGACCTGGATTGTGGACCCGTCGTCAAAGGAAGTCCTTATAGAACCGGTCTGGACTTATGCCGATCTTGAGAACTTCTATAAGGCCTTCGTTTCACAAGGAGGCAGGATGGATCTCAAGATACTTTCCAGAACCTGCTCGCAGAAGAAGCCGGACTCATCCTTCACCCCATCATTTGATTCCTCCTGGATCATCACCGACCTTCGATGAAAGGGGCTAGAACTCTTCGAGGATGAATCCGTCAGAACACCAGGTCTTGTAGGCACCGTCGCTATCGTAGATGAGGCAGCCTTCGAGGTCCGGACGGGATGCCAGAAAACTCCGTGATTCTTCAAGACCGATGACCATGCAGTAGGTCGCGTATGCGTCAGCTGTCATGGCGTCCGGTGCTACGATGGTGGCGCTGAGGAGATTATGACTTACAGGACGACCTGTCCTCGGGTCGATTGAATGGGCATATTTCTTTCCGTCCCGGACATAGAACTTGCGATAGTTTCCTGACGTCACGATTCCGTGCGGTCCTTCAGGTGCGCGGAAAACTCCCTGGATCTGTGCTCCGAGTTCGTTGTTGCCGTCGACGGGCTTGTCTATGCCGAGTGACCAAGGATGTCCGGAAGGGTTCCTGCCGTCGCAGAATATCTCTCCTATGTCCACCATCATGTCCTTGACTCCGATCGAATAAAGATAAGCGGCCACGACATCGCAGCTGTATCCTTGTGCTATCGCATTGTAGTTCAGCTTTGGAAGAGCTCCGTCTTTATCGGACAGAAGGGCTGTTCCGTTCAGCTCTCCGTCAGGGGTAAGGACTGAAATGATGTCGGCTTCGAGCCTTCCCATGCCGCATTCGGAACGTATCTGTTCCACTTTCTCGTCTGAAGGAAAGTCTCCGCTCTTGAAGCCGAAACCCCATATGTCGAACAGCGGGGCGGATGCAACATCCACGATCCCTCCAGTCTCCTCGAAGATGGTATGGCCATGTCTGTATATGTCGATGAAAAGACTGTCAGGAATTATCGTTTCTCCTGCGTTGAAACGGCTCAGGAGAGAATTCTTGTTGTATCCGGATAGTGAATTGTCGATGTTCTTGAGGATGGCGTCGATTGAGTCCCGTATTTCCTCGGGCTCAGGCTTGATCATGCCGTCATTGCCGTTGAGATTGAGCTTGACTGCATATGTTCCCCCCTGGGCATAGCCTGTGATCGTTATGTATCTGTCGCGCGGAGTGCATGAGCCTGCGGTGAAGGCCAGGCCTGCTATCAGCAGAGCGGTATTGAAAAAAACTTTGAATATTGTCTTCATATGATTCGCTGAGGCAAAGTATTTGTACAAAGGTAGCGGTTTTTCAAATTAAAATCGCCATATTTGCACGATTATATACTAAACGGAACGATAAAAATGAGTCTTAGAAAACTGAACTCACTTATTATGCTCGCCCTGCTGGCGCTGGCGTCTGTATCATGCAAGGATGATGAGGAAACAGAACTCACGCCTCAGCTCAGCGGTCTTACATTCACATGTCCTGGCTTTGTCAGCCCGAAGCAGGTTGTGACGATGACTCCGAAAGGTGTAGTCCATCCTGACGGCGGCGAATACGGAATATATTGGAAAGTCACTCCGACAATGTCATGGACCGATACGACAAGATATCAGAACGGCCTTGACAAGAATGATGCGTCAGGCAAGCCTTCTGACGGAAGCTTCAGGTTCCAGTTCTCGGATACTCTCGGGACTTATACAGTGAACTGCTATGCCTTTTCGTCAGGCTATTCGGGTGATTCATATTCCAAGGATGTCATGGTCGTGAAGGCCGGTCTCGACGGATCAGTTACCGGTACCGGCATAAAGGCTGCTGACAAGCATGTTTCATCAGACGGAACTGATTACTATTATACCCGCATCGGATCCCTGGACTGGTTCAGGAATAACCTGGCGTCGCAGAATGGCGGAGCACCGCTTGCAAACCACGACGTGATGTCTGACATTTTCGGACGCTATTACAGCTATGAGGATGCCGTAAAGGCATGTCCGGAAGGATGGAGACTTCCGACCGAAGAGGATTGGGTTGCATTGGGTAAGGAACTTGGAGACGCAGACGCGCAGCCTCTCGCTCCTGTTGCCGATGTGGCTTCGAAGCTTATGGCAGACGCCTATTTCAACGGAGTGCAGATGTGGGAGTATTGGCCTGAGGTCGGCGAGATCACGAATTCGAGCACTCTGGCATTCATCCCGACAGGTTATGCAAACCTCGGTGCCAGGAGTGACGGGACCTATCCGCAGGCATCCTTTGAAGGAGTATACGAATATGCGGCTTTCTGGACAGCAGACAAGGTTGACGGCGAAGATGACATGGCATATTATCGTTATATGATCGTGGATCAGCCTGATCTCTTTGTAGGAAAGGGAGATGTCAGATCGTTCGGTGCATCTGTGAGATGTGTCCGTGATGCGGAATAAGACAATTTAAGACAAACTTGACAGATATGAAAAAAGGACTTATCGCTATTATCGTCGTGGCAGTGGTGCTGCTCGGCGGTTTTGTATGGGTGAAGAATGTGTACAATCAGATGGTCGTGTCTGATGAGTCGGTGCAGGCTGCATGGTCGCAGGTTGAGAATGTATATCAGCGCAGGGCTGACCTTATCCCGAATCTCGTTGCAACGGTAAAGGGATACGCGGCACATGAGTCCGAGACTCTGGAGAGCGTGGTTGCAGCGCGTGCAAAGGCGACTCAGGTGACTGTGGATCCGACAGATCTGACTCCTGAAGCACTTGAGAAGTTCAACGCTGCCCAGGGAGAGCTTTCTTCAGCTCTCGGCAGACTTCTTCTTATACAGGAGAATTATCCTGATCTCAAGGCAAATCAGAATTTCAGCGAACTGCAGGCTCAGCTTGAAGGCACAGAGAACAGGATCACAACAGAGAGGATGAAGTATAACGATGCGGCCAAAGCCTTCAATACGGGAATAAGAAGATTCCCGGACAATATTGTCGCTTCAATCTTCGGATTTGAGAAGAAGGGATATTTCGAGGCGAAGGCAGGTGCAGACACCGCTCCGGTAGTCGAGTTCTAACAACCTCTTCCCATGAACAGGATTACAGAAAGAATAGTGGTGGCCCTGACGTTTGTCGGGGTCATGCTTTCTATGGCGCTGCCTCTCGATGCGATCCCGCAGCGTCCTGACCCTCCTCGTCTTGTAAACGATTATGCCGGACTCTTTACCGAGTCCCAGAAGGCTCAGCTCGAACGGACCCTGGTGGCGTTTGACGATACCACGTCGAATCAGATCACTGTCGTTACAGTGCTTGATCTCGAGGGATATGATGCCGCTGAATATGCTACACGCATCGGTATTGACTGGCAGGTCGGTACGGAGAAGTTCGACAACGGAGTCGTGCTGCTTGTGAAGCCCAGGACAGATGATTCATACGGCGAGGTCTTTATCGCAGTAGGCTACGGACTGGAAGGGGCGATACCAGACTCGTACGCCAAGAGGATCGTCAATGATCAGCTCATCCCGTATTTGAGTGATGGCGATTACTACGGAGGTGTCGAGGCCGCCTGCGAGGTCCTGATGGGCCTGGCGAGCGGAGAAATCTCTGAACTTCGTGAGGAAGATGATGACCCTCTTGCGATTGTATTCGGTACGCTTCTGGTCCTCTTCCTGCTCTTCGTCATCCTCGTCGCTGTCTTTGGAAAGGGAGGCGGCTCGGGAAATGGCGGAGGCGGCGGTCATAGGACAATCTATACCGGTCCGGTGATCCGTGGCGGAGGATTCAGCGGGGGAAGCTTTGGCGGCGGCAGCTTCGGCGGAGGCGGTGGCTTCGGCGGTTTCGGCGGAGGATCGTTTGGCGGCGGAGGTGCGGGAGGACGATTCTGACGTGCTACATCGATGCGATGATTTCCAAGGCGGCGGAGAGTGCTTCAACGAGCAGCTCCGTCGCCTTGAACATTATGTCTGGACATATGTCCATTGTGCTGAGCATCAACGTAATGATGGCGCAAGGAATGATGATTCCGGTGAGGGGAAGGGATATCAGGTTTGTGAGCAGGAAGTGTTTCGGAAAGGTATGGAAGTAAGCGTACGCCAGCGGCCCTGTCGTGATCTGGCATGATATCGACATGGCTGCTGAGTTCCATATCCATCTGATCGGATCCGATCTCCTGTCTTCATGCGAGGGCCACATCTTGCGCAGCCATGGAAAAATGAATGCGATTCCAGCCATCGCTGCATATGAGAGCTGGAAGCCCACGGAACGGGCTGATTGCGTGTCCAGGACCAGCTGGATCATTAGTGCAGCGAGAAGGACACTGCCAGTACTCCGGTATCTTCCTGTCAGCCTGGCGGTTTCGCCGAGTACGACAAACAGAAAGGCGCGTACTGTTGAGGCTCCTGCGCCTGTAGCCATGGTATAGAAACCGCAGGCCAGAACTGTTCCGACAGAGCGTATGCATGTTGACGCAGGGCTGTTCCCGAGAATTGAAAGAGCCTTTGAAATGATCCCGTAGATCATGCCAAGATGCAGGCCCGACAAAGCGAGAATGTGCGAGGCGCCACTGTCCCGGAAGGCTGCGGTGATATGTGCCGGAATGTCGGACCGTTCGCCTGTCAGCAGGGCTTTCAGGATGGCATTGGTGTCCGGATGGTCGAACGGCATGGCGTCAATCGCGTTCTGCATCGACAAGCCCGCGCGGATGGCTGCGGCGCTTATGATCCCGTGGCTGTCGGTTCTGCTGATCCCGATGATGTCGGATGTGATTCCGCAAAGCCAGCCTGCCGAAAGTGATGCTATGATTATAAGAGCCCGCTGAATGGCCCTGTTCCATTTTATGTGCATGGGGTGCAAAAGCGGGAGCAGGGCTCCCAGAGTGACTGACACTGCAGCTGTGGCGCTGATGCCGAGGCGCCCGCTAAGTGATGCTTCTGCATAGACTGCCGCCATGGCTGAGACGGCAAATGGTAGGACTAACCCCGCTAAATCTCTCTCCGCTTTCATTTAGTACCGAATTTTTGCTAAAATAGCGATAAATTTTATAACTTTGTGCGGATACACCGAATAATTTTTACAAATAAATAACATCATGATCATTTTAGTACTCAATTGCGGAAGTTCGTCACTCAAGTATCAGCTTCTTGATATGAAGAGCGATGAGGTATATGATCTCCTCGCCAAAGGTCTCGTCGAGAGGATCGGAATGGAAGTGGGCTGCATCAAGCATCAGGCGACAGGCAAGGAAAAGTTCGTCAAGGAGATGCCTATAGCAGACCATACAGTCGGAATCAAGGCTGTCATTGATGCTCTCCTTGACAAGGAGTTCGGAGTCCTTACTGACCTTGAGGATATCGAGGCTGTAGGACATCGCGTAGTTCATGGTGCGGAGGAGTTCGTCTGCAGCCAGCTCATTACAGACAAGGTTGTGGCTCAGCTTGAGAAATGCTCTGTATTCGCTCCGCTTCATAATCCGGCAAACATCCTGGGAATCAAGGCTGTATCTGCAGTCCTTCCTACAGTTCCGCAGGTTGGCGTGTTCGATACCGCTTTCCATCAGACAATGCCTTCTTACGCATATATGTATGCTCTTCCGTATGAGTATTACGAGAAATACGGCATCCGTCGTTACGGATTCCACGGAACCAGCCACAAGTATGTGTCTGCCAAGGGCGCGAAGTTCGCAGGCCTGGAGCTTGATTATTCAAAGATCGTGACATGCCATCTTGGAAACGGAAGTTCGATAGCTGCTGTGGTGAACGGAAAATCGATCGATACCACCATGGGCTTCACCCCGCTTGAAGGTCTGATCATGGGTACCAGATGCGGTAACGTCGATCCTGATGTCGTGACATATATCCAGGAGAAGGAAGGCCTTTCTGCGGCTGAAATGAGCAAGGTCCTCAACAAGAAGAGCGGCTTCCTCGGACTTTCATGCGTATCGTCTGACGCGCGTGACCTCAATGAGGCTGCAAATGCCGGTGATGCAAAGGCTAAGCTTACTCTCAAGAAACTTACTTACGACATCACCAAGTTCATCGGTGCGTATGCTGCTGCGATGAACGGTGTGGATCTCATCGTGTTCACCGGAGGTATCGGAGAGAACAACAGCCGTCTGCGCCGCAGGGTCTGCGAAAATCTCACATATCTCGGCGTCAAGTTTGACTATGACGCAAACGTGGCGACAGGAAAGGATGTGATGATCACTCTTCCGGATTCAAAGGTGAAGGTCGCTGTCATCACGACCAACGAAGAGCTGATGATCGCGCGTGATACAATGCATATAGTACAGAGCGAAGAATAGAATAACATGTTCACGACATTCAAGGAAATATTTGCGGAACTCGCCGGTAGGGGAGCGCGAAAAAGGATGGTGGCTGCATGGGGTGTGGATTCACACACCATAGCGGCTGCGGGAAAGGCTGTGGATCTTGGACTTGCAGACGTTACTCTTGTAGGTGACGAAGCTCTGATAGCCCAGGCATGCAAGGAGGAAGGTGTCGATATGTCGAAGTTCGATATCGTCCATAATCCGGTAGAACTGGCGGCAGTCGCACAGGCTGTACAGATGATAAGGGACGGCCAGGCTGACTTCCTGATGAAAGGCCTTTGCTCTACGGACAAGTTCCTCCGCGCCATTCTGAACAAGGAAACTGGTCTCCTGCCTCCGAAGGGTACTCTTACCCATTGTACGGCTCTGGAGATCCCTAGCTACCACAAGCTTCTCTTTGTCGGAGATGTGGCTGTGATCCCGGCTCCCGACATCAAGCAGAAGCAGATCATCATGGAATGCCTTGTGAAGACCGCCAAAGCTGTCGGAGTCGAAAAACCGAAGGTCGCGATTATTGCCGCTACCGAGCAGGTGCTTACGAGTCAGCCGGCTACCATCGACGCAGCCATGCTGGCAAAGATGGCGGATCGCGGACAGATCAAGGGATGTGTGGCTGACGGTCCTCTGGCTCTTGATGTGGCGATTGACAAGGAGTCGGCCGAGATCAAGGGACTTGTGAGCCCGGTTGCCGGCGATGCTGACTGTCTCCTGTTCCCGAACATCGAGTCCGGAAATGTCTTCTACAAGGCAAATTCGAAACTGGTTCCTGGAGTGAAGCAGGCTGGTATATTGGTCGGTGCGAAGGTTCCGTGCGTTCTTTCAAGCCGTGCCGACAGCATTGACACTAAACTCAATTCGATTGCCGTGGCTGCGATGTCTGTGAAATAGACCGTACTTTAACTAACACTAACTATAACCAAACACATTATGAAAGGTAGAATACTGGTAATAAATACCGGCTCCACCTCGACTAAGATTGCAGTTTACGACTCGGGAGAGATGATGTTCGAAAAGAACCTTACACACTCTGCCGAAGAGATTGCACAATACGAATCCGTGATGGAGCAGGGTGACATGCGCCGTGATACCATCACGGATTTCCTTTCGGAGAAAGGAGTCGCATTGGAGTCAATCGACATCGCAATGGCCCGAGGAGGCCTCATCACGCCTATCAGAACCGGGGTGTATGAAGTGAATCAAGCAATGCGCGATGCGCTCATGGAAGCGAAAGAGGGGGCTCATGCGTGCAACCTCAGCGCCCTTATCGCAGACGATATCGCTGCGATGGTGAACAAGGCGAGAGAAGCGAAAGGCATTGACGCGAAATGCCGTGCCTTCATCGCCGATCCTCCGATGGCCGACGAAATGCTTCCGGAGGTGAAGGTAGGAGGACTCCCGGAATTCCCTAGAAGAACCCTCTTCCACGCTTTGAATTCACGTGCCATGGTCCGCCGCTATGCCAAGAGTATAGGCAAGACCAACAAGGAAGTGACTGTCATCGTGGCACATATGGGTGGCGGATCTTCAGTGTCTCTTCATAGAAACGGTCTGGTGATAGATACCAATGACGCCCTTGGCGGCGACGGACCTATCAGCCCGGAACGTGCTGGATCCGTACCGGCATTCCCGCTTGTAGAGAAATGCTTCAGCGGCAAGTGGACTGAAGCTCAGATAAAGAAGAGGCTTGTTGGACGAGGCGGTGCGATCGCATATTTCGGAACAAATGATTTCCGTGAGATCACTGCCCGTGCCAATGCCGGGGAGAAGGAATGCGACATCTTCCTGCATGGATACTGTGTGTCGGTCGCTAAGTATGTCGCCTCTCTTGCTGCAGTGGTCTGCGGTGAGGTGGATGCCATCATCCTGACCGGAGGAATCGCGAACAATCCGGTGATTTCTGAGGAAATTGCGCGCCGCGTCCGTTTCATCGCTCCTGTCGAAGTGTACCCTGGGGAGAATGAGCTTGAGTCTCTTGCGGAGAACGGCTATGGCATTCTGGCAGGGGAGTTTGATATCAAGTATTACCATCCTGATCATTTTTGACAAATAGTCGGTATTTCGTGACAAAAAATCACATGAAATAAGCCTGTTATTGATTATATTTGCGATAATCACTAACAGGCTTTTCTTATGACCGCATTCAACACCAGACTGATCCGTTCTGCAGCCATGCTGATTCTCAGCAGCCTGCTGATTTCCTGCGTCTCCGATTATGAGTTCGCATATCTCTACGAGGACCTTCCTTTCGATATGAAGAAGGTCGAGAGACCACAGATCCCGCCTCGTGAAGTCGATATCAGAGACTTCGGGGGAGTAGGCGACGGCGTGACTTTCAACAGCGAGGCCTTTGCAAAGGCTGTCGCAGCTCTTTCAGAACTCGGCGGCGGACGCCTCGTCGTTCCGACCGGAGTATGGCTTACCGGCCCGATAACCCTTGTGGACAATATCGACCTGCATGTCAGGCCAGATGCGGTACTCCTGTTCTCTACGGACAGGGATCTTTATCCTATCGTCGAGACTGTGTTCGAGGGCCTTGACACCAGACGTTGCCTTTCGCCGATCAATGCTGACGGAGCGAAGAACATCGCGATCACCGGCGGAGGTACCATCGACGGAAACGGTGATTCATGGCGTCAGGTGAAGAAGTCGAAGATGGCTCCTTCGCAGTGGAAGGAACTGCTTGCCGGCGGAGGTTTCACAAATGATAAGGGAAATGTCTGGTATCCGGATTCGAGCTCTTTCCGTGGTTCTGTCGTCAGTGATGCATTCAATGTGCCTCAGGGATTGGAGACGGATGAACAGTGGAACAGTGTGAAGACCTATCTGCGTCCGGTGATGGTAGGTTTGAAGAATTGCGAGAATGTTCTTCTTGAAGACTGTCTCTTCCAGAATTCTCCATGCTGGAACATCCATCCGTTGATGTGTAAAAACGTCATAATCAACAATGTGACGGTACGCAATCCATGGTATTCGCAGAACGGTGACGGCCTTGACGTGGATTCATGCGAGGATGTCCTTGTGATAAATTCAAGCTTTGATGTCGGCGATGATGCCATCTGCATCAAGTCCGGAAAGAATGAGGACGGTCGCAGAAGGGCGCGTCCGTGCCGTAATCTGATCGTTGACAACTGTATTGTCTTCCACGGTCACGGCGGTTTCGTGGTCGGAAGTGAAATGTCCGGTGGTGTGCAGAATATAAGTGTGACGAACTGCCGTTTCCTGGGTACTGACGTAGGCCTTCGCTTCAAGAGCTGCAGAGGACGCGGAGGTGTCGTGGAGAACATATTCATCGAGGATATTGTCATGATGAACATCCCTACCGAGCCGCTTCTTTTCGATCTCCATTATGGAGGAAAGTCTGCGGTCGAGGCAGCTGCTGACGGCGCTATGGCTTTTGATGTGGAGTATGTTCCTGCAGATGAGACGACTCCTCAGTTCAAGGACATATTCATCAGGGACATTGTATGCAGCGGTGCTGCCAGGGCCATGTATTTCAACGGAATTCCGGAGAAGAACATTGAGAATATCGTTGTCGAGAACTGCGAGATCGTTTCAGACAGGGGAGCCGATCTCCGCTATTCTACTGGTGTGATTCTGAAGAATGTGGATATTACACAGAATGAAGGCAGCGGATACAGTCTGGCGAACTGCAAGAATGTAGTGATCCATGATTGCCGCGATGCTTCTGGTGAAGCTACAGCAGACAATGTGTTCCAGTATAAGTCACATAACGTAACAATAGACTGATTATGAAAAAGATAGTGTTGTTATTATCTGCTCTTGCCCTGAGCTTTACGATGGCGGCTCAGGAGAAGATCGTGCTCCGTCTGATGGGAGATTCGACTATGGCTGACAAGGATCTTTCCTATGAGAATCCCGAGAGAGGATGGGGACAGAGACTGAAGTCACATGTTGATACGAATGTCGTGGTGGCCAACTACGCGCAGAACGGTCGCAGTACCAAGAGTGTGCAGACACTGGGCATATGGGACCGCGTCAAGAATGACCTCAAGGCAGGAGAATATCTTTTCATACAGTTCGGACACAATGACTCGAAGGAGTCCGATACGACACGTTATGCTGCCGCCTTCGGTGCATATCAGGACAATATCCGTCTTTTTGTAGATCATGCTCTGAAGGTCGGTGCAAAGCCTGTCCTGTTCACTCCGGTTTCGCGCAGATGGTTCGATGACGAGGGCAACCTGAAGAAGAACTGTCATGGAGACTATCCTGCTGCGGTGACACAGGTAGCGGAGGAATATGGACTTCCGATCATCGATGCGAATACTATCACTCAGAACTGGCTTTCCCAGCTGGGCGACGAGCCTTCCCGCAAATACTACATGTGGATAGAGAAGGGGACCAATCCGAAGCATCCTGACGGAAAGGTCGACAATACCCATACGAATGTTGCCGGAGCACGTCAGATCGTGAATCTCCTTCTGCCTGAGATCGTCAAGGTCATACCGGAGCTTGCTGCTCATGTCGTTGATTATGACTTTGTGGTTGCAAAGGACGGAAGCGGGGATTTCTTTACCGTTCAGGAGGCAGTTGATGCAGCTCCGGATTACTGCAAGCAGGATGAAACGACGATCTATATCAAGGATGGAAGATACGAAGAGAAGGTCACTATCCCGACCAACAAGCAGAAGCTTCATATCATAGGACAGTCTGCCGAAGGCACTGTCATCACATGGAGTGATTATGCTCAGAAGAAAGGTCCTACGGGTTATGAAATGGGCACCTCGGCTACTTCCACTGTATTCCTGTATGCTGACGATTTCCTCGCTGAGAACATCACGATAGAAAATACCGCCGGCGAAGGAAAGAGTATCGGACAGGCTTGTGCAATCACGGTGGACGCAGACAGAGTCGCTTTCATAAACTGCCGTTTTGTGGCTAATCAGGATACCATATACACATATGGAAAGAATCAGAGACAGTATTATAGAGGATGCTGGATCGAGGGAACGACCGACTTTATCTTCGGAGCTTCGACCTGCTGGTTCGAGGACTGTACGATTCTCAGCAAGAAGAACAGCTATGTGACAGCTGCTTCCACTCCAGAAGGAACAGAATTCGGCTATGTCTTCCATAACTGCCGCCTGATCCATGATGCCGATGCACAGAAGGTCTATCTGGGACGTCCTTGGAGACCGTATGCAAAGACCGTGTTCATCGGATGTGAACTGGGAGATCATATCCTGAAGGAAGGATGGCACAACTGGGGTAAGGAATATGCGGAGAAGACAGCCTTCTATGCTGAATACGGAAGCCATGGACCGGGAGCTGCCACAGCCGCCGAGCGCGTGAAATGGAGCCATATCCTTAAGGAAAAGGAAGTCCGCAAATATACTCCTGCCAATGTGCTTCAGACCGGTTCTGAAATCGACAAGCATGGAAAGGCAGTAAAGGTGGAATGGTACTTCAAGGTCTTCTGATATGAGGATTGAAAGGTTCATATTGTCTCTTGCAGCAGTTCTGGCTATTCTGGGATCTTCTCAGGTTGAAGCGGTGGCTGAGCCTCTGGAATTCACGTTCGAGCATTATTCGTCAGATGATGGCTTGCCTCATAATTCCATATGTGACATCCATCAGGACCGCAGAGGCTATCTGTGGCTGTGCACCTGGTATGGCCTCAGCCGTTATGACGGCAACGAGTTCGTGAATTACACGATGCTGCCGGGAGACTATTCGACCCTTTCTCATAACAGGATACTTTCAATAGATGAAGATGCCAGCGGCTATCTATGGGTTCTGACTTACGACTATCATCTCTATCGTTTTGACGTCGATGAGGAGAGTTTCACGGCAGTTCCGGACGAGCTTGACGGTTTCCTTGGTACAAGCGCCAAGGTGGACCGTATCTTCTGTGATTCTAATGCGGATGTGTGGGTTTCTGTAGCCGGCACCGGTCTGCTGAAAGTCGCTCCTGACTTGTCATACAGGCAGTATTTCAATGTTTCAGCTCATAATGTCGGGAAAGAGATCGCCGGCATCTACGAGGACAGCGAGGGGATGATTTATGTCGCATCAGAACTCGGTATTTCCATGATCAGGGGAGAAGAATCATCTCTTCTTGCCAGAAATGTGGAAGTGATAGCATTCGGACAGAGAGGTTCGCAGCTGTTCTTCGCATGCCCGGACCAGCTGCTTGTCGTCGACATGAAGACGAGGGAACAGAAGAAGGTGGATCTCAAGGTTCTTGGCGCAGGTGAGGCTACAGCCATGACAATGACCGGTCCTGACAAGGATATATATGTCGGTTTCCGGGAAAATGGCGTTGCTTATGTTGACCCTGAAGATCTGTCGCTTTCCTTCAGGAAAACGGATATGGGACGCGTACGCTACCTTTTCCCTGATCCGGAAGGACTTCTCTGGGTCGCTACAGAACGAACGGGAATATGGTCATATAATTCTGATACACAGCGGTTCAGACATTACGAGCATCCGAACAACGTGATGTCATATTATGTAGATACGCTGGCTCGTGTGGAAAGCCGCAACGGTCGTCTGTGGATAAAGATGAACAACTATGGTTTCGGTTATTACGACCGTTCATGCGATGAGATCGTTCCGCTGAAGAATATAAAGGAGCAGGAGGACTGCAGGTTCATGAACGGAGTCGCATGCTTCGATGTGGACAGCTCGGGCGTGCTGTGGATGTCTACGGTGGAAAGAGGGTTGGAAAGGGTTACCGTCATCGCTCCGGCCGTTGACGTGATCGTGCCGCCGACCATGTCTGATGACGAAAGGTCTTCTTCCGAAGTCCGGGCTATGCTCAGGGACAGCAAGGGATATATGTGGGTCGCCAATAAAAGCCGTGAGCTTTTCCGTTATTCTCCTGACATGAAATCGTGCCGGCGCTTCCCGGATGCTGAAAGCGGGGATATCGGTGTGGTGTATTCCATCTTTGAAGATAATGAAGGAAATATCTGGCTGGGTACGAAAGGTGACGGACTCTTCCGCATGAAGCCGGATGGCGACGGATATTCCTGGACTCATTTCGTAAAGGATCCGTCCGATCCTTATACGTTGAGTTCCAAGAATATATATTCTATAGAGCAGGACCATGACGGGCGAATCTGGGTTGGTACCTATGGCGGGGCACTCTCGATGCTTCCTACTCCGGACAGCGAAAGGTTCATCACGGTCAGCAACAGCTTCCCGGACTATCCTAATGAAGTAGGAGACCGTGTAAGATATCTGCATTGCATGCCTGACGGCAAGATGCTTGCTGCTACTGTCGGGGGACTGATAATGTTCGAACCGTCCGACGTCCCTGAACTTACCGTGTTCAATCTCATTCAGAAGATTCCGGGAGATATCCGCTCGTTGGGCAATAATGATGTGATACATATTTTCACGGACAGGTCAGGTCAGACATGGCTCTGCACTTTCGGCGGAGGTCTGAACAGGATCTACTTTGAGGACGGCCTGCCGCGTTTCGAGGTCATCAGCACTGAGGACGGCCTGTCAAGCAACATTGTACATTCTGCGGTTGAAGACGATGAAGGAGTCATATGGATAGCTACCGAGTCCGGTCTTTCCGCATATGACCCGAACACCTCATATGTAAGGAACTATACGCGGTATGACGGAATTACGCCGACATCCTTCAGTGAGGCAACATGTGCTTCTCTTGATGACGGAAGCGTTCTCTTCGGTACATATGATAATGTGTACAGGATAGTTCCGGAACGTCTGGCTGACGACGCTGATGACTGCAGACTGACCTTCACGGGCTTGAACGTGGACGGCAAAAGAGTGCCGTTCGATGGCCGTGTGGTCATCCCGCACGATTATTCGTTTTTCCGCATATCGTTTGCTTCCCTTGATTTCTCGTCAAGTTCGGATCGGGCCTTTTCATACATGCTGGAAGGTTATGACAAAAAGTGGATTTCGGGATCAGGAAGTAATACGGCTACATATTCGCGCATACCTCCGGGAAGGTACGCCTTCAAGGTGACGGAAACATATCCTGAGGCTGGGAAGCAGCCTGAAACGGTAAGCATAGAGGTTCGTGTGAAACCTTCATTGTGGAATTCACCGGTATCAGTTGTCGTGTATATACTGATGGCCCTGAGCTTGATTGTACTTGTGGGAAGGGTGCTCGTCACTTCTATGAAACTCAGGTCTGATGTGAAGCTGGAACAGGATCTCAATGACATCAAGGCCCGCTTCTTTACAAATGTATCTCATGAACTGCGTACTCCGTTGACGCTTATTCTCGGAGGAATAGATGAGATAAGCCGTAAGACCTCGAGCGGCGATCCTAACGAATACAGCGTGAACATCGTGCAGAAGAATGCAAAGAGGATGCTCACCCTTGTCAATCAGCTTCTTGACACGAGATCGATAGTTGACGGGCAGATGCGCCTGAATGTCAGCCAGTTCGATGTGGTCAGACTTGTGCAGGGAGTGTATGATGATTTCCGTGACATGTCTGCCGAACGGCAGATGGAGATGCGTATCATCAAGTCGGTCGACAGCCTCATGATATGGGGTGATTCCATCAGGCTTGAGGCTTTGGTCTACAATCTGCTGTCAAATGCCTTCAAGTATACGTCTGATGGCGGAAAGATCGAAGTCGGTGTGCTGTATCGTGACGGAGACAGCGAATTCCGCATCATGGTGAAGGATAACGGAATAGGAGTGCCTAAGGAAAATCGTGAGGCTATTTTCGAACCGTTTACAAAAGGTTCGGCATCGGCATTCAAAGGCATGGCCAGCAGCGGAATCGGGCTTTCCTTCTGTAAGGAGATTGCCGACATGCATTCCGGAGAGATATGGGTGGAAAGCGAGAAGGGTACCGGTTCCAAGTTCTTCGTGCGTCTCCCTCTCGAACGTGATGCCCAGCCTCAGGAGTCCTACGGACTGAGCAAGTACAAGGTTGAGGCTACGCATCCTGACGGCGCGTTGAAGGTGATGGTTGTGGAGGATAATGCCGAGCTTAAGATATACATATACAACAGTCTCAGTGCAAAGTATGAAGTGCGCGATGCTTCAAACGGAAAGGAGGCTCTGCAACTGATCACGGACGGGTGGATGCCTGATATCGTGGTAACCGACCTTATGATGCCTGTAATGGATGGTATGGAACTGATCGATCATCTTCGTAATGATTTTTCTACCAGTCATATACCTATCGTGATGATCACGGCCAAACATGAGGATGATACGCACGTCCGCGCCATGAAGTACGGTGCAGACGGCTATATTGCAAAGCCTTTCTCTATGGAACTTCTCATGGCGCGTATCGATAATATGCTTGAGCGACGAAAGGAACTTATATCTGCATTGTCGCTTCAGCGTGAAGGACCGTCGGCCGGACGCAGGTCAGTAAAGGTGGAGATAGCTCCGGAGGAGATTGTGATCACTGATAAGGATGAGCAGCTGATAAAGAAGGTGATGACATGGCTGGAGGATAATGTGTCTGACGCAGAAGTGACTGTAGATCAGCTTGCTGCCTATGTCGGTATGGGACGAACCTCCATGTACAACAAGATAAAGGGACTGACCGGAAAGTCTCCGGTTGAGCTTATCCAGGACTTCAGGATGCAGAAGGCTACCTTCTATCTCAAGAGCGGTCAGTACTCTGTATCCGAGACATCATACAGAGTAGGATTCTCGGATCCGGGATATTTCAGCAGAAGCTTCAAGAAGCATTTCGGAATGTCACCGGCTGATTATATGAAACAGAATAAATCTTAGACTGATGAAAAGGATAGTATTGATATGCGTGTCAGCTTTGCTGGCTTTCAGTTCATTGGCGCAGGACCCGTATTCGATAAGGATGATAAAGTCGGAAATGCGCCGTAATCCCGATGCCACATATCTGGACGGAAGGAACGGCGAACGCAAGTGGAACTATACTACAGGCTTGGAACTAAAGTCTTTCCTTGATGCCGCGAAGCGTTATGACCTCCCTTGGGTGGTGGATTATGTCAGAGACTGGGCAGATACGATGGCTACAGAAAAGGGCGTTGTATACAAGTACAAGAAATCAAATTACAATGTAGACCATATCTGTCCTGCACGTATATATTTTGATCTTCATGACATGTTCGGTGACGAGGACAAGCGCTATCGCCGCGTGACCAGAATGATACGTGAACAGATTGACGATCAGCCGCGTACGAAGTCCGGTGAGTTCTGGCACAAGCAGATATATCCGCACCAGGTATGGCTTGACGGATTCTATATGGCGCTTCCTTTCTATGCGGAGTATACGGACAGATATGCTCCGAAGAATCAGAAGGATTCTCTTTTTGCCGATATCGTTCATCAGTTTGTCGCCGGTGCTGAGAATACTCTTGATCCTGCGACGGGCCTCTTCCGTCATGCATGGGATGAGTCGCGCAGCATGTTCTGGTGCGATCCGGAGACCGGCCTGTCCGATCATGCGTGGGGACGTGCAACCGGCTGGTATGCAGTAGCTTTGGTTGAGGTGCTTGATTATCTGCCGAAGAATCATGAGGGACGCAAGGTCTTGATAGACCAGCTCAATTATTTCCTTGATGTGCTCCCTAAGTGGGCTGATCCTGAGACGGGAATGTGGTATCAGGTGCTTGATTGTCCGCAGCGCGAAGGCAACTATCAGGAAGCAACATGCTCGATCATGTTCACATATGCCTTCCTCAAAGGGTTGAGAATGGGATATATTGATGATTCTCATAAGGATTACATTCTCGGTCTCTACCCGAAATTCATCGATACCTTCGTAAAGGAGAACGGGGATGGTACGATTTCAATAACAAACTGCTGCTCTGTAGGTGGCTTGGGAGGAAAGCAGAACAGGAGGGGGGATTTCGCGTACTATCTGAGCGAACCTATCATTGATAATGACTGCAAGGGAGTCGGTCCTTTCATCTGGGCGTCGTTGGAATGGGAGGCAAGACATAACATTGATTATAATGACATGGGTTGGATAGTCAAGGACGGCGAGGAAATCCAGATCATGAAGAAGAGGACTGTAGCATTCGACGGGGCCGAGGGATGCGGAATGTTCGCGCTTGGCGGACTTGGCGGAAAGGAATATGTGGTCACATCGCTGGCGGACGATGGCTCGGAGGGTACATTGAGGCATGCAGTTGAGGCTGAAGGACCTAGGGTCGTGACGTTTGCGGTCAGTGGGGAGATCAATCTTGAAAAGCCGCTTGAGATCCGGAATCCTTACATCTCCATCCTTGGACAGACTGCTCCGGGTGAGGGAGTGACTATCCGAGGACATCAGGTGTATGTGACCGCGGACCATACCATATTAAGATATCTGCGTTTCCGACTTGGATCCCGTGCCGGTGCAGAGGCAGATGCGTTGGGTGCAAAGTATTGCAGCAATGTTATGATCGATCATTGTTCTATCAGCTGGGCGACGGACGAAAACGGCTCATTCTACAATATGAATGATGTGACCGTGCAGTGGTGCATCATATCCGAGGCTTTGAATTCTTCCGTGCATCATAAGGGAGAGCATGGATACGGAGGTATATGGGGAGGCAGGAATGTCTCGTTCCATCATAATCTGTTCGCTCACAACAAGAGCCGCAATCCGCGTTTTGACCATCCGCGCATCTACAGCGGACAGGACATGCTGACAAACAGAGGTACAGTGGAGTTTGTAAACAATGTCGTGTACAATTGGGGTATCAAGGCGATATACGGAGGAGAAGAAGGGTGGTATAATGTGACTGACAACTGGTTCCGTCCGGGACCCGCAACGAAACGTCTCGATGGTGAGTGGTTGGATATCAGCACTTCAAAGACGACATCGATGATTCCCGGAAGTTTCTATCTGGAGGGTAATGTCTATGATGTTTCTGCTGTGAAGAGGGGAGGACTTGACGGGGAGAAACCGGACCATGCAAAGATACGGATCCGTCAGGAAACATATGAGAAACAGTCAGTCGGCGAACCTTTCCATATAAAGGTCAAGCTGTATGCACAGGATGCTGAAGATGCTTACAAGGCTGTGCTCAAGGGAGCCGGTGCGTCAAAGAAGCGTGATGCCGTAGACAGGCGCATAGTCAGGGAGGTAAAGAAGGGCAAGACAACATACAGGGGCTCGGTTACCGGCCTTCCGGGAATAATTGACTCAGAAATAGATGTTTTATAGATAAGTCAGTCCGTTCTGTGTTTTCTGTGACATGCCACCCACGGCTAGGGGGTGCGTAAAGCCGCTTCAGCGGCGGCCGCGGGGGTCATCAGAAAACACAGAACGGACTGACGTAGAGGTTTATGATATGAATAATGCTGTTAAATTACTGTCGATAGTTGCGGCTTTGGTGATTGCAGGTTGTAATCCTGTCGATGATCCGCTGGAACCGGTATCTGTGGATGTCCCGTCAGGCGTAAGGCTGACTGCGTCAGATGCGACGTCCCTTACATTCTCTTGGGATGATGTGGAGGGTGTGACATATTATGTGGCACGTCTGGAAACCTCAGACGGAGAACTTGCGCCGGGAGGACAGACGACTACGCGTGAGACCTCGGTAACATTCAGA
>JAGBCS010000019.1 GCA_017937885.1 Bacteroidales bacterium
AATGGAAGCAATTGTAAAGACCGATTTCAATTTCCCTGGCCAGACAGGCCACTATGTAGGCAAGGTACGCGACGTCTACAGCATCAATGAAGAATACCTCGTGATGGTCGTCTCAGACCGTATCTCGGCATTTGACGTAGTGCTCCCTGAGGGCATTCCTTTCAAGGGACAGGTCCTCAACCAGATAGCAGCCAAGTTCCTTGATGCTACGACAGACATCCTTCCTAACTGGAAGGTGGCAGTTCCGGACCCGATGGTCACAGTCGGTCACAAATGCGAGCCATTCAAGGTCGAGATGGTGATCAGAGGATATCTCTCTGGCCACGCATGGAGAGAATACAAGGCAGGAAAGCGCACAATCTGCGGCGTCGGGATGCCTGAGGGAATGGTAGAGAACCAGAAGTTCCCGCAGCCGATCATCACGCCGACCACAAAGGCGGCAGAAGGCCACGACGAGGACATCTCTAAAGAAGAGATCATCGCCCAGGGCATCGTGAGCAAGGAGGATTACGAGCAGCTCGAGGCATACACAAGAGCCATCTTCCAGAGAGGAACTGAGATCGCCGCCAAGATGGGCCTCATCCTCGTAGACACCAAGTACGAATTCGGAAAGAAGGACGGCAGGATCTACCTCATGGATGAGATCCACACCCCTGACTCGTCAAGATACTTCTACGCGGAAGGATACGAAGAGCGTCTCGCCGCAGGGGAAAAGCAGAAGCAGCTCTCAAAGGAGTTCGTACGCGAATGGCTCATGGCCAACGGCTTCCAGGGGCAGGAAGGCCAGCAGGTCCCTGAGATGACCGAAGACATCGTGAACGGCATCACAGAGCGCTACGTAGAACTCTACGAAAACATCACAGGAGAAAAGTTCGAGAAGGCAGAAGGCACAGACATCCTCGCCCGCATCGAGAAGAACGTAAACCAGTGGATTGAATCCGTAATGAAATAGAATTGGCCCGCACTTGGCCGTTTGAGGGTTTCTTTAAATGCAGCGAAGGTGACTAAAAAAGTCTTAAGACTGATTAGTCACCTTTTCTATTCCAACCAAAGAGGGCCTTTTGATAATATCCTTACTGATGCGCTTCCTACATCATTCCGCCCATTCCTCCTGCAGGCATTGCAGGAGCTGCAGCCGGTTCCGGAATATCGGCTATCGCACACTCTGTAGTAAGGAACATTCCAGCCACTGAAGCGGCATTCTCGAGAGCCACACGCGATACCTTCGTAGGATCGATCACTCCGGCCTCGAACATGTTCACATACTCGTCTGTACGTGCGTTGTATCCGAAGTCACCCTTGCCTTCGCGGATCTTGTTGATGATGACGCTGCCCTCGACGCCCGCATTTGCTGCGATCTGACGGAGCGGCTCCTCAATGGCACGTGCCACGATGTGGATACCTGTAGTCTCGTCGTCATTCACTCCCTTGAGGTCTTTGATAGCCTCGGCAGCACGGATGTATGCAACGCCACCGCCAGGTACGATACCTTCCTCGACAGCTGCGCGTGTCGCACTGAGAGCATCCTCAACCCTGTCCTTCTTCTCCTTCATCTCGACCTCTGTAGCAGCACCCACATAGAGGACTGCCACGCCGCCTGCAAGCTTGCCGAGACGCTCCTGAAGCTTCTCACGATCATAATCTGAAGTAGTGGTCTCTATCTGCTTGCGGATGAGGTCTGCACGCTCCTGGATCGCATCAGCAGCACCTGCACCATTTACCACTGTGGTATTGTCCTTGGTCACGACTACCTTCTCTGCCTTTCCGAGCATGTCAGGAGTAGTGTTCTCGAGGCTGAAGCCTCTTTCCTCGGAAATCACCATTCCTCCTGTGAGGACAGCGATATCCTGGAGCATCTCCTTGCGACGGTCTCCGAAGCCCGGAGCCTTTACTGCAGCAATCTTGAGAGTACCGCGGAGCTTGTTCACCACAAGAGTTGTAAGTGCCTCTCCGTCAACATCCTCTGCAATTATAAGAAGTGACTTTCCTTCGCGTGCGATAGGTTCGAGAACAGGGAGAAGATCCTTCATTGTAGAAATCTTCTTGTCAGTGATGAGGACGTAAGGAGCGTCGAGAACTGCCTCCATCTTGTCACCGTTTGTCATGAAATATGGAGAGATGTATCCTCTGTCGAACTGCATTCCCTCGACCACCTTTACCTCAGTCTCGGTACCCTTTGCCTCCTCTACAGTGATCACGCCGTCCTTCTTCACCTTTGCCATCGCATCAGCGATGAGCTTTCCGATATAGTTGTCATTGTTGGCAGAGATGGTTCCGACCTGCTCGATCTTGGCATAGTCCTCGCCTACCTCCTGGCTCTGCTCGCGAAGGCTCTCCACGACTGCAGCTACAGCCTTGTCGATACCCCTCTTGAGATCCATAGGATTAGCACCTGCGGCCACATTCTTGAGACCCACATTGATGATTGCCTGTGCAAGTACGGTTGCTGTTGTAGTACCGTCACCTGCCTGATCGTTAGTCTTTGATGCAACTTCCTTCACCATCTGGGCACCCATGTCAGCAAACTGATCCTCAAGCTGGATCTCCTTTGCCACAGTCACGCCGTCCTTAGTCACCTGAGGTGCACCGAACTTCTTGGCGATCACAACATTACGACCCTTTGGTCCGAGGGTCACCTTTACTGCGTCAGCGAGTGCGTCAGCGCCTTCCTTCATCTTGGCGCGTGCGTCGATATTGAATTTGATATCCTTTGCCATAATACTATCCTTTAAAGAATTGCCAGAATGTCAGACTGCTTCATGATGAGGTAGTCCTTTCCCTCTACAGACACCTCTGTGCCCGCATATTTGCCATAGATAACTACGTCGCCCACTTTCACTTCCATAGGCTCGTCCTTCTTGCCGGGGCCTGCCGCAACGACTGTTCCCTGCTGAGGTTTCTCCTTTGCCGTGTCAGGAATATAGAGTCCTGACGCTGTCTGTGTCTCGGCCGCCTTCGGCTCGATGACAACTCTGTCTGCTAATGGTCTTATCATCTTGTTTATGATTTTATTGTTGATTTCATTTTTGCGAACGGATATCCGGCAAAAGCGATGCCACCTGTATCCGACTGACAAATTGTCAGATTTTTTATTTATCTTTGACATCGCTAAAACCTTTTCGATATGACAATACTGAACTGGATAATACTTGTGGCAGGATTCTGCCTCCTGCCTGCCGGCGTCCTCTGGCTGTGCAGAAAATACAGTTTTCTCGGCAAGATCGGCCCTGTGTTACTGCTTTACGGTATTGGAATAATCATCGGCAACATCGGGCTCATGCCGGAGCAACTTCCTGCTGTACAAGAGATTCTATCAAACGCCATGGTACCTCTGGCCATCCCTTTGATGCTTTTCAGCTGCACCTTCAGGATTAGCGGAGCAAGGTCACAGATACTGGCTCTGATTACCGGAATGATATCCGTTGCGACCGCGGTGGTCATCGGATATTTCATATTCGGAAGGAATCTCCCGGAAGGAGCGAAGATAGGCGGCATGCTGACAGGTGTCTACACCGGAGGCACGATCAACCTCGCTGCCCTGAAGACCATGCTCGGAGTCAAGGACGAAACATACATACTCATCAATTCATATGATATCCTTGTCAGCTTCCTCTACCTGTCGTTCCTGCTGACAGTCGGAATAAAGCTGTTCAGGAAATTCCTTCCGAACTCGCTCGGAGACTTCACCGACAGAGACGAGAAGGCGATAATGTCAGAGATGGAAAGAGAGAACAGGAAACCATTCAGGAGTCTGTTCACCCGTACCGGAATGGCATATACAGGAAAGCTGCTCGGACTGACCGTACTGATCGTCGGCATTTCGGCAGGAGTCGCCCTGCTTCTTCCGGAGACGATGTTCATGACTGTCTTCATACTCCTGCTGACGACCCTGGGAATCGCATGTTCTTTCATAAAGAAGATCCACGCGATGAAGTACAGCTACGATATCGGGATGTATTTCATCTACATATTCTGCATCGTAGTTGCCTCAATGGCCGATCTCAGCAAGCTGGACTTCGCAGGAGGAATCGGACTGCTGGGCTACCTGCTCGTCGCTGTGTTCGGCTCGCTTCTGCTTCAGGTGATCTTCGCC
>JAGBCS010000020.1 GCA_017937885.1 Bacteroidales bacterium
CGGGTTCCAGCCATAACCGGCCTAAAGGCTGGAGGGATACTCGTCGGCGACGCAGCCTTGGCGTCGCGGATTAAGGTAGTGTGCTTAGCAGACTACGCAGCGAGTGCATAAGAGTTGTTGCCAACTAATTGTTCGGAAGCTGAGATTAACGGGCAAACCTCCCACGCCCGGCGTGCTTACTGTCCAATGTCTGATGCTGTCAAAACCAAAACATCCCCATTGTCAGTCAAAAAAAGGATGCCATTGCTGACATCCTTCGGGTGGGAGCGGAGGGATTCGAACCCCCGACCCTCTGCTTGTAAGGCAGACGCTCTGAACCAACTGAGCTACGCTCCCGTTAAACAGGACTGCAAATGTACGAATTATTTTTTAATCTGCAAATATAATTCCACAATTTTGCAGTCTAAACCCTGTTAATTTGCTGGTGCAGCTGCCTGAGGATGCTGTTTTGGTACACCTGTGATCTTCTCGAAGTCAGCCTCGGTGATCGTCTTGCAGTTTCCGTTGAACGTAGCTCCGAGCTCTACAGAGAGCTTGCGGACATTGAGGTTTCCGTTCACTACGCAGCCCTCCTTGAGATTGAGTGTGTCCTTCACGAATACGGCGCCTTCAACCTTTCCCCAAAGGTCGATGTTCTCGCAGATGATATCGCCCTTGATATGGGCGCTCTCCCCTACTACAACGCGTCCCTTGCTGGTCACCTTGCCCTCGAATGTACCGTCGATACGGATATCGCATGGAGACACGATCTCACCCTTGATCAGGGTACCTGCTGAAATCCTGCTGATCGAATTTGCGTTAACTACTGGTTCCATCTTTGCCATAGTCTTATAGTTTATGTTGTTAATTGTCTTTATGCCTGCTTTCCGTGGCAGTTCTTGTACTTCTTGCCTGAGCCGCAAGGACATGGGTCGTTTCGACCCACCTGCTTCTCGACATGGACTGGGGCGTTGCTCTTAGGCTCGCCTGCGTTGGTCACGAGATCCGTACGCGAAGTCTGCATCTGGCTCATGTCCGGCTTGCGCATCTGCGGAGCGGCGTGACGCGGAGCCTCGGATGCGTCGCGGAGCGGGATGTGTGCCCTGAGGAGGAACGAAAGCACGTCCTTGTTCAGGTCTTCGAGCATCTGGCTGAAAAGGTTGAAGCTCTCAAACTTGTAGATGAGAAGAGGGTCCTTCTGCTCATATGTGGCGTTCTGAACCGACTGCTTCAGGTCGTCCATGTCGCGGAGATGCTCCTTCCACTTGTCATCGATGCGCCAGAGGGTTATGGTCTTGCTCAACGCTCTCGCAATCTCCTTTCCTTCAGACTCATAGGCCTTCTGCAGGTTCACTGAGAGGGTAAGCATCTTGCGGCCGTCCGATACCGGGATCGCGATGTTCGTATAGATCGCGCCCTGCTTCTCATAGACGCTCTTGATGATCGGCATCGCCCTCTGGGCCATGGTCTCCATACGGCGCTCGTAGGTCTCGAGCATATGCTTATGGATGGCCTCTGTAAGAGCCTTAGGGTTCGACTTGTTGTAGAACTCCTCGTCGAAGCCGAGGTCAATCGAAAGCGAAGTCATCACCATCTCCGAGAAGTCTTCATACGGCATTCCGTCCGCCTTCTCGACAAGGATCTGAGCGATGTCCTGCATCATGTTCATCACATCGATCTCGACTCTTTCGCCCGAAAGCGCGTTGCGTCTCTTCGTATAGATGACCTCACGCTGCGAGTTCATCACGTCGTCGTATTCGAGAAGTCTCTTTCGTGTGCCGAAGTGGTTCTCCTCGACCTTCTTCTGCGCTCTCTCGATCGAGCTGTTCAGCATCGGAGCCTCGAGCGCCTCGTTCTCCTCCATTCCGAGCCTGTCGACCACGCCGGCAATCTTCTCAGAGCCGAAGAGTCGCATGAGCTTATCCTCGAGGGAAACATAGAAGATAGATGAGCCCGGGTCACCCTGACGTCCCGAACGTCCGCGCAGCTGGCGGTCGACGCGGCGGCTGTCGTGGCGCTCCGTACCGATGATCGCAAGTCCTCCTGCTGCCTTCACTTCGTCAGGCAGCTTGATGTCGGTTCCTCGACCGGCCATATTGGTCGCGATGGTCACGGTCGAAGGCTCTCCGGCATGCTTGACGACCTCGGCCTCACGCGCATGCTGCTTAGCATTCAGCACCTGGTGCTGGATACCGCGCAGACGGAGCATTCGGCTCAGGAGTTCGGAAGTCTCGACGTCCGTAGTACCTACGAGCACCGGACGTCCTTCCTTAGTAAGTTCGACGACCTTGTTGATCACGGCCTCGTATTTCGCCTTCTTTGTCTTATATATAAGGTCATTGTTGTCGATTCGTGCGATCGGCCTGTTGGTCGGGATGACAACCACGTCGAGCTTGTAGATCGACCAGAACTCGCCTGCCTCCGTCTCCGCCGTACCGGTCATACCGGCCAGCTTGTGGTACATACGGAAGTAGTTCTGCAGGGTGATCGTCGCGAATGTCTGCGTCGCTGCCTCGACCTTGACGTTTTCCTTCGCCTCGACCGCCTGGTGCAGACCGTCGCTCCAGCGACGTCCCTCCATGATACGGCCTGTCTGTTCGTCGACGATCTTGATCTTTCCGTCCTGGATGATGTAGTCGATCTCCTTATCGAACATCGTATAGGCCTTAAGGAGCTGGTTTACAGTATGTACGCGTTCTGACTTAAGGGCGAATTCAGCGAGGATGTCGTCCTTCTTGACCTGCTTTTCCTCAGCGGAGAGGGAGCTGTCCTTCTGTACATCCGCGATAGCGGCTCCCACGTCCGGAAGGACGAAGAAGTTGGAGTCGGAAAGGTTGCCTGTGATAAGGTCGCGTCCCTTGTCGGTCATGTCGACAGAATGCATCTTCTCGTTGATGACGAAGTAGAGCTCGTCGGTGATGAACGGCATCTCGCGTTCGTTGTCCTGTATGTAATAGTTCTCGACTTTCTGCAGGAGCTGCTTCATGCCCGGTTCGCTGAGGAACTTGATCAGCGGCTTGTACTTAGGATAGCCCTTGAATGCCCTGAACAGCAGGACACCTCCGTCCTTTTCGTTGCCTTCGGCGATCAGTTTCTTCGCCTCATTGAGGAGCTGGTTGACGAGGGTCTTCTGTGAGTTGTAGAGTCTCTCCACCAACGGCTTATACTCCATGAACTGCTGGTCCTCGCCCTTCGGTACCGGACCGGAGATGATCAGAGGCGTACGCGCGTCGTCGATGAGCACGGAGTCGACCTCGTCGACGATAGCGAAGTGGTGCTTGCGCTGCACGAGGTCGTTCATCGACGTCGCCATGTTGTCACGGAGGTAGTCGAAACCGAACTCGTTGTTTGTTCCGAAGGTAATATTGCATGCGTATGCCTTCTTGCGGGCGTCGCTGTTCGGCTGATGCTTGTCGATACAGTCCACGCTGAGTCCGTGGAACTGGTAGAGAGGTCCCATCCACTCGGAGTCACGCTTCGAGAGATAGTCGTTCACTGTAACGACATGGACTCCCTTGCCTGCGAGAGCATTGAGGAATACAGGGAGGGTCGCCACGAGGGTCTTTCCTTCTCCTGTCGCCATCTCGGCGATCTTTCCCTGATGCAGGACGATACCTCCGATCAGCTGGACGTCGTAATGGATCATGTCCCATGTGATCTCGTTTCCGCCGGCCATCCAGTGGTTCTGCCATACGGCGTAGTCGCCATCGATGGTCACGAATTCCTTGGTCGTGCTGAGGTTGCGGTCAAAGTCGGTAGCCTTCACCCTTATCTCAGGGTTCTGAGTGAATCGGCGGGCTGTCGACTTCATGATCGCGAATGCTTCAGGAAGGATCTCGTCGAGGACCTTCTCGATCGTCTCGTCCACCTTCTTCACGAGCTTATCCTGCTCTGTAGCAAGGGCTTCCTTCTGCGTAAGAGGGATATCCTTCTCCAGCTCGGCCTTTATCTCCGCGATGCGTGCCTCGTCGGCTGCAATCGCTGCCTGTATCTGATCCTTAAGTTCCTGACACCTCGCACGGAGCTGGTCATCGTCGAGGGTATCTATCTTCTTATAGGCTTCAAGGACCTTGTCAAGGGTCGGCTTGATAGCCTTCATGTCCCGGTCGGCTTTTGTGCCGAAAAGTTTCTTGAAAACGTCTGTAAATGACATATCTTGTATTTTTTATATTCAAAAGCAGGTTGCCTGCACAGGGATAAGATCCCAATAATGCAAACAACCTACAAATATAGTGACAATCTGCGATTTATCCAAAAAGAGAAGGACAAACTGACAAATTGGCAGATTTATTCAAACTTGGAGAGACAGAAACGCAGCGAATCTGCCCAATGCGGTATGCCGATGCCGAAGGTCTCGCGGACCTTGGTCTTGTCGAGCACGGAGAAGTGCGGACGCTCGACTCCTGTCGGGTAATCGGCCGTCCTGCATGGGAGGACGTCGCAGAGATGGCCGGAGAGCCTGCATACTTCCCATGCAAGGTCGTACCATGAGCACACACCTTCGTTGGTGTAGTTGTAGATGCCGTCCTTGATCTCGATGTCATCTTCGAGCAGGCTCATGATGAATTCGACAAGGTCGCCGGCATAGGTAGGCGTGCCGATCTGGTCGCTTACAACCTTTATGACAGGCTGCGAGGCTGTCTTTTCATATATGGTCTTCACGAAGTTATTACCATAGACACTGTACAGCCATGCCGAGCGGATAATGAGGTGGCGGCAGCCGGAGGCGAGGACGGCGGTTTCGCCCGCGAGTTTTGAGCGGCCGTATGCGCTCAAGGGAGCAGGCTGCGCGTCCTCGGCGTACGGCACGCCGCTGCGTCCGTCGAAGACGTAGTCCGTCGATATGTGCACCAGAAGGGCGCCTGCGCTTCTTGCGGCCTCGGCCAGATAGCCGACCGCTTCCGCATTGACCTTCAGTGCCTTATCAGGTTCCTGCTCTGCCTTTGCCACGTCGGTATAGCCAGCGCAGTTGATTATGACATCGGTTCCTTCCGCGGCGACAACCCTGCTGACTTCTTCCGCATCGGTTATGTCCAGCTTCATGGTTCCTTCCGAAGGAACGGATGACGTGAAAAGGAATTCATGGCCGCTTCCTTCGGCCACTTCGCGGAAGGACATTCCCAGCTGTCCGTCTGCGCCTGTAACAAGAATCTTCATCACTACACTCCTTTATATCATTTATATATAATAGTCTGTTCCGTAATCAAACAATCCGGCCGCATCTTTCAGCAAAGGGCTGCGGCGGTCCTTTTCCGACAGAAGGATACTGTCTGCCGGTATGCCCCAGTCTATTCCTATGGCGGGATCGTCCCATGCTATGGCTGCTTCGCTCTGCGGCGCATAGTAGCTGTCGCACTTGTACTGGAAGACGGCCTCGTCGGAAAGCACGGCGAAGCCATGGGCAAAGCCGCGCGGTATGAAGAGCTGGCGGTGGTTTTCCGCCGACAGCTCGACGGCGACGTGGCGGCCGAAGGTCGGCGAGCCGCGACGGATGTCGACGGCGACGTCCAGAACGCGGCCGCTCACCACACGCACGAGCTTGCTCTGCGCATGCGGAGGGAGCTGGAAATGCAGCCCGCGGACGACTCCGTAGCATGATCTGCTCTCATTGTCCTGTACGAACTTCACTTCTCTCACCTGCTCTGCGAAGTCCCTCTCCGAGAATGACTCGAAGAAATACCCCCTGTGATCGCCGAAGACCTTAGGCTCGACAATCACCACATCAGGTATATCTGTCCTTATCACTTTCATAATCAAATCCTTATCATCAGGTTTCCTCAGGTTCAGATCAAGCCTGGCTCGTCCGGTGTATAGCCCGGGTCTGGCGGGAGCTGGCGACCGGCTGCAACCGCTCCTGCGCCTGCGGCTACGGCCAGAGCGTCGCAGCGCTCATTCTCCGGATGCCCGGCATGGCCCTTGATCCAATGGAAAGCTACCCTGTGCTTCCTGAGCAGCGGGGCGAAACGCATCCACAGATCCGGGTTCTTGACTTTTGCAAAACCTTTCCTTATCCAGCCCTCGAGCCAGCCTTTGTTGATGGCGTTCACGACATAGGATGAGTCACTGTAGACATGGACTTCGGCATTCTCCCAGCGGATAGCCTCGAGTCCCTTTATCACAGCGAGCAGCTCCATCCTGTTGTTGGTCGTCAGGCTGAACCCTTCCGACATCTCCATCTCACGGCCTGCGCACTTGAGCACCACTCCGTACCCTCCGGGTCCCGGATTGCCGCTCGATGCTCCGTCCGTAAACAGAAAGATCGGAGGTCTCTGCTGATTTCCTTCTGCCATGACTACTCGATGATCCTGCCTCCGCGAGGCTTGATTTCAGTGTCAGGCATCTTGATCGTCATGCGGTTCTCCACGAGGTCATCGTAGTCTGCACGGCGATTGTAAATATCTATGGCTGTGTAGATTGCAGAGATCATCGAACGAGGATCAGCCAGATCACGGCCAGCCATTTCGTATGCTGTACCATGGTCCGGAGATGTCCTGATGATAGGAAGGCCCGCAGTATAGTTGACACCTTCCTCGAAGGCAAGGGCCTTGAACGGAGTCAGTCCCTGGTCGTGGTACATTGCGAGGACAGCATCATACTTGCTGTAGTTGCCAAGGCCGAAGAATCCGTCAGGAGAGTATGGGCCGAAAGCCATTATGCCTTCCTCATTTGCCGCCTTGACTGCAGGAAGGATGATCTGCTGCTCTTCGTCTCCGAGCAGGCCTCCGTCTCCGCAATGCGGATTCAGGCCGAGCACGGCGATCTTCGGCGCATCGATGCCGAAATCTCTCTGAAGGGCAGCCTTCATGAGTCGGAGTTTCTTGAGGATCTTCTCGGTAGTGATGTTTTCGCACACATTCTTGAGCGGAATATGTCCCGTCACGACACCTACCTTCAGCTGGTCGCATACCATGATCATGGCTACCTCATCGACACCGAACTCCTTCTCAAGGTACTCGGTATGACCAGTATAGCCGAAGCCTTCTCCTACCATCGCCCTCTTGTTGATCGGCGCTGTCACAAGGACGTCGATATATCCGTCCTTGATGTCCTGCACGGCTCTTTCAAGAGAGGTCATGGCTGACTTGGCGGACTCAGGAGTCGGCTGGCCAGGCTCCACGAAGACGTTCTCCGGGAGACAGTTGACGATGTTCACCCTCTTCTGGTGCACATCCTTAGCCGATGATATTACATTTGTATTTATCTGCTCGATGTTATGAATCTGCTTCTTGTAGAATCCGAAGATCTTTGATGATCCGTAGATTACCGGAGTGCAGAGGTCAAGCATCCTCTCGTCAGCCAGCGCCTTGATTATCACCTCGTAGCCGATGCCGTTGCCATCGCCCTGAGTGATTCCTACAACTAGTTTCTTTGCCATATGTGAATGAATTTGATTACATGTAATAACCCACAAATATAGTGATTATTTTATAAACACCTCCCACTATATTCATACTGGTATCCATACTGGAATTTTTACTATATCTCACTGTATCCATACTGGTATCCATACTGGAATTTTTATTATATCTCACTGTATCCATACTGGTATTTTTACTGATCCATACTATATCTCACACTGGTATCCTTACCGTATCCATACTAGACCAGGATTATGTCCATACTAGACCAGGGTTCATCAGAGCATGCCAGGTATTTTGTCGTCAGGACCGCCACGCCTTGGCACCCAGAAGACGCACACCCGACACAAACCGCTATCAACCAACGGATTACCAAATCCCAATGTCGTCAGAGTGCCGTTCTGACGGAGCCCAGACGACAAAAAGCGACAAAAAATTGCTAATACGGAGAGGATTTCGTAGATTTGCCATATTATGGCACAGTACGGATTGGATATGGACATACAGTTTCTGCCGGGAGTGGGACCGAAGA
>JAGBCS010000021.1 GCA_017937885.1 Bacteroidales bacterium
ACCTCGGGGCTATCTGCAAGCCGTTGAGCGGGCAACTATGCGGCTTATGCCGCAGGATGGGTTCTGATCCGCTCAACGGAGGAAAAATGGCGCCGTTGAGCGGGCTGCCATGCCGTATAAGCTATACGAAGGCATTCTTGTCGCTCAACGGCTTCGCTGATGTACGTCTTGGTACATCATTTTTTGTTGATTATCTGGTTCTGAACCGTACGATGAGGGCGAGCAGTAGAAGGATGAAAAGGAAGGTGCACACACGTCCGGTGATGTCACCGTGGCTTACATAGAACGTAATGTCGTCGCGCAGCGGAATGCTGCTTTCGATTACGGCCGGCTCCCACCATGGGGTCGGCTGTAATATTTCTCCTGACGGGCTGATGATGGCGCTGATTCCGGTGTTGGCGCATCGGGCGATCGCACGTCTCGTTTCGATAGCGCGGAGCGAAGCATAGCTCAGATGCTGGCGATATCCCGGAGTGTCTCCCCACCATGCGTCGTTGGTGATGATCGTCATCGCCCTTGCTCCCTTGCGTATGTAGTCGGTATAATACTCTCCATATACGGATTCGTAGCAGACTGCGCAGCCTATCGGAATGACTTCAGCACCGTCTCTTACATGCAGAAGCGATACTTCTTCCTGTCCGACGCATCTGCCCATGACCCCTCCGAGCAGGTCGTCGATCTTGCAGAACAGAGCAGGATACGGGGTCATTTCGACAGCCACGACAAGCTTGCTCTTGTGGAAGATCTCCGTTCTGGCGGTACCATCCATGATGAGAGCAGAATTGTGAGATTCCACCCACAGGTCTTTACCTATATTGCGGGCAGTGTGGGACGGAGCCTCAGGCGAATTGATGTAGTCATATGCCGATGCTCCGAACAGCAGGTTGACGCCAGGGTACTTCTGCAGGAAAGATACGAATCCTTTCCATGTCCTGCTGCGCGGATAATTGCCGCAGATGATGTCGTTGGTAAATGTTTCCGGTGCTATGAGCAGCATCGGGCCGGCCGAAGAATCGGCAAGGCGCTTTTCCAGAGCTTTCTCTGCATGTGAAAGGAACAGGCCGTTCTGCTGCGCCTGGGTCATTGCCTGGAATTTGTTGTATGGGTCTATGTTCGGCTGGACGATTGTGACCGGCAACTGGTCCTGCGCATCCATGGCGTCGGCATATTGCCTTCCTACGAATCCGGAAATGATGAGCGGCGCCGCAAAAACTGTGATGATGCCTCCGGCTGCAGCAGCCTTGGCTTTTCCGTTCCATCCGGACACGCTCCCGTCAGATATGCTGACCAACAGCCCGAAAAGGCCAAGATTACATGCCCATATCCAAAGAGAGCCTCCGAGCGCTCCGGTGAATTCGTACCACTGTATCGCCCATGTCGTGCGGGCGAAGGAGTTGCCCAGCACAAGCCATGGCCATGAGATCTCCGCGTCGAAATAGAATCTCTCCCAGGCGATCCATGCGACCATGAGGAAAATGTACGGCAGCGCCCCCTTGAACTTCCTCTTGCTTATGCGGAACAGTCCGAATATCAGGGACATCTGGAACGCATTCGCGAATATGGCGAACAGGCCTCCGCCGACTGTCGCATTGCATACCCAGAAGGTCGTGATGGCATTCCACAGTACAAATGCCGAATAGTGATATATCCATATCCTCTTCTTTCCGGTCATATCTGCCACTCTCTCCATGCAGAGCAGCGGAACGATGCCGAAAAGTGCCAGGATCCCGCAGTGTGGCACAATGAATGGAATGGACATCAGGACTGCAAACAGCAGGACGAGTCCCCAGAGGAGTATATTTTCTTTTTTCATCAGTCCGGTTGGCTTAATATCACACAAAGATATGAATAATTTTACTACCTTTGTCTGTTTATAATTAGTTGAAAGCGCGAATATGTTGATGGACATGCTAAAAGGCTTCCTCGTAGGGATATGTGCGTCGGCTCCGATAGGGCCGATTGCCATCCTTGTCGTACAGAAGTCATTAAGCAAGGGACATAAGTCCGGCTTTGTTTCCGGCCTCGGAGCGAGTGTGGTAGATACGCTTTATGCGTCGATCGCCATCTTTGCTCTGGCATTCGCCCAGAAGTTCATTGATGACCATCGCAACATGATCCTGATCATCGGAGGTGCAGTGCTTGTCATTGTCGGCCTGTCCATGGCCTTTTCCGACCCTTTCCGTAAGATGAGGGCAGATCAGGAACCGGGTGTATCTCCTAAGGATTTCGGTCAGGCCGTGGCAATGGGCCTTTCCAATCCTATGGCCATCTTCGTCATGTTCACGCTTTTCGCCTTCTTCGGACTTGCAGACGACGCTCCGCACAACTGGAGTGTGGCTCCGATCATCCTTTCGGTAAGCATCGGCTCCGTCACATACTGGTTCAGCATATCATGGCTGTTGAGCCGCTTCCGTGGCAACTTCAGGATGAGGACCATCCTGTGGATCAGCAGGATAACCGGAGCAATCGTAGTGATAATAGGTATAGCGCTGCTCGGACAGGGACTGTTCAATGTAATCTTCCGAGGGCTGCCAATAGTATAATAATTATGGAAAGATCGAAAGTTTATTTTACGGATCTGAGGACCGTTCCAGGCAATGACCTGCTTACAAAACTTGAAAGACTCATCAGACAGGCCGGAATCGGCGACATCGATTTTGACGGCAAGTTCACAGCCATCAAGATACATTTCGGAGAGCCTGGAAATATGGCGTACATCCGCCCGAACTACGCGGCGCGTGTCGTCGACGTGATACGTTCGCTCGGCGGCAAGCCGTTCCTTACCGACGCCAATACTCTTTACAGCGGCGGACGATCAAACGCCGTCGATCATCTGAATGCTGCCATGGAGAACGGATTCAACAGGATCGGAGCCCATGCGGACGTCATCATTGCTGATGGTCTTAAAGGTACTGACTATAAGGAAGTTCCGTGCGGCGGAAAATACTGTCCGTCACCAAAGATCGGCGCAGCGATTGCAGATGCCGACATCGTGATTTCCATGAACCACTTCAAGGGACATGAGCAGGCCGGATTTGGTGGAGCTCTCAAGAACCTTGGAATGGGCTCTGCGAGCGTCGGAGGAAAGCTTGAACTTCACTCTTCATCGCAGCCTATGATCGATACCGAAAACTGCATCGGCTGCCGCATCTGTGAGAAATACTGCCGTCATGGAGCAGTCAAGGTAGTTGACAGGAAGGCTGTCATCGACTATGACAAGTGCGTAGGTTGCGGACAGTGTGTGGCAGTGTGCCAGAAGGCAGCAGCTGTGATAAAGGATTATGATACCTCGGATCTGCTCAACAGCAAGATTGCCGAGTATGCCTATGCGGTCGTGCACGGCAAGCCGTCTTTCCATATCAGCTTCATCATGAACGTCTCGCCTAACTGCGACTGCTGGGGCCACAATGATGCCGCATTGGTGCCTGACATCGGAATTGCAGCCTCATTCGACCCGGTAGCTCTTGACTGCGCGTGTGCCGATCTCGTGAAGTCAGCTCCAGCGCTGTACGGCAACGCTGTTTCAGACAAGGACCATGCTCATGGGGAAGAATGTACCTGCGGACATCACCATCACAAAGGAGACGACAAGTTCCGTATCGTTCATCCGGATACCAATTGGGAAGCAGGCGTTGAGTATGGTGAACAGATAGGTCTCGGATGCCGCGAATATGAATTGATAAAAGTCAGATAATATGGCTGAAAAGACAGAAAAGAAAGGATTTTTCAGAAACTGGATCGTACGTAATCTGTTACTGGCGGTAGTGATCGTTGCCTTGCTCATCGCAGGGGCCATGCTTTTCCTGAACATGGTGACTCAGCATGGTAAGGAGATTGTAGTTCCGGACTTCTCGAACATGACTCTCTCAGAGGCGGAATATGCCGCTTCCCAGGCAGGTATGAGAGTGGAAGTCACGGATTCGGTCTTCGTGAAGCGAATGAAGAGGGGAGCGGTATACAGACAGAATCCCGAACCGGGTGCCAAAGTGAAGGAAGGAAGACGCATCGTGCTGACCATCAATGCGGTGAATGCAAAGAAGGTGACGATGCCGAATCTTGTCGGTCTGTCAATGCGTCAGGCAAAAGCCGAACTGCTCTCGCGAGGACTGATTCTGAACAGACTCATATATGTACAGGACATGGCGACCAACAATGTCCTTCGTCAGTTGATGGGAAACAGGGAAGTGGAGCCGGGATCCATGATTGAAAGCGAGTCTGAAATCGATCTTGTAGTGGGATTGAACTCGCTGGATAATGTGACTTATGTCCCAGATGTATCCGGACTCAAGAACATGAGTGCTGTCGATGCCATCCATTCTCATTCTCTCAACGTGAAGTCTCTCAAGTTTGACGAGACTGTGAAGGATTATGACGACAGTCTGAACGCGATGGTTTACCGTCAGGTGCCGGAAGCATCAGATTCAGTCAAGGTTAACATGGGAGATGAAGTCGTGCTGTACCTTACCACGAAGCAGAGCCGTATCCCTGTAAAGGAAGATAGAAAATGAGCCAGTATTTTGATTTTGAAGACGATCCGATTTCGGACATTGATATAGACAAGGCCGGTGATGAGGTCGCATATGAGGATGAGCAGCAGGAAATGTTCGAACATTACCGTTTCGACATTTCTGCAGGCCAGGTGCCGATGCGCGTCGACAAGTATCTGGCGACCCATATGGAGTATACTTCTCGTCATCGTATACAGCTGGCCATCAAGGCTGAATATATCCGCGTAAACGACAAGATCGTAAAGGCCAACTACGTCATCCGTCCGGGTGATGTCATCAAATTCGTCATGCCGTACCAGCGCCGCGGACTTGAGATACTGCCTGAGGCTATTCCGTTGAATATCGTTTATGAGGATGAAGATCTGCTTGTGCTGAACAAGGAGGCCGGCATGGTAGTCCATCCGGGCCACGGTCACTTCAGCGGCACGCTCGTAAATGCTCTTGCCCATCATCTTGGCATATCTCAAGGCCCTGATGCCGAGGATGAGAGAATGGGCGTGCTCGTGCATCGCATCGACAAGGACACTTCAGGTCTTCTTGTTGTGGCAAAGAATGACGAGTCGCAGCTAGATCTTGCAAAGCAGTTCTTTGTTCACTCTATCGAGCGTCGCTATGTCGCCATCGTATGGGGTAACATAAAGGAAGACGAAGGTACGATCACCGGAAATATCGGCCGTGACCCTAACGATCGCATGCGCTTCCGTGTCTTCCCTGACGGAGATCATGGAAAGCACGCAGTGACGCATTTCCGAGTGCTTGAGCGCTTCGGCTATGTCACGGTAGTCGAGTGCCGTCTCGAGACAGGCCGTACGCATCAGATCCGCGTCCATTTCAACTGGATAGGCCATCCTCTTTTCAATGATGCACGCTACGACGGTGCCGAGATACGTAAAGGTACCATATATGCGAAGTACCGCCAGTTCATAGAGAACTGTTTCAGGCTGCTTCCTCGTCAGGCTCTGCATGCCAAGACTCTAGGTTTCGTGCATCCTCGCACAAAGCAGATGATCCGTTTCGATTCAGAGCTCCCGGCAGATATGCAGGCTCTGATCGAAAAATGGCGTAAGTACTCTGAAAATATGACTCAGTTCCTCGAGGAGGAAGAATAGAAAAAGGAGAGAAGCTAATCAAGCTTCTCTCCTTTTGCATTGTAGAATTCATTCTGCAAGACCGTGAAGTCGGTTGTCTCAACAACCTCTATCTTACATCTGTACTTCTTCTTCCATTTTCCGATGATCGAGCTGAAGAGGCCTCTGGTGAGGTAGGCTCCGAGGATCGGGTTGACCTTCAGGGTCAGATTTGTGATCTTCTTTTCTGTCACATAATATGACAGCCTTCTCTCGATTGCCTCGTCAATCACGACACTTGATGCTATCTTTCCGGTACCGTTGCACACCGGACAAACCTCCTGGGTGTTGATCTCGGTTGCGGGACGGACCCTTTGCCTTGTGATCTGCATGAGGCCGAACTTCGTGAGCGGCAACACATTATGCTTTGCTCTGTCGGACTCCATCAGCTCCTGCATCTTCTTGAAGAGGGCATTCCTATGTTCGTTCGACTCCATGTCGATAAAGTCCACGATCACGATGCCTCCCATGTCGCGCAGCCTGAGCTGTCTTGCGATCTCTTCGGCAGCATAGCAGTTGACGTCGAACGTGTTCTGTTCCTGCTCCTTGTTCTTGGCGCGTGTTCCGCTGTTCACGTCAATCACATGCAATGCTTCTGTGTGCTCAATCACCAGGTATGCTCCCTGTTTGATCGGTACCACCTTTCCGAAAGAACTCTTGATCTGTCTCGTGACTTCGAAGTGGTCGAAGATCGGGGTTTTCTCCTTGTAGAGCTTTACGATCTTCTCCTGCTCCGGCGAGATCAGCGAGATGTACTTCCTGGTCTCCTCATATATGTTCTCATCATTCACATAGATATTTGTGAACGAGTCGTTGAGAAGATCCCTAAGGATGGTTGTCGTCTTGCTGTACTCAGTAAAGAGCAGCTGGACGCCTTTGGATTGAGCCAGTTTCTTCCAGGAGTTTTCCCATTTGTCGACAAGCGACATCAGTTCCGCATCAAGGACGGCGGCGTTCTTGCCTTCTGCTGCCGTGCGTATGATGGCTCCGTAGTTCTTTGGGAGTATGCTCCTTACAAGTGTCTCCAGCCTTCTTTTCTCCTCTTTGGAAGAGATTTTCTGGGATACGCTCACCTTCTCTGCGAAGGGGAGCAGTACAATGTTTCGTCCTGCCAATGAAATTTCCGCAGTCAGTCGTGACCCTTTTGTCGAGATCGGCTCCTTGACGATCTGGACGATGATCATCTGTCCCGGGGTCAGCACATTCTCTATGCGGCCTTCCTTCTCGAGGATAGGACCTGGCTTGATGTGCTTGTAGATGCCCTTGTTGTCTGAATTCGGATTCACTCTTCTGACGAACTCGTCGAACGCCTTGAAGTAAAGACCCAGATCAAGATAGTGGACAAATGCCTCCTTCTCGTCTCCGATGTCGACGAAGGCAGCATTCAGGGCCGGCAGCAGCTTCTTCACTTTGCCGAGATATACATCTCCGACAGAAAAGCTGTGACCCTGGCTGGACTCCTTGTTCAGCTCGATCAGCCTGTGGTTCTCCATCAGTGCTATCGAGACTTCCGTTGTACTTACGTCAACGATCAGATCTTTTACAGACTCCATCAGGAATTTCAATGTGGATTTTTAAAATAAAGAGACCGACCACCTGGCCGGCCTCTTTAGCAGACTGCTAAAATGGCAGACACCGTCGGAAGACTACTTCTTCTTCTTGTGCCTGTTCTTACGCAGGCGCTTCTTGCGCTTGTGCGTAGCCATCTTGTGCCTTTTATGCTTCTTTCCGTTTGGCATAATTTTAAGGATTTATTGATTTGTAATAAGAATTATTTCACTTCGTTCATGAATACCTTTGCCGGCTTGAAAGCAGGAATATCATGAGCTGGGATTGTCATTGTAGTGTTCTTTGTGAT
>JAGBCS010000022.1 GCA_017937885.1 Bacteroidales bacterium
AGGTTACTCAGCTTTGGAACAACTTGGCATTACATTGGTTTTTGCTGGCATTCCTTCCGACATCAGATTTTCCTAAAACCTCTGTCTGCCAATTATTTTGCCCCAAATTTCTCAATTCAACGAATTATATGTAACTTTGCAAGTGCAACAATCGTAATATGATAGCAACTCTGATAATACTTTTTGTGGCAGCAGCTTTGTTCGTCAGCGGCAAGGTGAGGTCTGACCTTGTGGCACTTTGCGCCCTTCTGGCGTTGTTGCTCTGTCAGATCCTCAATCCGGCTGAGGCATTGGCCGGATTCTCTAACACAACTGTCATAATGATGGTCGGACTGTTCATTGTCGGAGGAGGCATCTTCCAGACGGGTCTGGCCAAGATGATAAGCAGCAAGGTAATGGTTCTTGCCGGAAAGAGCGAGTTCCGTCTCTTCCTTCTTGTGATGATTGTGACAGGAGCGATAGGCGCCTTCGTCAGCAACACCGGCACCGTCGCGCTTATGCTTCCGATAGTCGTCAGCATGGCAGCAAGCGCGGGCACTTCACCTCGGCGCCTGCTCATGCCTCTGGCCTTCGCCAGCAGCATGGGAGGTATGATGACCTTGATCGGTACTCCTCCCAACCTTATCGTCAGCGAGACTCTTTCGAGCGCGGGATATGAACCTCTGGGCTTCTTCTCTTTCCTTCCGGTGGGCCTTATAACGCTTCTTGTCGGTATCGTCGTCCTCATGCCATTGACAAAGGTTTTCCTTTCTCCAAAGGAAAAGTCCAATGACAGGAAAAAGGCCGGCAAATCGCTCAAAGAGCTTGTCGGTGAATACGGTATCACGGAAAACCTGTTCAGGGTACATCTGAAGGATGAGGATTCCAAGGCTATAGGCAAGACCGTTGTAGATCTTAACATCTACAGAGAATACGGCATCAATGTACTTGAACTCAGACGCAGCGCCGGACAGAACCGTTTTGTCCGTACCGTGAATCAGCAGCTTGCATCGCCGGACCTTGTGCTCAAGCAGGGAGATGTGCTGTATCTGTCAGGCGAACCGGAGATGATCCAGAAGTTTGCCGAAGATTATTCTCTCCGTCTCTTGGACAAGCATACCGATGAGATAGAGGGCAGTTCTTCGAATGCTTCCCTTGACTTCTTCGATATCGGAGTGGCAGAGATTCTCATCATGCCTTCCTCATCTATGATCAACCGTACGATCATAGAGGCCGGCTTCCGCTCGAAGTTCAGCGTCAATGTGCTTGGTATCAGAAGAAAGCAGGATTACCTCCTTCATGATCTTGGAAACGAGAAGATTCATGACGGAGATGTACTGCTTGTCCAGGGCGCATGGAAGGACATAGCTCGTCTGAAGAACGAGTCAAACAACTGGGTGGTTCTTGGTGAGCCGCTTCAGGAGGCGGCCAAGGTCACTTTGGATTACAAGGCTCCTGTGGCTGCGCTTATCATGATTGCCATGATTGTAGCCATGGTGGTGGACAGCATCCCTATCGCTCCTGTTACTGCGGTGCTTCTTGCTGCCGTGCTTATGGTTATTACGGGTTGCGTGCGAAGTGTCGAGGCTGCATACAAGACCATCAACTGGCAGACGATCGTGCTCTTTGCGGCTATGATGCCTATGTCTACGGCGCTTGAGAAGACCGGAGTATCGACGCTCCTGACTGATACCCTCGTCAATGGTCTTGGGCTGAACAGTCCGCTCGCCCTTCTCGGAGTTGTTTACGCTGCGACTTCCGTGATGACGATATTCATAAGCAATACTGTTACAGCAATGCTTATGGCTCCGATCGCGCTTCAGTGTGCTCTGCAGATAGGTGTGAGTCCTGTGCCATATATGTTTGCCGTAACGGTTGCAGCCAGCATGTGCTTCGCATCGCCGTTCTCCACGCCGCCTAATGCTCTTGTCATGTCGGCCGGTCAGTATACTTTCATGGATTATGTGAAGGTCGGACTGCCGCTTCAGATAATAATGGGAGTGGTGATGGTTTTTGTCCTGCCGCTCATCTTCCCGTTCTAAAAGAATCGAGGCTCCTTCCTGGGGCCTCGATTCTTTATCTGCAGTATGTGTCAAAGTTTCCGTACCTGATGGTGTGCCGCTCTCCTTTGTCGTCGCTGAATGTGAATTCGAAGTTTCCGGCGTATATCTTTCCGTCTGCACGGCGGAACTGGATCCATCCTTCATCTGCATATATGGTTCCTACGGCGGCTCTTGCATGAGGCTCGCTCCAATATAAGGCATCCTCCGTTTCAGGAGTCATGGTGAAGTAAGGTTGCACCTCGTGTACCTGAGTGTGAGTCAGTACGGATCCATCTTCAACACGGACACTGATGCGCAGGTCAATTCTTGTGCCTGTATGGGTTTCGCTGACGCATTGTGCCTTCAGATAGAACCAGTTGTTCAGAGAGTCGGCGCCGGAAGTCAGCGATAGCTGTTCTACGCTTCTGTATGGCGTTCCGTCCATATAGAAACTGACCTTGTCTGCTCCGTATTCGGTTTCCTTGAACGGCATGTAGTAAAAATCGTTCTCAACGCAGTCCACTGCGCAGAACAAAATGCATAATGCTGCAAATCTGAGGATTGTCTTCATGTCCGTCGCCTCCTAATATAGTCCGTCGAAAGTGCCGTACTTGACGTTGATTGTCCTTCCTTCCGCATTCCTGCCGATGAATTCGAAGTTTCCGGAGATTACGACAAAATTCTCGTCATCTTCGTATGTGTCTATAGTTCTGAACTTTATCCATCCTTCTACCGACCTGTATCCGTTGAATTCGGCAAAGTAGACCGGAGGCTCTGCCACTCTGTCGGAAGCGTCTCCGCTATAGTAGCGGAGCGGATACTTCTTCCCGGTCTTTATGGGATTAGTGGCGCTGATGGTGAAGGTGAGACAGCCTTCTTTTTCGACATTGTTGACGCTGAAGCCGTCGACGTGGAAGTCGAGAAAGGTCTCATCGTAGAATGAAATCCTCATAGGGGATTCGTTAAGAAAGTCTTTCTCTGCGCATTCGTATCGCTCTCCGTCTACGCGGAAGCTTATGCTCATGTTTCCTACGCTTGTGTCACGGAAAATATTACGGTCACAACTGCATGTGACAAAGGCAGTAGCCAGGGCAGCTGTGACCGTAAGGAGTGTCGACAGTAGTCTTTTGTGATTATTCGTTTTCATATGCGGCAAGTCCGTATGGGGAATGCCTTATAGATGAAACCTCCGGCCAAAACGTTGCATCAGCACACAAAAATCCCTCTTGGAATTTCATCCAAGAGGGATTTGATGTGCTCCGGACGGGAATCGAACCCGTACGGACATTTCTGCCCACGGGATTTTAAGTCCCGCGTGTCTACCTATTCCACCACCAGAGCGATCCGGATGCAAAGATAGGTAAAATTCGGGATTATCTGCAAATAGTTTGGAAAAGATGCTACAGGAACCATGCGGCGCTGAAGCCTATGATCAGGGAGTTTATCCAGGGATGACTGGCAGAGAGGCTGCAGGAGTCAAGGTCAGCGAAAGCCTTTATCTTGAAGTTGCTGTCAGTTATGAGGCTCAGCCCGATGCCGGCAGCCAGGTCTATGCCGCTTCGGCCTCCCATCCATGCGCATCCTGCCATCACTTTTGTCTGGAACTCGAGAATGTTCATGATGCTCAGATTCCAGAATCCTCCGGCAAGCATGCTGTACATGTCGTCTGCAGCTCCGGATGCAAAAGTCATCGAGCTTGCGCTTGCTCTGGCTGTCAGACCTAGTCCGGGAATCAGAGGAATGTCGGTCGAAATGCCGGCCATACCGCCGCGTTCCGGCAGGACGCCCATCTCCTTCTGACCCTGGGCGCCGATGATGAAGCGGCGTCCGAAGATAAGTTCCGCAACGTAATGCTTTTCGGAAGAATCGTAGGTAAAGACGGGTTCAATGAAACCATCTGTAATCCCTTTGCGCTTGAATATCAGGTCTGTAAGAAAGTAACCGAGGTGCACGGATCCGATTCCGATGGCTGCTCCGGCTACAACGTCGCTCATCCAGTGCCGGTTGTTGAGCATTCGAGATACTCCTGTGACGGCCGCGGCAGTGTATCCTCCGATGCTGAACCACGGGTCTTTCCATCCGTATTCCTTGTGCAGCATGGTTGCAGTCATGAAGGCCGTAGCCGTATGCCCGGAAGGGAACGAATTGTACCGGCTGCCGTCAGGGCGGAGCCTGCCCACTGAATATTTCAGACCATTGACAGCAACAGCCATGGCCGCTGCCGAAAAGGCGTCACTGACAAGCATCCTATCCCAGGAACTTCGTCCTTCGCAGCCTCCGGCCTTCAGCCCGAACATGAGGGCCGCCGGTGCATACTGAAGATAGTCGTCATAGTGCCAGCTGAATTCCGGGACAGTAAGGTTGCGGAGCGTAAGCAGGTCAGTGTCGATGCTATGTCTTGTATATGCGGTCTGGGCATGGACAGGAATGACCGCATATATGGTCATGAACAAGCACAGGCAGAGTGTCAGCATTAATCTTTTCATAGGTTTCAGAATTGTTCTGTCCGCAAAAATAACATATATTTGCACTAAACGAGTGTATGAGATGAAGAAATACAAGGATAAGGAAACAGGAAAAAGGATTGTAGAGGTCGAGGATCTCAGTTTCCTTCGTGACAGGGACTATCCGTACAACTGGTTCCAGAGGCATTATCATCACCATCGTCTGCGTCTTGCTCTGCGTAAAGCCGATACGGTGATCGCTCGCACCAAGGATGTTTCTACAGATCTGGTCCGTTACTATTTTACCCCGAAGAACAAGATAGTCATAAAGTCTTAATGGCCTACGTATCCCAAGGTGGCGACGCTGATGCGGACCGAAGTCGGGAAGACGGCCCGCAGTGCCTTGAAGCAAGCGAACAAGGTCGCGCCGGTAGTGAATGTGTCGTCGATGATCAGCACGTGGCGGGGCAGGAGTCCGGGATCAGCGGCCTCGAATGCTCCCGAAACGTTCTTTGTCTTATCCTCCACATCGACCTTGGTCTGGGTCTTTGTCCTGCGGGTCCGTCGGAGGATGTCGCAACGGACCACGGCCGGCAGTCCGGCGGCAACAGCGCGGGCTATGACTTCTGCCTGATTGTATCCTCTTTTCCATCTTCTTGTCCAATGCAGAGGAACAGGAATGACCATATCGACGTCCCTGAATGATTCGGATCCGGCAAGAAACTTGCCCAGTCTGCTGCCGAAACATCTGCCGGCACGTATGTTCCCATGATACTTTATCTGATAAGGAATCTTTCTGTAATCAGCTTCGCTGCTATATAGGAAAAGGGCTGCAGCAAAAGCATATGGCTCTGTCTCTCCATCCTGTATTTCATTCTGGATCAGAGCGTTCAATTTGTCTGCCATGATATTTCGGGACTGTTCCCAGAATCTTGTAAGAGGAAAGTCTGCCAGACAGGACAGACAGATGTTATCCTCGTGTGTATGCAGCCGTTCGCCGCAGACTATGCATTGGCGTGGCAGAAGCACGTCTACCGCCGCAGTCATCCCTCGTCTCAGTGCTCTTTTCATGCCGCTAATATAATCATTTTTGTCTTCTGTGCGGATATAAAAGAAGAACTTCCCGTTGGTTCACACCAGCAGGAAGTCCGGGTTTAGGTTTTATGCAAATACGATTGTGTTGTGTGTGTGTGCTTGGTCAAGAATCTAGCAGTTCATGCCACCGCAGCAGTTGATTACCTGTCCGGTCACATATCCTGCCAGGTCGCTCGCGAGGAAAAGCGCCACATTCGCGACGTCCTCCGGCGTACCTCCTCTTCTCATCGGTATCTGTTTCTCCCATTCCTGACGCACGTTCTCAGGAAGTGCGCCTGTCATATCTGTTGCGATGAATCCCGGGGCAATGCAGTTGGCTCTGATGCCTCGCGGACCCATCTCCTTTGCGATCGATTTTGAAAGGCCGATCAGTCCGGCCTTCGATGCGGAATAATTGCACTGGCCGGCATTTCCGGAAACGCCTACGACAGATGACATGCTTATAATGCTTCCGCATCTCTGCCTTGCCATTATAGGCGTACATGCATGGATGAAGTTGAATGCAGACTTGAGATTGGTGTCGATCACCGCATCCCACTGTGCTTCATCCATCCTCATCATGAGTCCGTCCTTCGTTATGCCGGCATTGTTTACAAGGATGTCGATGCGTCCGAATACGGCCTTCACATCCTCTACCACCCTATGGGCGTCTTCAAAAGATGCCGCATCGGATGTGTACGCCTTTGCACGCACGCCATAAGCCTCTATTTCGGCGACGAGCGACTGAGCCGCTTCGTGCTGCGACCTGTATGTGAAGGCGACGTCAGCGCCCTCAGAAGCGTATTTCAATGCTATTGCCCTTCCGATGCCTCTTGTGGCACCTGTGACGAGAGCTGTCTTTCCTGTAAGAAGTCCCATGTCGATGTAAACTTTGTCGGATGCAAAATTATTCATATCGCTTCAAACGCCAAAACTATTTCGCCACAAACCGCCAAAACGGGCTTCATTGTGGCAAAAATCCGCCTTATGTGGCCAAAAAAGACTATATTTGCGCCCGAAAACAAGAAATTACAGCAAAAATTATGGCAAGCGAAATCAGAAATCCGGAGCTCTGGCAGGAAGGCAGACTTAAGATCGATTGGGTAAGACATCATATGCCTCTTCTGAACGGACTTGAAGAAGAATTCAGGCAGACCCTGCCTTTCAAGGGGAAAAGGATAGCTCTTTCAGTACATCTGGAGGCAAAGACTGCGTATCTGTGCGAAGTGCTTGCGGCGGGCGGAGCTGAGATGTATGTTACGGGAAGCAACCCGCTTTCTACTCAGGATGATGTCGCTGCCGCTCTCGTGAAAGCAGGACTGAATGTATTTGCATGGTATGATGCGACCCCTCAGGAATATGAGGAGCATATACGCCGCGTGCTGGAGATCGGTCCGCATGTCATCATTGACGACGGAGGCGATCTTGTGAATCTGATGCACACGGAATATACTGATCTTATCCCGAACGTGATCGGTGGTTGTGAGGAGACCACGACAGGTATCCTTCGTCTTGTACAGCTGAACAAGGCAAAGGCTTTGAGATTCCCGATGATGCTTGTGAACAATGCGGACTGCAAGCACCTGTTCGACAACCGCTATGGTACCGGCCAGTCTGTATGGGACGGAATCAACCGCACTACCAACCTTATAGTGGCAGGAAAGAATGTCGTTGTTGCAGGATACGGATGGTGCGGCAAGGGTGTAGCGATGAGGGCCAAGGGACTTGGTGCGGAAGTCGTTGTGACAGAGGTGGATCCGATCAAGGCGATGGAGGCTGTTATGGACGGTTTCAAGGTGATGAAGATGGAACAGGCGGCGAAGATCGGAGACATTTTCGTGACTGTAACCGGATGCGACGCAGTGATTGTAAAGGAACATTTCCTCAACATGAAGGATGGTGCCATCTGCTGTAACGCAGGTCATTTCGACTGCGAGGTAGATGTTGCCGGTCTCAAGGAGATTGCCAAGGATATCAAGCCAGCCCGCAGGAACATCATCGGTTACACTCTCGAGAACGGAAACAGAATATACATCATAGCGGAAGGCCGCCTCGTGAACCTCGCGGCCGGTGACGGCCATCCGGCCGAAATCATGGACATGTCATTCGCCATCCAGGCCCTCAGCGCAAAATATCTTGTCGATAACGCCGACAAGGTAAGCCGCGAACCTGGCCAGATGGTAAACGACGTTCCTCTCGAAATCGACCAGGAAGTAGCCCGACGCAAACTTGCATATTGGGGCTGTGAGATCGATACCCTCACCCCTGAGCAGCACCGTTACCTCTTCGGAGAATAGAATATTTAGTGTTTAAAGCCGACATCTATTTCATTTGAGGACGCAATTTGCGTCCTGAAAGTGATTATCAGCGAGTTGTATTCTCTACTTACTTTTACGGTCTTCAGACCGCCAGGCTGTTGAGCGGAGAAAATCTGCCTAGAGATACCTGGGATGGAGTTCGTTCCGCTCAACGGCAGTATTTTCCGATCGTTGAGCGGGATGAACTATATTATAGGTACTCCAGAAGGAGTTTTCTCCGCTCAACGGCTTGGCAAAATTGATTGCCCTTACTCCGAATCGGCCCTACAGCTCCGGATCTGCCCTACAGAAATATAGTCAAGATCAAGAACGTCTCTTTGGGCTGAACTGCCCACCGTCCTTAATATGTAGTTGCCTCAGACGTATCTGTCACGAAGACTACACCAGGAGCGTGTGCTGTTCTTCGTGACAAGGAAATTAGTTTTGGCTCAATCTTATGACAGGTGGAGCAAGAGGTATGAACTCGGTTGACGTTTTCATGGCATAATGCCTGACATCAGTCTGTTGTCTATCGTTTTTGATAAAGAACTCAAAATCCGTATTATATCCAGACAAGTTCATCAATCGGCTGTATATTGCCCAACGACTTTGTGCGTTAAAATATGGAATATTGTTATTCATGCAACTATTTTCTTCAGAACGCCATACTCCATACTGGTATTCATATCCTCCTTCGAAAAGTCCTACCATCTCATAACCATCGAGACCGAAAAATCCTTTCCACAATACCTTTTCTGGATCATCAGTGAAATCTAGATTCAAATAAAAACCTTCCTCTCTCAATCCAAGCATATAATCGATCCTAGATTTTGGCATTTCCTGATCATAATAGACATACTCATCCGCAAGGTAGCCGAAAGCATGGCCACCCGCTTCATGCTGAACAATGCCTCTGAAATCATAAGGAAATTCCTGACTGCTCATAGGACATAGTGCTATTGAATTCCCATCTTCATATAGATAGGCTGTTCCCGCATACTTATCGCTATTCAGTATGACGATTGCGGTAACCTTATCATTATCAGATATTGTAATGGGCTTACGGGCATATTCGAAAACGGTATCCTCATTACAAATGATTTCTGTGCCTGCACCATAAGCTGATCCGAATTTATTTCTGAAAGACCCTCCCAAAGAACCTTTAATGCCAACTCCCTCCTTTTCTGATTCAGCTACTACCATATATATGTTAAAATAATCAGCATATGTGTTATAAGGCTCAATTGAAAAGAAATGTTCTATAGCTGTTTTAACCGCCACTTCATATTTTCCATTGACAGATAAGTCTTTATTAGTAAACCCATCTCCCATAAATACAAGTTCAGCATTTGCGTTCTCAGAAAATTGGAGAGTAATCACATCTCCATCTGCATACCATCCTTCATTTTCCTCCTGATTGTCATCCTTGCCTTCATCTTCTGCGTTATCATTCCCATTATCATCGTTTTTATCGTCATCATGATAGCCGCCGGATCTTTGAACCAGATATAAGGTGTCAGACAACCCTTCCTTATCTGCAGAAATAATCAATCTAGCTGTTCTTTCTGATAATGAAGTGTTGGATGAAACGTCAAACCGCGTTACTCTTACATCAGAAATTACATGACCGGAAATCATTCCGTCGGCTCCTTTATCTGATTGTCTGATCCACTGAATTCCGTCATCTAAGATGTCTATCTTGAAACGAACATTACTCCTTATTCCGACTTCGTATAGGCATGCTTCGGATGAAAGAGTATCTCTTTTTTCCCCTTCAAATTCCAGAATAGGCTTGGCTGATTGGGTTATATTTAATGTGTACTCATATTTGGTGGAAAATACGATTACAATAGCACTCCGTTGTTTTTGACTTTCATTTAAGGAAACAGTTATGTCAACCCACTTTTCGGCAACGGAAAGTTGCAGCCAATCCGGCAGTTCTGATGCAATCACCCAATCATTGCTATTGGGTATTTCTACAGTTTTATTTCCTCCATCCCAACCAAATATTACCTGTTGATGAGTAATATCCTGAGATGGAGGATTGGGTTCAGACTTGTCTACACATCCTACGACGATAAGCGGTAACACAAATCCAATTATTCTTTTAATCATAATAAGAGTCATTCATAGTATTCTATACTTATTTCTACTCTGTAATCTTCATCTCCATAAATTGTGACCATAGTCGGGTAGCCGTCAGAATCAATTTCGTAACCCAGAAAGTAAATTTCGTCCTCATCCATTATAAACATAAGTAAATTCTGAGAGTGGAAATTCTTGAATATCTTCCGGTCGCTCATTTCCATTTCTGGCGTGAAGCCGCCCCAACAATAGCAAAGGAAATCAATATTGCATTTATTAGGAGTGTCATAGTATGAATAGTATTCAATACTTTGTATTTCATTGTTTTGGTACCATGTTGTGCTTGTCATGTCTCCGTTCTCCCATTCACAATAGAAGTCGTATCCGTCAAAAGTCTCATAATGATAAATATTTCCATCATCATGATATGTCATATAGCGGGTACCTAACTCACTATCATACTTTTCCAACACCCAAGAGTCATTGAAATAATAAGTTGCCGGATCACCAGTATATCTGGATGTTGGAGAAACTGTCATCCTTTTGTTTTTATCATCCCACGTGTATTCTATGTTGCGATTTGATCCGTCGTCATGTGTCTCTGTTATTGTTTTAATCCTACCCTCTACATCATAAAAGAAGTTGTATTCGTACTGAGTGGATTCATATTCTGGTTCAATTTCTGTAGATGTTATTGTTTTTACTAACTTCTGCTTGTTCTTTTCATCGTCTTCTGTCTTTTCCTTCACCTCGGGCATGCTTTCAGGAAATCCATAACCATAGTCAAAATATAAATAATTTTCCCCTGAGTATTCTGCAGGCAAAATCTGAGATATTGTCATGGATTCAACATTCCCTTTCTTGTCAAACTCATATGAGAATTCGAATACACCATCCTCACATTCATACCTTTTCAATAGATTCTTACTATACGCCCCTTTGATTTTCAACATTGGAAAGAGGGAGGTGAGCATGTCATCAGAACCAAATAGGCACATAATGCTTGAGAGTGGGATGGAATATTTATCAGCATGATTTGTATAGTCTGCGTAATTTATTGTGCCGCCATAAGTTGATGGTATGCTGGTAAAGTTTCCATTTACATTCTTTATGTCATAATACTCCGAGTATTCATCTGATATTATTTTTACGCCGGAAATATAGCCGTTCATACTATACGACATTTTTGCTTTATAATCATCTTCGGAGAAAAATACCTGACTGGCCAATCCGTTGCTGTTTAGATTAATGAGAGCATTACCATATCCCCATGCGTAATTGACAGCAATTGTGTTTTCTGAATATGTGTACTCAGCAAAGGTTGCTTCGTCCCAAGGCACGTATATGCTGGTCAATTGTCCGTTTTTGTTGTAATTGAATTCAAGATATCCTTCAGGACCTTCTGACAAATCCTTGAATAAAACCATTCCATATATCATGACAGGAGGCTCCTCCTGATTATTCTCCTCTTTGCTAGGATTAGAAGGTCTTTCAGTCTGATTGGTCTCATCATCCCTATATTCTTCATTTGGATCAATGTCCGAACAAGCTGCTGCGCAAATAATAAATGGTAGCAATAATGCGTATACAATTTTCATGATTCTATAAAATAATTAAAGGTATGTCACCTAGATGGCATACCTTTAGAATAATCTTAGCCGTTATTTAGTCTTTTTTACCGGAGAATACAAAAGTATCCGAACCAATAATGAAAGTAACATTCAATATGCCATTTGAGATAGATCCAGATATAGAATATGCGGATTCTGATACCAATGTGACGACCCCGTTCTTTTCACTCACAATAAGATTAACTGGATCTGGATTTATATCAAAGTTCTCACAACTTATCTCGAATGATACTACATCTGAAGACCTACGTGTAAGTGTGACGTATGCTCGCTGAGGCTCATCTGCATATCCTAAAGCACTTAATGTTCCCACATAATTACCAGCAATTGCGTGAGTAGAGAAATCCTCTGTCTTTGTCTGCTCTTCCTTTTCGCAGCTTATAAATGCCATACATGTGCATATGATGGCAACAACAAAAATACCTAGTCTTTTCATATTTACATTGATTTTTATTTGATACAAAAATAATCACAGTTGGACTGACGGGCGTTCTGTTAGTGTATCGAAATTGTTTACATGTATACTATTCCGATACAGAATCCTGATAATATTTGGATAAAATAAAAAAGAAGTCAAAATCCAATATTACTGAGGCTCGATATAAAGTATCTGTGTCTATGGACTTTTTTGCGAATATCTTATAGACATTGGCTCGGGTACATGACAACTGCTCTGCAAACCGGATAACTGTCATGCCTTTCTCATCCACTTTCTGTCGGATCAGACTGCCTATGTGCATATGATACTGAATTGTGCCGATAGAGTCTCAGAAGCGGCTGACATAAAAAAGCGTGGGACTCTGTAATTGCCATCCCACCTTCAGGCCTTCGCATGCCTTTACCAAGGATAAGCAACGCATAAGCCCACGCAGGATGTATATACAGAAATGTAATGCCATAGAATGGCGCAGTTCTGAAGTTACACCAAGTAATGGGCGCTTCGTTGCTGATATCTTCATGGTAATTCCAAAGTTGCGAAGTTTGAAGGTTGAAGATAACGCTTAAAACGCCTTATGTTTATCTGTCCTGCTTAACAGGACAAGGCAAATATATAAAAAATAATGATAGCCAGACCAATTATCGATTTTAAAATAGTATTACACCAGCAGATCTTTGGGTATGATCATCTTTGAAAATGCAAAAAGCTTCTTTCCAAGATTCTTGAGAGAAGTACGGTCGTGGATGTTCTTTCTTTCAGCCGCTCCGATCAGGAGATGAATGTGGCTATCCAGCTTAAGAATCATCACGATAGACATCGTTGATTTTGTAAGTATTAGATAATTAAGGTGTTATAAATCACCTTGTGGCTATCATGCTGCTAAATAGGCAGGATAGCCCACATTCGACCCGTTAAATCAGAAATACTTCCTCTCGTTACGGTCGAGAGCTATGAAGATGAACAGCAGAGCGGTGAATCCCCATAGTGAGGAGCCGCCATAGCTTACGAACGGCAGAGGAATGCCGATCACGGGCATCAGACCGATTGTCATGCCGATATTGATGAACAGGTGCATGAATATACAGCATGCGACGCAGTAGCCGTATATGCGCGTGAATGCTTCCCTGCTTCTTTCAGCGTCCTTGATTATTCTCCATATAAGGAATACGTACAGAAGGATGACGAAAGCGGAACCGATGAATCCCCATTCCTCTCCGACCGTGCAGAATATGAAGTCGGTGCTCTGTTCCGGTACGAATCCGTAAGTCGTCTGCGTACCGTGCAGATATCCTTTTCCGGTAAGTCCGCCAGATCCGATCGCGATCATGGACTGATTTACGTTGTATCCCACTCCCGACGGGTCCTCCTTCATGCCCAGAAGCACTTCGATACGCTTTCTCTGGTGGTCCTGAAGGACATCGTTGAACAGGAAGTCCACTGAAAAGACCAGGGCGATACCGGCTATGGTGGATATCAGGGCAAGGTGGGTGAACATGTTGCGTTCGCGGAAGGCCTGGAATGCGATGAATGGCATTGAAAGCAAAGTTAGTCCGAGCAGTACGTACAAGGGCTTTATCTTTGTGAATATCGGCCTCCGTACCATGAGCTCTTCTCCCTCTACGGCAGATTCCGCCACTCCGGCAAGACTGCTGAATATGTCTGGAAGAAAGGCGAAGAGGACGATCAGCGGGACGCATATGATAAGCCACCATTTGAATCTGCCGGAGTACAGGCAGATGCATAATGAGGCGACGGAAACCAATACCAGACAGGCTGTGAACGGAGATGCCGTAAGAGTAAGGATGAACAGCAGGATCGCCATTCCGATGATGAAGATCAGCCATCCGGAAAGCCCTTCTCTGTAAAGCATGAAAATGAAGCCGACATAGACGAGGGCCGATCCGGTTTCGCTTTGTCCCACGATGATAAGCATCGGCAGAAGTATGATCAGAGCGGTGATGAGAAAGTCCTTCATTCGTCCTATCCTGTATCCCAGCTGGCTCATCACTGCAGCAAGCATGAGGGACGTGGATATCTTTGATATTTCGGCAGGCTGGAACCTTATCGGGCCGAAGGCAAACCAGGACCGCGATCCCTTCACCTCGATTCCAAGGAAAATCACAGCCACAAGCAAGCCTATGACAAACAGATAGATAGGCAGGGATGCCCCTTCGTAAATCCTTGGAGGTATGACGAAAAGTATGAGCCCGGCAATACCCAGGGCTGATATCATCCATACGAACTGCTTGCCGCTTCGGCTGGCGAAATCGAAGATCGAACCTTCTTCCGTTGCGTGGACTGAAGCATAGATGTTCGCCCATCCTATAAGAATGAGTACGAGCCAGCAGATGACCAGACTCCAGTCTATTGTCTTGGCCAGTCCTCTTCCTCTATGTCCTCCTGCGTCTCTCATGCATTACTTTACCTTGACCCTGTCCAGCAGGTTGCCGTTCAATATTCTTTCCTCGAGATATCTGCGCTCGTCGCTGATCTCTCCGTTCAGGTACATCTCTGTCAGGAGAGATGCGATCGGAGCTGCCCATGTCGCTCCGAAACCTCCGTTCTCGACATATGCCGCGACGGCTATCTTCGGGTTGTCACGTGGCGCAAAGCAGATGAACACGGAATGGTCGTGTCCATGCGGGTTCTGCGCGGTACCCGTCTTTCCGCAGATGTCCAGACCCTTGACCGCAGCGACGCTGGCGGTTCCTCCTGAACCGTAGCCGCTGTTCACAGCCCTATACATTCCTCCGACGACCTTAGGGAAGTGGGTCGTGTCCACCATCGTGTAGTTCTTCTCCTTGTATTTAGGGTCTATGGTGACGTGTTCCGAATCCTTGATGATATGAGGGGTATAATAGAATCCGCGGTTCGCTATTGTTGCGCAGAGGTTGGCAAGATGCAGAGGCGTACAGCCGATCTCGCCCTGTCCGATAGAGAGGGAAATCACGGTAGTTGCCTTCCATCCCCCTTTTCTATAGACTCTGTTGTAATACTTTGAGTCCGGTATGAAACCTCCGAGCTCTGATGGGAAGTCGCTGCCGAGTTTCTGGCCGAATCCAAAACTCTTGACATATTCGTTCCATTTGTCCATCGCCTCATCTATGGAGCCGTACTTCTTGTTCTCAAGAAGATCGCGCAGTATGTAGCAGTAATATGCGTTGCACGACATCATGATCGACTCCTCGAAGTTGATGGGAGACTTATGGGCATGGCAGCCGAGCTTGTTCTTTCCGAAATGGTATCCCATGCTGCACGGATAAAGCGTATTGGTGGAAACCACCCCCTCTTCGAGTCCTATAAGTCCGTTGACCAGCTTGAATACGGATCCGGGAGGATAGGACGCCTGGACGGCGCGGTTGAACATCGGCTTATATGGGTCCGTTGAAATCTCCTTGTAGTGCTGGCCGATGTTTGCGAGCTGGTCTACGTCGATTCCGGGACTTGATACCAGAGTCAGGATCTCGCCGGTGGACGGCTCTATCGCAACAAGACTTCCCACCTTGTTGTTCATCAGCATCTGCCCGTAGTTCTGGAGCTTTGCGTCAATTGTCGTGGTTATGTCGTTGCCTGGAATCGCCTCCTTGTCCATCTCGCCGTCGCGGTAGCGGGACTCGATCTTGTTCCGGGAATTTCTGAGCCAGATGTTATAGCCTTTTTCGCCGCGCAATTCCTTCTCGCGTGCCGCTTCTATGCCTGTCATGCCGGCATAGTCTCCGGATTTGTATTCTCCGGGATGATTCTCGATGTATTTTGCATTTACTTCGGAAACGTAACCCAGGAGATTTCCTCCGGCATTGTAAGGATATTCGCGTGTGCTTCGTGCCTGACCTCGGAAGCCGGGAAACTTATATGCCACTTCCGCAAACTTCATGTATGTTTCAGGAGGGAGCTGCTTGATCATCACGACAGACTGATATCCGATACGCCTGCGGTTGTTGTAATACTCCTTCATCTTATCCTTGACGAATTCCGGCGTGATGTCGAGCACTTTACAGAGTGCAAGAGTGTCGAAAGCCTCTACTTCCTTGGGTGTCACGAGCAGGTCATATGCGACCTTGTTGCCGACGAGGATGTTTCCGTTTCTGTCATGAATGACGCCACGTGTGGGGTAGATGGTCGAATAAACCATCGTGTTGTTTTCCGCGCTGAGCTTGTATTTGTCGTCGAGGATCTGTATGCTGAACAGCTTGGCGATAAGGATTGCCGCGGCTGTGCATAGTCCGATGAGCAGCTTGTTTTCCCTGTTCAGTTTCATTCCCTGCCCTCCTATTTGCGGTCGTCAGTCGTAAGCAGGTTCGTCACTATCAGCGCCAGCAGATAGTTGCATACGAGAGATACTCCGAGACGGGTCAGGTTGAACCACATCGGCCTTGTGCCCGCTCCGTCAAGCATTATGTATATGCCGAGGAAGACAAGGGTTGAAAGCAGAAGCAGCATCGAAATCTTTCCGGCTCCGTTCTTCCTTATCGAGAAACTGTCAGCTCTTGTTATGAGGTCCTCTCCCAGAAAGAACCTGATGAGAGGCTTGCGCAGCAGTGCTACAGGAACAAGGGCGGCAGCATTGATGCCGACCAGACCTTCGGAAAGCCAGTCCACCGAAAGGCCTGTGACGAAGGCCAGAAGCATGCACGCAGAGGTGCTGACGCTGAGCGGGACACACAGGATCATGGCAGGAAGCATCGTCAGCATGACATACGGCCCGAGATTGGTGAAGTTGCAGAGAATGATCTGTCCCAGTACCATCAGGAAATATAGAAGTCCGAAATTCTGTCCTTTCATTGCCTGTCCTCCAATGTCTTTATCTCTTCCTTGCCGAGATTGTTCACTACGGTCACATAGCGCAGTGCGCCGAAATCCTCGAAAAGAGTAACCTCGATCTCATAGGTCGCCCCGTTCACGATCTTGGCCTGTCCGACGGCTCCGAGAGGGATGTCAGGAGGGAAGATCGACGAGAATCCGCTGGTAAAGACGGTGTCTCCGGGTTCGAAGGCCATGTGGAGGGGAATCTCCTTGAGCACAGCTCCGTCGCCTCTCTTTCCGTCCCAGTTCAACGGACCGACAGCTCCCTGCCTGCCGAGGCGGGCGCTTATGCTCATCTCGTGGTTGCGGAATGAACGGGCATATGAATACTTGTGGCTGACAGCATCGATCACTCCGACGGCTCCGCGTCCGGTGATGACTCCGGATCCTTCGGTCACGCCGTCGTCCGACCCCTTGTCGATTATCATGTAGTTGTGCTGGGTGTTGTTGCTGATCTTTGCTATTTCAGCATGGATGTAGCGGTAGTTTCCAGCAGTTCCCTGCGCTTTCGGGATGTCTGTCCCGGCGGCTCCCGAAACCGCCTCGAGCTGGGCCAGACGCAGCCTCAGGTCGAAGTTTTCCTGAGCCAGCGCATCGTTCCTTTTTCCGAGTGAAAAATAGTCTGCGATGCTTTGCGAACCGCCCCATACGGCGCTCATGACCGCATGGGCACCTTTCGACAGCCAGATGCCCTGCATGGTGCCGTTATGGCGCAGCATATTCAACGCAGCTACCTCCAGGATGATGAAGATAGCTGCATTGATCAGATGGTATATGATATTGCTTTTACGCAAGACCTTATCTCATGAGGAAGGTGTAGTTCTCTGTGTTCTTGAGGGCGAGGCATGTTCCTCTTGCCACGGCTCTGAGCGGGTCCTCAGCGACATAGAAAGGAATGTTGATCTTCTCTGTCAGACGCTTCGCAAGGCCTCTCAGGAGTGATCCGCCGCCGGCAAGATGGATTCCGTTCTCCACGATGTCGGAGTAAAGCTCAGGAGGAGTCTGCTCAAGTACGTGGATGATTCCGTTTTCGATTCTTGCCACAGACTTGTCGAGGCAGTGGGCTATCTCATGATATGTGATCGTGGCATGCACAGGGTGAGCCGTCATGAGGTTAGGACCTGTGATCGCATATGGTTCCGGTTCCTCATCGAGGTCCGGGATGACTGCTCCGATGGCGATCTTGATCTTCTCTGCAGTGATCTGTCCGACCCTGATGTTGTGCTGCTGCCTGAGGTGCTGCTGGATGTCGCTGGTGAAGACATCGCCGGCAACCTTGATGGAGTCCTGGACCACAATGCCGCCGAGAGAGATGACGGCGATCTCAGTAGTACCTCCTCCTATGTCCACGACCATGTTACCCTTAGGCGCCTCTACGTCGAGGCCGATACCGAGGGCTGAAGCCATAGGCTCATAGATCAGATATACATCGCGTCCGCCGGCGTGCTCCGAAGAGTCGCGTACGGCACGGATCTCGACTTCTGTCGATCCCGAAGGGATGCCGACCACCATCTTGATGTTCGGGGTGAAGAGCGACCTGCGCTTGCTGTTGACCTGCTTGATGAAGCCGCGGATCATCATCTCCGCAGCGTTGAAGTCCGCGATCACTCCGTCCTTCATCGGGCGGACGGTCTTGATCCCCGGATTCTCCCTTTCCTGCATCAGCTTCGCCTTCTGTCCGAGGGCGATGGCCTTGCCGGTATTGTTGTCGATCGCAACGATACTCGGTTCGTCAAGAACGATCTGGTCGTTCTGGAAGATGACGGTGTTGGCCGTGCCGAGGTCCATCGCAATCTCTTGTGTCAGGAATGAAAATGCCATATTTTATCTTACGTTTTTTCTGATGAAACAAATAGGCGGTAAAATTACAAAAAAACTCTCAAATAATCCCGATAAAAAATCAAAACATCTTTATTATTTTTGCGAAACCAAATGCAAAGTCATGGAAAGGAAGAAATATGTTATCATGATGGCCGCGGGAAGCGGTACCAGGATGGGGGCCGGAAGGCCGAAGCAGTTCATCGAGCTTGGCGGCAAGGCCATACTCCAGAGGACTATCGAAGTGTTCCGCAGAGCCTGTCCCGGAATATCGGTGATCACGGTACTTCCGGAGGATTTCATCCAGTATTGGAAAGACTATTGCATCGAGCATAACTTCTCTTGTCCTCAGATTCTTGTGAAAGGGGGCATAACCCGTTTCCACTCTGTGCGCAATGCGCTTGACAGGGTGCCGGAAGGCGCATTGGTGGCGGTTCATGACGGCGTACGTCCTCTTGTGTCGGAAGCGCTCGTGTCCGGAATCTTCGCCAAGGCGGAAGAGTCGGCGGCCGTGATACCTGTACTTCCATGCATCGACACTATGAAGGTGCTTGAAAGCAGGGACGGGGAACTGCAGACCATTCCCGGAATGAGTGTAGACCGTTCTCTTCTTTATGGAGCTCAGACACCTCAGGTCTTTCATTCCGAAATCCTGAAGGAAGCATATTCCCTTGCTTACGACACATCGTTCACTGACGATGCTTCGGTGGTCGAGAAATATGGAAAAAACCTCTCCTACGTGATCGGGGAGAGGTTCAATATCAAGATAACGACACAGGACGACCTTGTTCTTGCCAAGGCAATAATGTCTTTGTCGGAATAGTCTATTTGTTTTCTTCTTTCTTCTTCTTTTTCTTGACGCTGGCTGAAAAGCTAGTGTTCTGATACTCCTTGACCCAAACCTGACGTTCGATCGCCTGGTCAAGCGAGATCTGCGTCTCTGTCTGCTGTACGTAAGGAATCTTCTGGATAGTGTTCAGCAGAACCTGCATAAGGTGGTCATGATCAAAGCAATAGAGCTTGATGAGGAGGGCGTGCTTGCCTGTCACGAAGTGGCATTCCACGATCTCGGAGATCTTTTTGAAAGACTCGATTACATCCGGATACTTGTTAGCTTCCGAAAGGGACACACTCACGTAGGCACAGACGTTGAGTCCGAGAGCCTGCGGCTTTACCAGAAGACGTGATCCCGTGATCACTCCGTTTGCCTCCAACCTCTTGACCCTCTGGTGGATGGCGGCTCCTGACACGTTGCACTCACGTGCTATCTCCAGGAACGGCATTCTGGCGTTCTTGACCAGAAAAGAAAGAATCTTCTGGTCGATCTGATCGATCTGATAGTTTGACATAGTCTTACGAATTATAACATTTCCGGCTGCGAATTTAGTGACAAAATGTAAAACGTCAAAAATTAACAGCCGGAAATTTACGAATCTTAAGATTATCTACGTCTTTTCTTACGTTCTGTAGGCTCGGAGGTCGAGATTATCTCCTTGCACTTTTCTTCTGTAAGCGATGCCGGATCAGTTCCCTTCGGTATCTTGTAGTTGCTGCCGGCATGCTTTATATATGGGCCGTAAGTTCCGTCTATGACCTGTATGTCGCTTTCCTTGTATTCCGCAAGTATGCTGCCGGACTTCTTGTTCTGGCTGTCCTCTATCAGCTTTATACATGTGTCAAGATCTACCTTGAGAGGATCAGTGCCGCGCGGAAGCGAAATGTTCTTGTCCCCGTACTTGATGTATGGACCGAAACGTCCTTTCGTGCATACGATGTCGACGCCGTCCAGCTGGCCAACTGTGCGTGGAAGTTCGAAAAGTTTCAGAGCTTCCTCAAGAGTTATGCTCTCGATGAGCTGTCCGGGAGCTAGACTCGCATACTGCTTGTTGTCGCCGTCTCCCTTCTGTACATACGGGCCGTATTGTCCGAAACGGGCGACAATAGGCTGTCCGTCAGCGGGATCTGTTCCTATCTCGCGGCTTACATGGCTGTACTCCCTGTTGCTGAGCGTCTCTTCGATCTTTCCGTGGAACGGGCCGTAGAAGTCTGCTATGAGACTGTTCCATACCATTTCACCGTCTGCAACCTTGTCGAAGTCCTTCTCCACATTGGCTGTGAATCCGTAATCGAGGATAGTGTCGAAGTTCTTTACGAGGTAGTCTGTCACGATCATTCCGATATCCTGTGGAAGGAGCCTGTTCTTTTCAGCACCGACAGTTTCTGTCTTTGTCGACGACTTGATCTTTCCGTTCTTGAGCGAGAGGTTTGTCACGGCATGCTTTTCTCCGGCCTTGTCTCCCTTGACCACGTATCCTCTGGCCTTGGTAAGGGTCGTGATCGTAGGTGCGTATGTCGATGGTCGGCCGATTTCCAGTTCTTCGAGCTTCTTGATGAGGGATGCGTCTGTGTAACGTGACGGTGCTGCAGTGAACTTGCATTCAGCTGTAATGCCGTTCTCGATCATTCGGTCTCCGATATGCATCTCAGGAAGGATCACAGCATCGTCATCCTGCTGAGGATCGTCAGTGCTCTCTATGTAAAGCTTGAGAAAGCCGTCGAACATAACCTGGGTTGCCTGTACGTTGAATTTCTCTTCGCTCTTGTCGGAAGCCACCTTGATGTCGGTCCTGAGCACGCGCGCGTCTGCCATCTGTGATGCTACAGTGCGCTTCCAGATCAGTTCGTACAGTTTCTTTTCCTGAGGGGTCCCTTCGATAGTAGTGTTTTCCACGAATGTCGGACGGATCGCCTCGTGTGCTTCCTGAGCTCCTTTAGCCTTGGTCTTGTACTGGCGTGGCTTAGAGTATTCTTCACCGAAATTGTCGCAGATGAACTTTTTTGCGGTGCCGAGGGCCAGAGCGGAAAGATTGGTGGAGTCAGTACGCATGTAGGTAATGTATCCGCTCTCATACAGGCGCTGGGCTATGCTCATGGTCTGGCTTACGGACATCCTCAGCTTGCGTGCCGCCTCCTGCTGGAGGGTAGATGTCGTGAAAGGAGGGGCCGGAAAACGGTTTCCTTCCTTCTTTTCAATGTCGCTGATGCCGAATTCCGCGCCGATGCATTTCTCGAGAAAGGCTTTTGCTGATTCCATATCCGGGAATCTCTTGTCGAGAGTCGCCTTGACAAGGGTGCTTTCCGGGGTACCTTCCGGATGGAAGACAGCCTCTACCTTATAATAAGCCTCGTGGTTGAAGGCCAGGATTTCCCTTTCACGGTCTACGATCAGACGCAGTGCCACGGACTGTACGCGTCCGGCAGAAAGCTTTGGCTGGATCTTTCTCCAGAGTACCGGGGAAAGTTCGAAGCCGACCAGGCGGTCAAGGACACGACGAGCCTGCTGGGCATTGACCAGATTCATGTCTATTTCGCGTGGATTTTCGATCGCGTTGAGAATGGCGGGCTTTGTAATCTCCTGAAAGACTATGCGTCTGGTGTTTTCCTTCTTGAGTCCCAGAGTCTCGAAAAGATGCCATGAAATGGCCTCTCCTTCACGGTCGGCATCGGATGCCAGCCATATGGCTGAAGCTTCCTGTGCTGCCTTCTTTAGGTCTGCGACCACCTTCTTCTTGTCCGCAGGGATTACATATTGAGGCTTGAAGCCGTTTTCTATATCTATGCTGAGTCCGCTTTCATCGAGGTCCCTTATGTGTCCTATGCTGGCCTTGACCACATAGCCGTTACCGAGCGCCTTCTTTATCTTGTCGATTTTTCCGGGTGACTCGACTATCACCAAATTCAATCCTTCCTTCTTGCTCATGTCCACTTTTTTCAAAAGAAAGTGCAAAGTAAGGCACTTTTCGGGCAATTTTCCAAATTTTGTTGTTATTTTTGTGAGTTTGAAATACAGTCTCATAAGGGGTCACCTAAAGGTGACAGGAGATAATGGAAAATTGAGTGTAATATTATGAAAGATACGACAAAGAAGAAAATTGTAAAGTGGTTCTGGATCGTCTTTGCTTCCGGTGTAGCAGCAGTGGTCCTTCTTCTTACGGCAGTGTGGGCATTTGCCGACATACCTTCATTCGAAGACCTCGAGAATCCGGACAGCAAGCTTGCGACGCAGGTCATTGCCGAGGACGGCGAGATCCTGACGACCTTCCATATTGAGAACAGGTCTTATGTAAGCTATGACGAACTGTCTCCGAATCTCGTGCATGCCGCTGTCGCAACAGAGGATTCAAGATTCTACAGGCATTCCGGCATCGACTTCGAAAGTCTGGGCCGCGTGCTGGTCAAGACGGTACTTGGCGGAAGTTCAAGCCAGGGAGGCGGAAGTACGATCACCCAGCAGCTGGCGAAGACCCTCTATCCGAGAGAGGATGTGAGCAGCAGGATACCGGGAGTCTCCACTCTAAAGATGGTGTGGATAAAGCTTAAGGAATGGGTGACTGCAGTCAAGCTCGAGCGCAGCTATACGAAGGACGAGATCATGAACATGTACATGAACCAGATCTTCTTCGGAAGCAATGCATACGGAATCAAGGCCGCTGCTCAGACCTTCTTCGGCAAGGCCCCTGTCGATCTGACTGTCGAGGAGGCGGCGACGCTCGTGGGCATGGTGAACAAGCCGACACGCTACAACCCTGTGCTGAATCCGGACAAGTCCCTCGCGCGAAGGAATCTCGTGATCTCCCGCATGGAGCAGAACGGATTCATAACGAAGGAGGAATGCGATTCGATACAGCAGATCCCGATAACATTGAATTATCAGATACAGGATCACAACGCAGGCGTCGGACCTTATTTCAGGGACATGCTCCGCCGCACCATGAATGCGAAGGAGCCTAAGCGTTCTTCATATGCTCAGTATGAGGATTATGTCGTGGATTCGTTGCTGTGGGCGGACGATGCCTTCTACGGATGGCTCAACAAGAACACGAAGGCCGACGGTTCGAAATACAATCTCGACAGGGATGGACTCCGTATCTACACCACCATCAACTACAAGATGCAGAAATATGCGGAAGAGGCTGTCGCCGAACATCTTGGAAAGGATCTTCAGAAAAGTTTCGACCGTCATCTGAAGTGGAACAGGAAGAAGCCTTTCGCAAGCGACGTCGACCAGAAGACCATAGACCAGCTGATGAAGCAGGCAAGGAGATGGAGCGACCGTTACCGCATAATGAAGAACAACGGAGCGTCTGAGTCGGAGATCGTGAAGAGCTTCTCGCAGCCGGTCAAGATGCGTCTGTTCTCGTGGAACGGAAAGGGATATATCGATACCGTGATGACTCCGGACGATTCCATCAGATACTATAAGGGACATCTGCGCGCCGCATTCATGGCCATCGAACCTAATACCGGACACATCAAGGCCTACGTCGGGGGACCGAACTACCGTTATTTCAAGTATGACAACGTCCGTCAGGGAAAGCGTCAGGTGGGATCGACGATCAAGCCTTTCCTCTATACCCTGGCGATGCAGGAGGGCATGAGTCCATGCGACAAGGTCGTGAACGTGCCCCAGACATTCATGGTCGGCGATACGACCTGGACTCCTAAGAGTACTGACAAGGACGAATGGATCGGCCAGACCGTGACCTTGAAATGGGGACTGACCAAGAGTTCGAACAACATATCTGCATATCTGATGAAGCAGTATGGCCCGGAGGCCATGGTTGAAATGATGAGGAAGATGGGTGTCGGATGTTATCTGGACCCGGTGAACCCATTGTGTGTCGGCTCTGCGGATATATCTGTCTATGAAATGGTTGCCGCATATAACACCTTCCCTTCAAAGGGTGTATATGTCTCGCCGATATTCGTTACGAGGATAGAGGACAGCATGGGAAATGTGCTCGGCGAGTTCAATAACAGGAAGAAGGAGGCGATCAGTGACTATACGGCCTACCTCATGGCAAATCTGATGCAGGGTGTCGTAAACAGCGGAACCGGTATCCGACTAAGGGCCAAATACGGTCTCAAGGGAGAGATTGCGGGCAAGACAGGTACGACAAACGACCAGTCTGACGGATGGTTCATCGGATATACGCCGTCTCTTACGGCAGGAGTGTGGGTTGGAGCGGAGGACCGTCAGGTGCACTTCGAGTCCCTTTCTCTCGGAGGCGGATCCAACATGGCGCTTCCAATATGGGGAATCTTCATGAAGAAGGTCGTGGAAGACGGCACTCTGGGAATCTATGAGACCGACAGGTTCGTGGCTCCTCCGGGAATCTCCCTCAACCTGAACTGTGACGGCAGCGATGCGGATGCCTCGGTAAGCGTTGCCGATGAAGAGGAATTTTTCTTTGATTGATTTTTATGAAAGCGATAGCAGTGATATATGGCAGCGATTCTTCCGAGTGGGAGGTGTCGGTGCGCAGTGGTGAGTTCACCGCATCCCAGATCGATGGGACCAGATTTGATGTATACGAAGTGTTTGCCCGTTTCGGCAGCTGGACCCTTGCCGCATACAGAAGGAATGGCGGGGATAGGGTCGCTATTCCGGAAGGAGAGCGTCCGGTGATAGACAAGACGAATTTTTCTGCAGTGGTTGAGGGAGCGGAGGTCAGGTTTGAGTATGCCTACATCATGCAGCACGGAACTCCGGGCGAGAACGGTCTGATGCAGGGCTACCTCGAGATGATCGGAGTGCCTCACAGCGGATGCAACGCCTTTGTTTCAGCCATTACCTTCGACAAGTTCTCATGCAAGAGCTATCTCAAGGATGTGGACTTCGTAAGATGTGCGGACGATCTGTTCATCAGAAAAGGCGAGCAGCATGAGGCTCTGGCGCAGAAGGCAGTCGACCGCCTCGGGCTTCCGATGTTCGTGAAGCCGACCGATGGAGGCAGCAGTTTCGGCGTGACGAAGGTCAAGAAGATAGAGGATTTCGACAAGGCTGTTGAGGATGCTTTCGCTGAAGGAAAGACCATAATGGCTGAGGCGGCCATCGTAGGACGTGAACTGACATGTGCCGTATATTTCAATGGAAAGGAGAATGTTGCGCTTCCTGTCATAGAGATTCTGACCGAAAATGAGTTTTTCGACTATGAGGCGAAGTACAACGGACATAGCAAGGAGGTCTGCCCGGCGCATATACCTGATGCGTTGAGGGATGAAATTCAGGACACCTCGAAGAAGATCTATGCTCATCTCGGATGCTCCGGTCTGGTCAGAGTGGATTATATCTGTGCGGAAGAGGGCTTGTATTTCCTTGAGGTGAACACGATTCCTGGCATGACATCGGCTTCGCTTGTACCGCAGATGGTGCGTGCAGCGGGACTGTCGATGACCGATTTCCTCACAACTGTAATCGAAAACTCCTGATCGTGTTACTGAAGGAGTTGATCAATAAAGGTGTAGAGACCGTTTCTGCGTCTTTCCCTGAAAGGGAGGCGCGAGAGATGGTCTTTGCTTTTCTGGAGGATCATATAGGGACAAGGAAGCATACCCATATCATCGAGCCGGGTTATGAAGTGGCTTCGGAAGATGTCCGGGAGGCTGTCACTGCATTCGGGAGGATGGCGGCAGGGGAGCCTCTTCAGTATGTTACTGGCAAGGCGGATTTCTATGGCCGCCGTTTCCGTGTGACTCCGGATGTGCTGATTCCTCGTCCGGAGACCGAACTGCTTTGCCGTATGGCTGCAGACCTTGGATTCCGGCACAGAGGTTTGCAGGACCCCTGCGTCCGCCGCGAAAGCGGCTTTACGCACCCCCTGGCCGGGGGTGGCATGTCCTGCAAACCTCTGTGCCGGAATCCAAGGGTGTTGGATCTCTGTACGGGAAGCGGGTGCATTGCCTGGACTTTAGCCCTGGAGATGCCTGGAGCCGAGGTGACGGCTGCAGATATCTCGGACGGCGCCTTGGCGGTTGCATCATCTCAGGATTTCGCTGATGAACTTTCTCGCAGCGGAGCTGTCGCTCCTACTTTCATCAAGGCTGATGTCCTGTCAGGCCCGTCTTTTCAGACTCCGCATTTCGACATCATCGTCAGCAATCCTCCTTATGTCATGGATAAGGAGAAGTCCCTCATGCGGGCCAATGTCCTGGACCATGAGCCTCATCTGGCTCTTTTTGTGTCAGACGAGGATCCGCTTGTCTTTTACAGAGCCGTTGCAGACTGGGCTTCCGTTCTTCTTTCAGATGATGGATTCGGAATAGTGGAAATAAACGAGGCATTGGGCCGTGAGACAGCTGATGTCTTTCTGAACAGAGGGTTCTCTTATGCTGAAGTACATCAGGACTTGTCTTCAAAAGACCGCTTCATAGTATTCAGACGATGAAAAATTTGTTTGGTTTTTTATAAAAATTAAACAAATTTCAGACTATAAATCGCCGTTTGACGCATGTCAGATGGCTATTTTTGAAAATAGCCGTTTACCATTTCGTTACACGGCTATTTCTCCGGACCTTTGCATCGTAAAACATTCGGATTATGAACAGAGGTATTTTGATTCTTATGATTTCAGTGCTGCCGGCGATGACCTTGCTTTCATGCGAGGTGCTCGATGACGACATAGAAAAGCATGTTGCTGATGAGCCGGACAGCACGTTTGTGGGGCTGGATGAAGTGGCGGAAGTCCTTTCTGCAATTCCATTGGGGTCTGCCCAGCTGAGCGAAGTCTTTTCGGCCGTATCCTCTTCGTCCGGAAACGGCTATGATGAGGAGTACACCATGAGGAATCTGTTTGAAAGTCCGGGCCTCGGGGTAGGTGACAAGGACACAAGGACGGTTGAGGCCTGGCAGGAACCTTTGAGAGATCTGATCGAGAAGCAGGTCTATTCGATGTCATCTACCAAGGTTTCGGGCGGCAGGGTGGATCCGGAGGCTTTTCTCGCGGCATTGACGAAGTCAGACATCCAGATCTATTGGCCGTTTTCAGGTGATTGGGACGGAGAGTCGACGCCGATAATAACATACGATCCGGAAGACGGTTCTGCTGCAAATATAGGATATAGGCTTGTATATAATGATGATGGGTCCGGCCAGGTGGAGGAGGTGATAGTTGATGAGGAGATGGCGAAAGGACAGCCGGTTTGGGTAGTGAACAGGAATGATGATGCCGGCTATACCTCACTTGAGATGCTGAGAAGGGAAGATCCGGCGTGGGGCGAAGGAGGCGGAACCATCATCGTCAAGCCAGCTTCTGCGGCTGCGCTCAAAGGAACGGAAGACTCGTTCAAGACCATGATTCTCAAGGATTTTACAATGAAGAGGAATTATGATTCGTGGTTCGCTGGAGCATCTGAGTTTTTCGTGAAGACCGGTTATGTTGATGATTTCACCGCATCGACAGAGGCGGAGCTGAGGCTCTACAATCCGATGGTCACGGACTTCATGATAGTGGTCAAGAGGAATCAGGTAGGCAAACCTCAACCGTTCAATGCGATACTGATGTCCGACTGGTCCGACCAGATGTCTGAATGCGCATTCATGATTACGGAAGATGACGGAGGGACGCAGACAGACTGGACGGCAAAAGCGAAGGTCTATGTTGCCGGCAAAAGCTATGGAGTGGAAGTGACTTTTCCTGTGAATACAAAGGACGACATCGTATGGCGCGGCAGCCTTTCAGGCAAGTGGCTTGAGGCGAATGATGATGTCGTGGGCCACTTCGGTGATGTGGACCTTACTTTCGAGATTGTGGAGAATCAGATTCCTTGAGGACCATCTCGCAGTTCCTGCAGTCGAATGAAAGTGAGAAGCTTCTTCCGTTGTTGAGAAGGAAGAGAGGACCGCTGTCCTTGCATCCATGATGCTTCGGGCACATTCCGAGCTCGAAGCGGATGCAGTATTTCGAACGCATGAGTTCGGCGTCGTGGATGTGTGAAAGCTCATATGCCGGGCTTGCTGCAGCTGCTCCGCATGCAAGATGAACTTTTTCAGATAAAAGGTTTGATATGTTGTTTTTGTAAGTGGCATTCTTCTGAGGGAATCGTTTCCATGCTTCCATGCCTTCCGGCTTTCTCAGGAGAATGTCCTTTTTCATGCACGGTATCTGTTCCAGCATTTCAGCAAGTTCACGTCTGACAGCATTCAATGCCGATGCGCTCATGAAAGGAATGTCTCCGGCGTCATCGATGTTCCTGACATGGAACCGATAGTGCAGGGCGGCCTTGCCGATCTGGCTGCGGATCATTTCCGTCATTCGGATCCTGTTGTCGGCTGCCTGTCCGGATGTTCCGGATACAGCCTCTACCGATCTGCCGTCTTCGCTCAATGCAACAGCCTTGAGATGGCTGCTTCCGTCGGCAGATGTGAAAGAAACATCCACCATGACATCGATGCTTCGAGTGCATGCCTGCCTTTCAAGCTCACGCTCGAAGGCGACATTCATGTTCCTGTAGAGCCTGGCGCCGACAAACGCTTCAGGTACTGCTTTGCAGCGTATGCTTTGTCCTTCGCAGACATCTCCTCTGAATCCTACGACATTCCCGTCTTTGGCTACAAACGAGAATCCGTCGCCATTGTTCAGACTTATGCCTTTTCTGGCCGGACGGATGGTCATGGCCGAGCGTTCTCTGTTCAAGGATGTGATTTCTCCGATTTCCTCTCCCATCGATTTGGCTGCATCCATGGCAGCCCATTTCCCGCGCTTTCCGTCGATGTAGAGTTCTGTGTAGCCTCTGTTGAATGTCTTGGATGTATCCGGAACAAACCCTCCGGTCACAGATCCGAACGAGCCTCTTTCGTATTCATCCGCGCGCTTCTCCACGATTCTGTCGAGAGCCATGGAATAATCCCTGACCACATTCCTGACATACGAAGCGTTCTTCAGCCTGCCTTCAATCTTGAATGAGCTTATTCCGGCATCTGCCAGTTCCTCGATCCTTGCCTTAAGGTTATAGTCCTTGAGAGACAGCAGGGCCTTGTCCTTGACAAGAATCCTTCCCGATGCATCCGCAAGGTCGTATCTTGAACGGCATGCCTGTATGCAGGCGCCCCTGTTCGCGCTTCGTCCGGCAATCCTCTCGGACAGGTAGCACTGACCGCTGTAGCAGACGCACAGTGCTCCATGGACGAAGAATTCAAGTTCGCATGTCACTGCCTTTCTTATCGCGCGTATCTGTTCGAGGGAAAGCTCCCTTTCGAGAATCAGTCTGGAGAATCCGAGACTTTCGAGGAAGACCGCCTGCTCCGGCGTCCTTATGGCGCATTGTGTGGATGCATGAAGAGGTATATGGAAGTCCTCCCTCAAGTTGCCGATGCCGCTACGGGCCATTTCAATGATGGAAAGATCCTGTATGATCAGAGCGTCTGCCCCGGCTTCCTGCACCTGCAGCATCTGCCTGTAGGCGGCTTCAAGCTCGTCATCATATAGGATGGTGTTCAGCGCAACGAATATCCTTGCTCCGAATCTGTGGGCATAAGAGCAGAGCTGCCGTATGTCATCGACGGTATTGCCGGCAGCCTGTCTTGCTCCGAACTGCGGTCCGGCTATATACACAGCATCGGCACCGCAGTCTATTGCTGCGATGCCGACCTGTATGTCTCTTGCCGGGGCAAGCAGTTCGAGCTGTCTCATCGACTGTTAGAGGGTCTTGAGCTGCTCCTGTGCTGTAGCACCGTACTGAGGATCGCTGACGATCATCTGGTAGTACTCTTTAGCCTTCTCCTTGTTGCCTGTCTGCTGGTAGAGAGCTGCGATGGTGTACTTCACTGCACCTGCATCCTTTGCGTTTGGCTTGAGGGCGATATACTTCTCATAGAAGCCGATGCACTCTGCGTTCTTGCCGAGCTGCTGAGCTGCGCCTGCTGCAAGTCTGTATGCATTGGCATTTTCAAGATACTCGTTTGACTTTGCAGCAAAGTCGATGGTCTCCTGATACTTCTTAGCCTTGCTGGCTGCCTGAGCCTGCTTTACATAGATTGTAGAGAGCTGCTTGTGTGCATTCTTCTCCTGGCCGTTTGCTGCAGCCTGAAGGTAAGCAGCCTCAGCTTCAGCAACCTTTCCCTGTGAGCCGAGAGCCATTCCGAGACGGAGTGCCGCCATTCCGTTAGCTGCATCGGCGTCAAGAACCTGCTGGTATGCTGCAGCCGCTCCTGCGAAATCCTTTGCGTTGAGGAGGTCGTTACCCTTTGACATGTGTACCTGAGGAACGAGTGTCTTTGCGTCCTCTACAACGTCAGATGCTCCGTAAAGCTCTGCAACTTCTGCAGTCTTTGCAAGCTGCTCGAGCGCACCTTCGTAGTTCTCTGCCTTGATCATATCCTTTGCGATAGAAGCCATGAGAGCTGGGATTGTGCCCTTGCAGTTGTTTGCGATGTCCATTCCTTCGTCTCCGAGAGCCTCTGCCATAGAGAGTGCGGTCTGGAAGTGCTCGAGAGCAGCTTCCTTGTTACCCATCTGAAGCTCCATTGCACCGTTGTTGTAGCTTTCTGTTGCCTGGTTGATGTCCTGTGCGAACATTACTCCTGCTGACATAGCGGCAGCTGTAATCAAAAGAAAAATCTTCTTCATAGCGTTATTTAAAATTTAATTATTAGTATCCAATACGTCACAAAGTTGCAAAAATAGAAAATTTTTGTCGTAATTTTGCAAAACCCAATGGTTTTATGATGAATTTAGGTTTTAGACAGATACTTTTGATAGTAATCGGGCTATTGTCAGCAATAATCATGCCTGCTCAAGATCTGCCTGTGCTTCCCGCTGATCCGGCCTTGAAGTCCGGTGTGCTGAAGAACGGCATGTCTTACTATATCGTGGCCAATCCCACGACAGAGGGCATGGCGGATTTTGCTCTGATCCAGAAGACGGGACGCAATACGGCAGACGATGTGGATCCGGACAAGGTCGTGAAGACCGCGCAGGATGCGCTTGCCTGCCTTCCGCGATGCCTGTCGTCTTCTCCACAGGCCTTCATGACTTCGAAGGGAGTGACTCCTGGAGGAAGCGGATTTGTGGATGTGACGGAAGATGCTACAATTTTCCATTTCGAGGATGTGATCCTGACTTCGGAGACAGTCCTGGACTCGACTCTTCTCGTGTTGCTGGATATTGTGGACAGGGTCAGCACTTCAGATGATGATTTCATCAGGAAGTGGTATGCCCCTTCTGATCAGGCTGTCGTGATCGCCGGAGATGTGGATCCTGTTTCGCTTGAGTCAAAACTCCGATATATGTCCATGATGACCCCTGCAAAGGTGTCCGAGCCTCGTCCGGATTATGTCTGGGAGGAACAGGAAACCGCTGTATATGAGACTGGTCCGGGTGTTCCGGGAGGTCTGGTATCGGTTACTGCAACGTGGCGTATGGCGAGACCGTCATGGGAGTATATGAACACGGTCCAGCCTATTATTTCCGAGATGTTCATCTCTGAGCTCGGCATGATCGCACGCGAAAAGATTCTTGAGGATCTCGGACGTCAGGGCATACCGGTTGCTGATGTCAGCTGCAGCTATCTCCCGGGTTACAAGACTTCTGACGATGAGAAGTTCGCTGTGAAAGTATGCGTAAAGGCAGACCATTTCATGGAGGCTGTATCTTCGATCTCGAGAGTGATGTCGGATATCGATGCAGGAATGACTTCTTCAGAAGATCTGGCACGCATAAAACGGATCTGCATCGATGCTGCGCATGACGAGACAGACAATCCGATCACGGATAATTCTGAGCTTGTAGACAAATGTGCTTCAGCATTCCTTTATAACGGCAGTCTGGCGACCTTTAAGACAAAGGTAGACTTTCTTTCGTCCAGAAAGCTGGCGGACACGACGGAGCTGAGACTGTTCAACGGAATCTCATCCGCCATCCTTGACAAGGAGCGCAATCTTACGGTGAGCTACACTGCAGATTTTGCTGGCGACTTTGTGAAGACGGTCTTTGATTATGTGTGGGACGAAGAACCTGTGCCGTCTGAAAAGAGCACCTACGGAGTGGAGGATATCAAGGTCTCTTTGCCTGAGGATAAAGTCAAGATAAAGACGACAAAGCAGGATCCGATGTCATCCGGAACCGTCTGGACTTTTGCAAACGGATTCAGCGTCGTCTATAAGAAGATGCCGACTGAAGGACGTCTCCATTATGCCCTTGCCCAGAATGACGGATTCTGCAGCATCAAGGATCTCGCAGCGGGAGAGGGTGGTTATGTGGCAGACTATCTTCTTATGGGAAAGATAAGCGGAATGCCGGGCAGGGATTTTGTCAAGCTCCTCAATTCCGAAGGGATAACCATCGATTCGCATGTCGGCTTGTCGGCGATGATGGTGAGCGGAGTCGCTCCGAAGCAGAAGGCTGATCTGCTCATGAAGGCCCTGCTGGCTGTCATGTATCAGAGGGAACCGGATAAGGAAGCGGCAAAGGAATATGCGGACAACGAAGCGCTGAGGCGCGACTACATAGTAGGTTCGGCAGCTGAAAGGACCGTCATCATTGACAGCCTGATGTGTCCGGACTACATCTATTCGTCAAAGAAGGCGCTGAGGATGATTCCTGAAAATCTTCAGGATAAGGCTGAATCATATTTCAGGAGTCAGTCAGAGAAGATGAACGACGGCGTGCTCGTGATCTTGGGAGATATGGACGAATCGGATCTGAAGAAGGTGCTGAGCGAACATGTCGGAGGCTTCAGGACAGACAACCGCACGTTCAGGAGAACTCCGATACGTTATCAGCCGTCTTCGGGCGAGTCGACCTACGTTACGGAAGGAACTGGGAACAGCGTTGAAATAGCCATGTCTGCCCCTCTGGCGCTGACTACGGATAACTACATGGCCGCACAGATAGCTGCCATGGTGCTGAAGAAACGTCTTGCTGATGCCTTGGAGAATTCGGGAATGACCTTCAGCCTGTCTCATGACTGCAAGATCTATCCGCAGGAGAGGATAAACATCCTGATTTCGCTTGAGGAGGCGGCCGATGAGGGATTTGCGACCGGCGTCGACAGAACGGGACCTATTGTGGCGCTTGCCGTCGTACGTTCGGTTCTTGCCGACCTGCAGAATGCCGAAGTTTCTGATCAGGACATGAAGGCCTTCAAGGCCCAGCTCAAGGACCGCATCAAGCTGGAGATGAATGATCCATATTATTGGCTTAACGCGATTTCGCGCAGACAGCTTTCCGGCAAGGATTTCACTACCGGTTACGGCGGAAAGACCGATGCTGTGACTTCCGTCAAGGTTAAATGGATACTCTCGTCTCTGGACAAGGGATCCAAAGTCGAATATATAATAAGAAAGAAATAACATGTACCACGGGACTATAATTCAGATAGATGACTGCCTCGTTTCAGAGGAGATACTTACGGAGTACTTTGCGTGTGATTATGAAAAATGCAAGGGATGCTGCTGTGTCATAGGGGACAGCGGTGCTCCGATGGAGGAGTGCGAAGCAGAGGCCATAGAGAAGAATTATCATATTTTCTCACCTGTCATGTCGGAGGAGGGCCGCGCGGCCGTTGCCGCCAAAGGCTTTTTCGAGATAGACAGAGACGGCGACATGGTGACTCCGCTGGTGCCGGGAAGCGAGGAATGTGCCTATACGCTTTTCGACGAGCAGGGCAACTGTTTCTGCTCGATGGAGAGATGCTGGTTCAAGGGCGAAGGTGATTTCAGGAAGCCTATCTCCTGCTGGCTCTATCCTATCCGTATCACTCAGCTGAGCAACGGTACAAGAGCGCTGAATCTCCACAGATGGCACATATGTCAGGACGCTTTTGCAAAAGGAAAAAAAGAAAAGGTCCGCGTATATGAGTTTCTACGCGAACCTATAGAGCGCTATTTCGGCGAGGAGTTCTACTCCGCCTTGTCTGAAGCAGCCAAGATGCTCAATGCTGACTCGTAGTCACCTGCATTGACCTTGAGCTCGATGTTCTGCTCTGCGGCATTGAATGACGGATACGAAGAGACCTCTCCGAAGATTTCCGCGTCGATGCCGTTCGATCTGAGCAGTCCTTCCGCGATGCTTGCAAGCATCGGGTCGGCAAATTTCGCAACTGTCTTCAATTCTTCCATAGTATGACGGATATGGTTTATCTGTTTTCCTGCTCCTCTGTCTGAGGATTCAGGCGGTATTCCAATCCTGTGGCGAGCCTCATCACGTCCTTGCGCAGTCCTTCCAGAGTGTAGCCATGAGGCGTTCTGGCGAGGGTGAGCCTGTCTTCATACATCTTTGACAGTTTGCCGGCCGTGTCTCTGAAGCGGAACGTCACTGTGTCTTCTGACTCGCTTTCAAGGTCATAGCGCCTTTCCTTGAAATATTCCAGCACTTCGTCTCTTATCTCCTTCCACTCCCTGTCGGCTGCAATTTCCCTGCAGATGAAGCCCACTTTGGGATATACCGCAGCGACAACTGCAAAAAATATGGCAATCTTCCAAAGGGCGCTGTATCCTCCGTTGAAAATCGTATCAATGTCACCCTCCACAGCTCCGATAAGCACAAGGGCAAGGACGATCGCCGTGGTAAGGAATGCGAAGTAGAAGAAGTACTTGACAGCTCTTATAAGGTATTTCATGGGCCTATATTTGTATGAACATGTTCACAAATATACGAAAAATCCGAGATTTTGCTATCTTTGCGGTCGCTATATTTAAACAAACGGAATATGGAAGACAACACATTGAAAAAAATCATGTATGTGCTCATCGTCGTTGCGATAGCTCTTGCAGGCGCTCTTGCCTACATCTGGTATCAGAAGACGACTCTTGTCAATGAGCTCACCGTAGAAAAGGAGGAACTTACTGCACAGATGATAGAGCTTCAGAACGATTATGCATCGCTTTCATCTGATTATGATACCATCAACTCGCAGCTCGACTCTTCTCGCGAGGAAGTGTCCCAGCTGATCGAGAGGATCAAGCATACTGAGGCTACGAACCGTACGAAGATACGTCAGTATGAGAAGGAGCTCGGTACATTGAGAAGCATCATGCGCAGCTACATCGTTCAGATCGACTCGCTGAACACCCTCAACAAGAAGCTTACGGCAGACGCTGCTGCCGCACGTCGTGAGGCTGCAGAAAGCAGAAGGATCCAGGAGGAGCTGAGCAAGACTGTCGAAAGTCTTGCGGGTCAGGTGGCGACAGGTTCGGTGATCAAGGCACGCGGTCTCAAGATCGAGGCTTACAACGGTTCTGACAAGGTTACAGACAGAAGCAGCAGGGTTGTAAGACTTCTCACCACCCTCAGCCTTGTGGAGAACGATCTGGCTCCTAAGGGACCGGTAAGGGTATACATAAGGGTCAAGGATCCGGATGGCATCCTTCTTACAAACAGCACTCAGAGGACCTTCGAGGTGAACGGAGAGCCTATGATCTGCTCTGCATCACGTGAGGTGGACTATCAGGGCAAGGAGGTCGAGCTGAGCATCTATCTGAACGACATCTCGACTTACGCCAAGGGAATCTACACAGTCGAGGCTTATACTGAGCAGACATCCCTCGGCACAGCAGAGCTTCTGCTCCGATAGCCGTGATATACGTACACATACCCTTCTGCAGGAGTTTCTGCACCTATTGCGGCTTTTATTCCGAGATAGATGCACGATGTGGCAAGGAAGCCTTTGCCCGGGCGCTCCGCAAAGAGGTGGTGATGCGTTCGGACGAGATTTCTGACGAAGTCAATACGCTTTATATAGGAGGCGGCACCCCATCGGTGCTGCCCCTTTCTGTTTTCGCTGGTCTGACGGATGCTCTGCGAGAAGCCGGGCATGGAGGTCCTTACGACGAATTTACTGTCGAGGTCAATCCCGAAGATGTCGTGGAAAAAGGCGAAGCATACATAGAGGGGCTTCTGAAGCTTGGAGTGAACCGCATCAGCATGGGTGTCCAGTCTTTCGATGACCATGTGCTGAAGTTCATGAACCGCAGGCATGATGCGGCGACAGCCCGGAAGGCATATGCTGTCCTCGAGAACGCCGGTGTCCGGAATATCAGCATAGATCTTATTTTTGGCCTTCCGCAACTGTCTGATGCCCAATGGAGTGAGACGCTTGAAAAGGCTCTTGGCATATCTGCGTCCGGGACACTTCCGAAGCATATATCCTCATACCAGCTTTCCGTCGAACCGGAAAGCGCTCTGGCTTCGCTTGTCGAAAGGGGAGAATGGACGGAGGCTCCCGAAGATCTTTGCAGGAGACAGTACGAGATGCTTTGCAAGGCTCTTGGCGAGGCCGGATATCATCACTATGAAATATCGAATTTCGCCCGGGAGGGATTCGAAGCGAAGCACAACGGCGCTTATTGGCGGCATGTGCCGTATGTCGGCTTCGGACCCGGAGCGCATAGTCTGGACACACGGACCTGGACCAGACGGTGGAACAGGGAGGATCTGAAGGGATATGTCGCAGATCCGTCATCGGTGCAGGACGGGGAGAAACTGACCCGGGAGCAGGTTGTGATGGAGCGGATAATGCTCGGCCTACGGACATCCGGGGGCGTTGCCGAGAGCTACATGAAGGAGCATTGCAACCATCATGAACTGGAGCGGGCCCTTGCTGTCGGAAACCTTGTCCGCATTCCGTCCGGCAGCCTCAGGATCCCTGAATCACGTTTTTTTGTCTGCGACAGCATCATTTCTGATCTGGTGTGACCTGTATTCATGTGGAAAATCCGCAAAAAATCCGTATAATTGTGGAATCTAAGCATGAAGCATATGAAAATCACGGAAAGAATCATCACTGTATGTATATCAGCAGCCGCTTTTCTTGCGGCTCAGACCCTTTTTGCGCAGAATCCTTATCTTCCTTTGTGGGAGCATATTCCTGACGGCGAGCCATACGTCTTCGAGGATCCTGACAAGCCGGGGGAGTATCGTGCATATATCTATGGTTCACATGATTCGCGTGTGACGGATTATTGCGGAAAGGAACTCGTCGTATGGTCGGCTTCCGTCGATGACCTCACTGACTGGCGTTACGACGGCATTATCTTCAAGTCCACTCATGACCGCGATGGAAACCTTCTTCATGATTCGGGAGAAGGAGACGTGCTTTTCGCGCCGGATGTGGCGGAAAGGATAGAGAACGGCCGCAAGGTATACTACCTGTATCCCAACAATCAGGCTGGCGGAAGAAACAGCATGGTGGCGAGGTCGCTGCGTCCTGACGGACCGTTCGAGGTCTTCAACTGGAGCAAGGAGAATTCATGGAGTACGGAAGGAATCCTCGGTTTCGATCCGGCAGTCTTTGTAGATGATGACGGCCGTGTATACGGTTATTGGGGATATCAGGAATCATGGGCGGCCGAGCTTGATCCTGTGACCATGGCGACCGTAAAGCCAGGTACTGAAATCGTGAGTCTGATTCCGAACCTCAATGAAGACCAGACCTACAGGTTCTTCGAGGCCTCATCGATCCGCAAGGTCGAAGATAAGTATGTGTTCGTATACAGCCGCTGGACACGCGAAGGCGAATTCGGCCTTCCGGGCAGCAATTTCACTCTCGCCTATGCGTACGGCGACCATCCTCTCGGACCTTTCACATACGGCGGCACGATCATCGACGGACGTGCAAGGGATGTCGATGAGCAAGGTAATGTGATCCGCGCGGCATATCCGTCCGGCAACACTCACGGAAGCATCTGTGAGATCAACGGCCGCTGGTGGGTCTTCTATCACAGACAGGCCGGTCTGACCGAGTACTGCCGTCAGGCCATGGTGGCTCCGATAGAGGTCAAGGTCGAGAAAGGACCGGGCGGCAAAGTGTACATCTCAGAGGGGGAAGTCACTTCCGAGGGATTTGCAACGGAGGGTCTCGACCCCTTCCACAACACTCCTGCCGGCATCGCATATCGCGTGACTGGCCCTACCCAGTCATATGCGACCTATCCGCACTATCATTTTTCAGGATCATATTTCAAGGCTACGTACCTTGACGGCACTTCATATACAGGACCTTTCAACAACAAGATTCCGGACTCGCCGGTCGTGAACAATACGGCTGGGTCGATTGTCGGCTACAGATATTTCAATTTTGACAAGGCCCGCAAGTGTGAAGACCTGGCGCTGGAGTTCGCCATGGTGCCGGGAGGTGTTGACGGTGAACTTGTGGTCATGCTTGACAGTCCGTATGAAAGCAGAGGGGGAAAGGTCATCGGAACGCTCAAGATCGACGCATCCTTGCCTCAGGTCATGACGGAACTCAGCACGCCGGTAGACCTGAGCTGCATCAAGGCGAAAGGCAAGAGGGCGATGTATTTCGTCTTCCGTTCGCCGGTTGCAGACAAGTCGCTCTGCGAACTTTATTCGTTCAGATTCAGGTAGTCTGAACCTTCATGATAACGTTGAAACAAAAACATTAATGGATATGGGAAACATTCATACCGAGAGAATCGAAGCCCTGAGAGGCATCATGGAGAAGAACGGCTGGGAGGCCGTGATCATCAAGGGATCAGACCCGCACAGCAGCGAGTACCCTGCCCCAAGGTGGAAACAGGTCGAGTGGCTGAGCGGCTTTACCGGCGAAGCAGGAGATATCGTCGTGACTATGGATCATGCCGGTCTCTGGACGGATACCCGTTATTTCATCCAGGCTCTTTCACAGCTTGAGGGAACGGGCGTGGAACTGCACAAGCTTCGCGTACCGGAGGCCGTGAGCATCCCTCAATGGCTTTCTGGACGCGTGAAGACGGTAGCTGTGGACGGCCTTTGCCAGAGTGTCAGTGCCGTACGAGAACTTACCGAGGCTCTCGGCGAAGGCGGACTCGTCGTGGATGTACCTGACATGCTCGAGGAACTTTGGGAAGGCAGGCCTCTGATTCCTGTGACACCGATAGCGACTCTCGATGTGGAGTGCTTCGGAGGCATTCCTCGAAAGGAGAAGATTTCCTGGCTCCGCAAGTGGATGCTTCTTCAGGGAGTGGACAGGGTGCTCCTCACATCTCTTGATGAGATCGCGTGGATGCTCAATACCAGAGGTAGCGACATTGACTACAACCCTCTTGTGATATCATACCTTCTTGTTTCGCAAGACTCGGTGAAATGGTTTGTAAAGAAGTCGTCGGCTGAAGGAGAACCGGATCCGGACACTCTTGACAGCTTCAGCGAGCTCGAGATGGACGATGTCGACATCGAGGACTACGACGCTGTGTTCTTTGCTCTGTCAGACTTTACGGATGAGACGGCCCCGGTACGTCTTTTCGTCGATCCGTCGACCTTGAACCACCATCTTCATGCTTATATAACAGATTCATATACAGAAGAAAACCTTGTATTGGGAACTTCCCCCGTAATTCTTGAGAAGGCCATAAAATGTCCGTCGGAGATCGAGCATCTCAGACAGACGTTCATCGATGACGGAGCGGCTCTTGTCAGCTTCCTTCATTGGCTTGAGGAGGAAGTGGCTACCGGTCGCGAGGTGACCGAATGGGAGGCTTCGGAGAAGCTTACTGCCTTCAGAGCCGAGATACCGGGATACAGAGGCAACAGTTTCGAGAACATATCAGGATATGGCCCTTCTGGAGCTCTGCCGCATTATTCTACGCCGTCGGAAGGCTCTCTCGTCATTCCTCCGCACGGCCTTTATCTGATAGATTCGGGCGGACAGTATCTCACCGGTACGACAGACACGACCAGAACTATACCGATGGGCGAGTGCACCGCTCTCGAGAAGGAGGATTATACGCTGGTACTCAAGGGAATGATAGATCTCTCCATGGCCGTATTCCCTAGGGGGACAACAGGGTGCCATCTCGATATCCTTGCGCGTAACCCTCTCTGGCAGACGCACAGGAACTTCGGTCACGGAACAGGTCACGGCATCGGCTACTGGCTCTGCGTCCATGAAGGCCCGCACGAGTTCCGTCAGAACTTCAACAGCCAGCCTCTGCTTCCTGGCATGATCACATCGGTCGAGCCGGGGCTATACCGTGAAGGTCTGCATGGAGTGCGTCATGAGAATGTGCTCCTTTGCCGTGAGGCGGGCGTGAACGCATTCGGTGACTGGATCGAATTCGAAACGCTCACATGTTGTCACATAGACACATCCGCTGTCGTTGTCGAACTGCTTACGGATGCTGAGCTGAACTGGCTCAATGCATTCAATGACCGCGTGTACCGGACGTTGGCTTCAGTCCTTCCTGCACGTACGGCCGCATGGCTGCGTGACAAGACCCTGCCAATCAGCCGATGACCATGAAAAGGAATCTTCTGCTGATAGCCGGTGTCTTCATCACGGTTATTGTGATGATGCTTCTTGGCAATGTCATCACGATTGCCGAGAAGCTGGGTGAAGTGTGCGGAACCGTTTATGTCGAGTACGCATTCTATGTCCTTGTGCTTGTCCTTGCCGTGATCTTCGTCATCGGTCCTATTATCCGCGTGCACAGCGCACCGGAGTTCCCGGCTCTGAAGGTGGACGGGACGGCTGATCTTCAGAAACTGAACGGGTTCGGGAAGCGGCTTGCATCTGCCTGCGGCTATATTGAGGATGAAGAACTGAGAAAGAAGCATCAGGCCGAGTTCTCGGAAGCGTTGATGAACAGCAGAGATGACCTTGAGCTGTTGAAATCCGTGCTGGATAAGGAACTGACACTCAGGTTTGAAGGCGATAAGTCACTGGGAGTGAGCGGCATCAATTCAAGGATGAAGGAGTGGGCCAAGTCCGTCTTCCTCATCACGGCCGTATCGCAGAACAGCATCGTGGATTCTGTTGCAATATTGGTGCTTAACTACCGTCAGATGGAAGACCTGATACTTTCGACCGGCTTCCGTCCGACACGCGGACAGCTGTTCCGTCTTTATGTGAACATCCTTTCCACCACTCTGATTTCATATTGTACATCTGAAATCGTGAACGATCTTGCCGGAGAATCCTCGATTGCAGGGGCCCTGGCCGGGCTTAAGATCCCTGGGGTCGTGACCGAGTCCGCGATTCAGGGAGCGGTCAACGCCCTTCTGACGCTCAGGATCGGATATGTTACGAAGTCCTTTCTGACGGAAGGTCCGGACGCCTTGACCGGCAGACAGCGCCGCAAGGCGGTTTCCATAGCGGCATTCAAGTCGGCTTTTGTCGCCATTCCCGGTGTCCTTGCCGGTACTGTGGCCAAGACCATGACGGCGATGGGCAAAGGCCTGTCAAACCTTATGAAAGGAAAGTCAGCGGCAGAAGAACAGATTTGAGAAAAATTTTCTAAATTTGGCTCTTTATCGCTTTAATCACAGAGCCTATGGAAACTAACTATGATGTCGTGATCCAGAATCTGGCGGACGGATTGTTCCGTGAACTGGAGCATAAGGAGGATCCTCAGGATATGGCCAGGCTGCGTGCAGCCTTTGAGTTCGCACGCGAGGCTCATGCCCCGCAGAAGCGCAAGTCAGGAGAGCCGTATATCATTCATCCGGTGAATGTGGCGCGTATCGTGGCAGAGGAGCTGGAACTTGGCGCAGACTCTGTGATTGCTGCCTTCCTGCACGATGTTGTAGAAGATACTCCATATACGATAGAGGATATCCGTGAGCGCTTTGGAGACGAAGTGGCCTTCATCGTGGGTGTCGTGACCAAGGAGAAGAAGGACAAGTACGTCCAGTCCAAGCAGATAGACAATTTCCGTCAGATCCTTGCCTCCATGCAGTATGATGTCCGTGCTCTGCTCATCAAGCTGGCTGACCGTCTGCACAACATGCGTACGCTGAGCAGCATGAGGCCGGACAAGCAGATGAAGATAGCCGGAGAGACCGACTATTTCTATGCCCCGCTGGCAAACCGCCTCGGACTTTATCATGTCAAGACCGAACTCGAAAACCTGTCGTTCCAATATCGCTGTCCACGCGAATATTCCCTTCTGGAAAAGCTTCTTGATGAGGAGTTTACGGCTGCCCGTCCGCATATCGAGGCTTTCACCTCGAAGATAGAGGCTTTGCTCGCCGAGCGTGGCATCAAGGCCCGTACGGAGGTCCGCTACCGCAAGCCGTACAGCATCTGGCTGAAGATGAACGCCAGAGGCTGCGACTTCGCCCATGTGGATACGAAATATTATGTAAGGATCATCTATCGCGATCATGAACCACTGTCCGAGAAGGATACCAGCCTCCGCATATATTCCGCCCTTACCGACGCATTCAAGGAACGTCCGGGAAGCGTTTCGAACTATATAGATGCTCCGAAGGAGAACGGCTACCAGAGCTTCCAGGTAAAGCTCCTGAATGACAGGGGCATATGGGAGGAGATCCATATTTCGTCAGAACGAATGATGCGAAACGGCCGTCTTGGCTGCGCAGCCGAACGTACGGACGAGAACATCAAGTCATGGCTCAGCAAGTTCAATGAACTTCTGAAGGAGGTGGCGGATCAGGAGGAAGGCCTCGATTTCATGGAAGGAGTGACTTCTTCGTTCTACTACGATGATATAATGGTCTTTACGCCGAAAGGCCGAGGTATAATCCTGCCTCAGGGGGCTACAGCCCTTGATTTCGCTTTCGAGATTCATAGCGGGATAGGTATGAAGGCACATTATGCCCGTATCAACGGAAAACTGTGTTCGATAAAGACACCGCTTCGCAGAGGTGACTGCGTCGAGATCGGAACGGACGAGCGTGCTGAGCCGCAGCTGGACTGGCTTGACAATGTCCTGACCTATAAGGCACGAAAGTATATCAATTCCTTCCTGTCTCATAAGGAAACGACAGGCTACCAGCGATGTCCGAACTGCCATCCGCTTCCGGGCGACGAGGTGATCGGATTCAAGAATCCGGACGGCACCATCCAGGTTCATAAGAGAAACTGTCAGAGCGCGATCCGCCTGGCATCCCAGCATGGCGATTCGATCGTGGCGGTCTCATTCGATGAAAACCCTTCACTGCTTTATCCGGTACGTATAAGTGTCAGGGCGATAGACCGATACCATCTCCTTAGCGACCTTGTCGAATGCATAACCGAGAAACTCCGTCTCTCGATGCTGAGCCTCAGCACCGAGACCGTCGACAATATCGGCGTCTGCACGATAGACTTCTCCGTCCACTCCATGAACGAACTCCAGACCGCCATGGACAGCATCGCCGCCATCCCTGGCGTCGACGAGGTATCGAGGATTGATATTGAGTAGGATATTCTATGTTATAAAAGAACCGCCCGGCATCGTATGATGGCCGGGCGGCTTCTTTTGTATTGCGTTTCAGATTAGCAGCAGCAGTTAGCCTGGCAGAATGCGTTGATAGCAGTAGCTGCGAAGCCGAGAACGATTACAGCTGCGAAAACGTATCCGATGCACATGAGTCTCTTTTCCCATACCTTGTTGCTGAGTCCGATGCTCTGGAATGCGCTCCAGAAACCGTGGCAGAGGTGAAGTCCGAGTGCTGCGAACCAGACGAGGTAGATAGCTACCATCCACCAGTGCTGGAATGTAGCGTTGAGAAGGTCGTATGGATTTGCTGCGTGCTCACCCATCCACTCAGCGAGCTGCATGTCTGCCCAGAAGTGGTTGAGGTGGAATGCCACGAGACCGAGGACCACAATACCGAGGACAAGCATGTTCTTTGCTGCCCAAGATTCTGCTTTAGTCTTGTTTGCAACAGCGTAGCGCTCTGTACCACGTGCCTTGAGGTTACCGTAAGTAAGGATCAGGGCATAGACGATGTGTACGAGGAAGCCTGCTGCAAGAACTGGAACCATTACTGTGATGATCGGAAGTGCCATGAAATCGCAACCTGCCTGGAAGAGTCCGTCAGCTGCGCCATACTTTCCTGTGAACGAGTCGATCACTGAGAAGAAGTTGATGGTCATGTGCAGAAGAAGGAACACGATCAGGAACAGACCGCTGAGACTCATGATGAGCTTCTTGGTAATAGAAGAAAGTGCCATAATTGTTATAATCTTTTATAGTTAATATTCAGTCAGAATATGCGCTTCTATCATGCAAAGATATATTCTTTCTTGGAAGTTTCATAATAATTCGATACTTTTGTTTGCTTGAATTTTTGAAAACATTAGAGATATGAGTACTTATAAGCGCGTTCTTTTGAAATTGAGCGGCGAGAGCCTTGGAGGCCCTGCCGGCAAAGGTATTGACGAAAACTGGCTGGCGGCTTATGCCGAAGAGGTTGCGGCTGCAGTGAAGAATGGCCTTCAGGTCGCTATCGTGATCGGCGGGGGCAACATCTTCAGGGGTCTTCAGGGCGTAGGAAAAGGCTTTGACAGGGTCAATGGCGACAAGATGGGTATGCTTGCAACCGTGATCAATTCGCTTGGCCTTGCTATGGCGATACGTTCCGCAGGTGTTGATGCCGAGGTCTTTACGGCTACTCCGATGATGCCGGTTGCGCGCTACTACATGAGGGATGATGCTGTTGCTGTGATGGAGAAGGGTGGAGTCGCCCTGATTGCCGGCGGTACGGGAAATCCATATTTCACGACAGATTCCGGCGCAGCTCTCCGTGCTCTTGAAATCGGTGCAGATGCCCTTCTCAAGGGTACGCGCGTGGACGGAGTATACACTGCTGACCCTGAAAAGGATCCGAATGCGGTGAAGTATGACGAACTCAGCTTCGACAAGGCGATCGAAGACCGTCTCAAGGTTATGGATCAGACGGCGTTCGCGCTTTGCCGTGAAGGCAACATGCCGATCATTGTCTTCGATATGAATCAGAAGGGCAACCTTACAAAGCTCGTGAAGGGCGAGAAGGTCGGCACATTGGTACATGTATAATATCAAAACAAAAATACTATGATTACAAAGGCTAAAGAAATTCTGGCAGCTGCCAAGGACAAGATGTCCAATGCTGTCAACCACCTCGACGAGGAGCTCAAGACATATCGCGTAGGAAAGGCCAATCCGCTGGTTTTCAATAACGTAATGGTTGATTACTATGGAAGTCCTACACCGATCCCTCAGGTGGCTTCCGTGACTACTCCTGATGCGAAGACTCTCATGCTTCAGCCTTGGGAGAAGAAGATGATCGCAGCTATCGAGAAGGCTATCATCGACGCAAACATAGGTCTCACACCGTCAAACAACGGAGAGAGCATCCGCTGTACGGTTCCGCCTCTTACTGAGGAACGTCGTAAGGAGCTCATCAAGAAGGCGAAGGGTGCCGGCGAGAACGCAAAGGTGAGCGTGCGCAATGCACGTCGCGATGCGATCGAGGCTCTCAAGAAGGCGAACAAGGACGGCATGCCGGAGGATCTCCAGAAGGAGTATGAGCAGCTCGTACAGAAGGAGACAGATGCTTTTGCAAAGAAAGTTGACGAGCTTGTTGCTGCAAAAGAAAAGGACATGATGACCGTATAGATATTTTTTCTATATTTGCATCCGTTATGGGAACTTATCGATTTAACAGCTTCGGTTATTATTGCTTCTATTTCCAGAAAAGGGGGTAGACCGGACGCTGTGTATCGAATGATATAGAATCATCTATTGTGCTGTCCGGACAACCGGGCAGCATTTTTATTGTTATGAAAAAAGTTGCAATACAGGGAGTCAAGGGGTGTTTTCACGAGCAGGCGGCGCGCATGTTCTATCAGTCATGCGGCGAAGGTGTGCCGGAAATCGTGGAGTGTCTTACATTCGACGGACTTTACAAGAGCATGGACCAAGGCGCAGCCGATGCAGCTGTGATGGCTATCGAGAATACTGTTTCAGGAGGACTCCTTCCGAACTTCGAGCTGCTTCGTAAATATGACCGCAAGATAAAGGGAGAGGTGTTCCTGCGCATTCAGCAGAACCTCATGGCTTTGCCGGGACAGAAGGTAGAGGATATAAAGGAAGTGCGTACGCATTACATGGCCATCAACCAGACGCGTGAATTCTTCAAGGACTATCCGTGGATAAGGCTGGTCGAATCCGAAGATACCGCAAAGAGTGCGGCGGATGTTGCTGCCGAAGGCCTGATGGGGGTCGGAGCTGTGGCGTCGGTGCTGGCGGCGGAAATGTATGGTCTTGACATACTTGCGGAAAGTATCGAGACATATAAGCAGAACTTCACGAGATTCCTGATCTTTGATGATGGGCTGACGGTCGACAAGACAAAGGTAAACAAGGCGTCGATGTGCTTTACGCTTCCGCATGCCCCCGGATCTCTTGCGCACGTGCTTACCATCATGTCTTTCTATGGCATGAATCTGACGAGGATCCAGTCCCTTCCGATTCCGGGACAGGAGTGGCAATACTTTTTTTATGTGGACATCAAGTTTGACGATTACATCCGTTACGAACAGGCCCTTGCGGCGGTCCGTCCGCTTATGGAAGATATGAACATTTTAGGAGAATATACAGCAGCGATATGATGATAAGACCGGCAAAAAGGACGGAAAGCGTTCAGGAATACTACTTCTCACGCAAGTTGAAGGAAATTGCGCAGATGAATGCCGATCGTGCGCTTCGTGGTGAGGAGCTCGTGATCAACCTCGGCATCGGCTCGCCTGACGGCATTCCGCCGATGCCAGCAATAGAGGCTTTGTGCGAAAGTGCGCGACAGCCTGGAAACCATGCTTATCAGAGCTATGTGGGACTCCCGGAGCTGAGGCAGGCATTTGCCGACTGGTATCGACGCTGGTATGGTGTCGGACTAGATCCGAAGACCGAGATCCAGCCCCTTGTAGGATCCAAGGAAGCTATTCTGCTGATTTCCCTGGCCTTCCTTGATAAAGGAGACAAGGTGCTGGTTCCTGACCCTGGGTATCCGACCTATTCTTCGGCATCTCAACTCGTAGAGGCGGAAATCTTGACATACGATCTTCGCGAGGAGAACGGCTGGCAGCCTGACTTCGAGGCTATCGAGCAGATGGATCTGAGAGGAGTCAAGATCATGTGGACGAATTATCCGAACATGCCGACCGGTGCTCCTGCTTCGGAAGAACTTTACAAGAAGCTTGTCGATTTCGGAAGAAGGCACGGCATCATGATCTGTAATGACAATCCGTACAGCTTCATTCTGAATGACCGTCCGCTGTCGATACTTGCCCAGCCTGGAGCGAAAGAGTGCTGTCTGGAACTTAATTCCCTCAGCAAAGCCCACAACATGGCAGGTTGGCGAATAGGTATGGTGGCAGCTGAGTCTCAGGTGATTGCAGAGATATTAAAGGTCAAGAGCCAGATGGACTCAGGTATGTTCAAGCCGCTTCAGGTCGCTGCGGTTGAGGCTTTGAATCAAGGTCCGGAATGGTTCTCGCAGCTGAATGAAGAGTATCGGCGCAGAAGAGTCCTGGCCGGGGAGATCTTCGATCTTCTGGGTGCCAGATATGACAAGGATAGCACTGGAATGTTTCTTTGGGGAAAGGTTCCGTCGGAAGTCGCGGAAGGCGACGGAAGGACTCCCGGTCAGGTCGTATCCGACAGGATTCTTTACGAAGCCGGAGTTTTCATCACCCCTGGCTTTATTTTCGGCAGGAATGGAGGAAACTTTATCCGCATATCGCTTTGTGCAAAGCCGGAGACCCTGAAAAAGGCAGCGTCACAGATAAAAGCGTGTGGCGTACTCGGCTGAATATCAGCGAGTTGATATTTTGTCCCGCATGGCGAGGCTGTCGGGATAAAGTATTTAACACCTTGATTACCAAGAGGTTGTGTATCATGAAAAAGAAGATATGAAGGTAGGAATAATAGGACTAGGACTTATAGGCGGCTCGATGGCTGTCGATCTGAAGCGTCGGGGCTTTGCGAGGGAAATCCTCGGAGTCGAGGCGGAACCGGTAAATGCCGCGGCGGCGGAGAAGATCGGCCTTGTGGACCGTATAGTAAGCTATGACGAATGTGTGGCGGAAAGCGACATCGTCGTGATATCTGTGCCGGTAGGTGCGGCTGTCCGCATGCTTCCTGACGTACTCGACCGTTTCCATGAAGAGGAAAAGGCGGGGAAATGCGAGCGCGTGGTGATGGATGTGTGTTCGACGAAGGAACAGCTCGAGCGCAGCGTGAAGTACCATCCGATGAGACGCAACTATGTCGCTTCGCATCCGATGGCGGGAACGGAGTACAGCGGTCCATGGGCGGCCATGCCGGGACTTTTCGACGGTCATGCCTGCATCATCTGCGATTCGCAGGAGTCTTCGCCTAAGGCGGTGCGGAAAGTGGAAGAACTGTACAACACGCTGAACATGAGGACGATATATATGAATTCGTCAAACCATGACGTCCATACGGCATATATCTCCCATATCTCGCATGTCACTTCTTTCGCCTTGGCGCTTACGGTGCTTGAGAAGGAAAAGGATGAAAAGCACATCTTCGATCTGGCATCGGGAGGTTTCTCGTCGACAGTCCGTCTGGCGAAGAGCAGCCCGGACATGTGGACTCCGATCCTGACGCAGAACAGGGACAACGTCCTCCATGTGATGGATACATATATCGAGAAGATGAACGAGTTCCGAAAGGCGATAGCTGATTCGGACGAAGATGAGATACGACATCTCATAGAGGAATCCAACCGTATCAGAAGAATAATAAGATAAACTAAATACTATGGCAAACAAGAAACTTGACATCATTCCTTTATATGAGTGGGGAATGTTTACTGATCCGCGTCCGAGCGTTGTCGCCGGTCCGTGCAGCGCTGAGTCTGAAGAACAGTTGATGGAGACGGCAAAAGGGCTCAAGGAAATGGGAATCAATGTCTTCCGTGCAGGAATATGGAAGCCGAGGACACATCCGGGATGCTTCGAAGGTGTAGGTGCCCCAGGACTTGAATGGATGGAGAAGGTACGCAGCGAATACGGCCTCAAGATATCTACGGAAGTGGCGAGCGAGAAACATGTCCGCGAGTGTATCAGGCATGGAGTGGACCTTGTGTGGATCGGAGCAAGGACAACGGCCAATCCTTTCCTCGTGCAGGAGATTGCGGATGCGTTGAAAGGCACGGATATTCCTGTGCTTGTGAAGAACCCTGTCAATCAGGATCTGGACCTTTGGATCGGAGCGCTCGAGCGTCTGAACAGTGCCGGCATCAGAAAGCTCGGAGTCATTCATCGCGGATTCTCGACATTCGAGAAGATAAAGTATCGCAATGACCCTCAATGGCATATCGCAATCGAACTCCGCAGCCGTTATCCTGAGCTTCCGTTCTTTGTTGATCCTAGCCATCTTGGCGGCAGCAAGGATTACATTCAGGAGATATCGCAGCGCTCTCTTGATCTCGGATTCGAGGGACTGATGATCGAGTCACACTGCAATCCATCAGTGGCCTTGAGTGATGCAAAGCAGCAGCTGACCCCTCCGGAACTCAGTGATCTTCTGTACAATAAGATATACGTAAGGGATGCTGACTCAGATTCTCAGGAATGGAAGGAGAATATCGATCAGCTGCGCGCCAAGATCGATATAATCGATGAGAACCTCCTTTATGTTCTCGGATCAAGAATGAACATCAGCAGGAAGATCGGTGAATACAAGAAGAATAACAACGTGGCGATCATTCAGGCATCCCGCTGGGATTCTGTCCTTGCAAAGGTAGTGGATATGGGAAAGGAGTATGATTTGCCGGAGAAGTTCATCTCGGCAGTCTTCAACGCCATTCATGACGCCTCTGTAGAGGTTCAGAACGAGATTATTTCAGGAAAGAGTTCAAGGTAGATGCAAAGACTTCCTGCTCCTTCTCGGTGAAGAAGTTCACCTTGATAGGGGCATAGAACATACGCTGTTTAAGATTGTCAGGGACTTTTGTGCAGTCGCGCATTCTCTGGCAATCTTTTTCTGTTGTCATGATGACGGATGTCGGGAAGGCGTTTGCGGCACTCTGGATGGATGAGATGTCCGCTCGGGTGAACCTGTGGTGGTCAGGGAAGTCGAAATGTCTGACGATCTTGTAGGTGCCGCTCAGGTACATCCTGAAAGGAGAGTCGTTCGCGATGCCGGAGAACATTATGGCTCTCTGCGTGTACAGGTAGCGCGGATCTCCTTCAGGGAACACGGCTGCAGATGAGTCATAGCCGATGGAGGTGAAGAATACATACTGCTTCTTTCCTCCTTTTCTGAATCCGAAGCATCCGGAAGCGTTGAAGTCCTGCAGACCGAGGGCTTCTGTCCATTTGCTGCGCTGCCAGGCGTCGAGATAGTTCGGGCACTTCGAGACTACAAGGATGTCTGCCGCGGCGATCCTTTCCTTAAGGTCACGCAGCTTTCCCAGAGGCATCAGGTGGTCCTTGAATACCGGACGGTTGTAATCTATCAGCACGACGGATACTGCAGGCTTTATGGCTCTGTGCTGGAATGCGTCGTCGAGAATGATCAGGTCTGCTTTAGGGAAATCCTTGTAGCGGCATCTGCGTGCCTTCTTTGATGTCTGCACTTTTTCCGGGTTGCAGAGGAAGTCACATCCCTGGGCGCGCGACTTGTCTACAGCGACGGTGATGTACGGGAACTTCCTCTTGATCTGCATCGGCTCGTCTCCGAATTCCTTTGCCGTACCTTCAGCCACAACCTGCTGGAATCCCTTTGTCTTGCGCTTGTAGCCTCTTGAAAGCACAGCGATGTTCTTTGCACCCCAGTCAGTATCTTGTGTCAGGGTACGCAGGATCATCTCCGTATGCGGGGTCTTTCCTGTACCGCCGACAGTGATGTTGCCGACGCAGATCGCCGGCACCTGAGGCGTATGCACCTTGCGCATGCCATGGTCATACATGAAATGCCTGACCTTCAGAGTCAGCCAGTATGGGAAAAGCAGTATCTTGTCTATCATAATCCGTATACGTTTCCGGCTTCCGGAGCTTCTTCAGCGCCCCATCTTCCGGCAATATAGTCCAATGTCTCAAATATTTCGGCAGGATCGTTCAGCGTCACCAGCTTCAGACGTGTTTCCTTGAAGTCGGGAAGTCCCTTGAAGTAGCACGACAGATGGCGTCTCATCTCGAGGACTCCGACTCTGTCTCCCTTGATTTCCAGGGATTTGGCCAGATGTCTCTTCGCCAGAGCCACTCTGTCCGTGACACTCATCTGCGGCAGCAGCTCGCCGGTGTCGAGATAATGTCTGATTTCCTTGAAAATCCATGGATGCCCGTAAGTCGCGCGGCCGATCATGATCCCGTCCACGCCGTAGCGGTCGAAGTATTCCTTTGCCTTCTGCGGAGAGTTGATGTCTCCGTTACCTATTATCGGTATGTGCATGCGCGGATTTTCCTTTACTTTGCCGATGAGGGTCCAGTCCGCTTCACCGGTGTACATCTGGCATCTTGTCCGGCCGTGGATGGTCAGAGCCTTTATGCCGACGTCCTGCAGCCTTTCCGCCAGCTCGACGATGATCTTGGATTCCTCATCCCATCCCAGGCGCGTCTTCACGGTGACCGGCAGCTTGACAGCTTCGACGACGCGTCTTGTGATTTCGACCATCTTATCCGGCTCACGCATCATTCCTGAACCGGCTCCGCGTCTGGCGATCTTGTTTACCGGACATCCGAAGTTGATGTCCACCAGGTCGGCTCCGTGTCCTCCGGCGATCTCGGCCGCTTTTTCTGCCATGACGGCGGCGTCTACCATCGCCTCCGGAATGTTACCGTAGATCTGTATGCCGACAGGGGCTTCATAGTCATAGGTCACGAGCTTTTCCAAGGCCTTGCGTGCGTCGCGGATGAGCCCGTCAGATGATACGAATTCCGTATACATCATGTCTGCCCCGAACTCCTTGCAGATGAATCTGAAGGACGCGTCGGTCACGTCCTCCATCGGTGCCAGCATCAGCGGCCTCTCTCCCAGATCTATGTTACCTATCTTCATACAGCCCGCAAAAATACAAAATCCTCTTGAAACAAAAAAAACTGCGGCGCACTTTAATCTTGCATGATTTTTTGTAGATTTGCGGACAATAACAGAATTATCAAATGACAAAGATTTCGACAATCGGCGTCCTCACCTCGGGAGGTGATGCGCCGGGAATGAATGCGGCGATAAGGGCCGTGACAAGGGCTGCCATCTACAACGGATGGAAGGTAAAGGGTATCTACAGGGGCTGGGAAGGCCTTATCAATAATGAAATAAAGGATTTCACATCCGAAAGCGTCAGCGGAACCATCAACCGCGGAGGAACGATTCTCAGAACTGCACGAAGCAAGGGCTTCATGAACGAGGAAGGCCGTGCCAAGGCATATGAGAACCTCAAGGCTCACGGAATCGACGCCCTCATCGTCATAGGAGGAAACGGCTCGCTTGCCGGAGCGCAGGTGATTGCGGCGGAGTATGACATCCCGTGCGTAGGACTTCCGGGCACGATCGACAACGACCTTTATGGTACGGATACGACGATCGGATATGACACGGCGCTGAATACGATCATGGACTGCGTCGACAAGATCCGCGATACGGCGAATTCGCACAACCGTATCTTCTTTGTCGAGGTAATGGGCCGCGACGCGGGTTTCCTCGCGCAGAATGCAGCGATTGCGACAGGTGCAGAGGCGGCTATCATCCCTGAGGACCAGACGAACGTCGACCAGCTGGCGACATTCATCGGCAGGGGAGTGCGCAAGAGCAAGAACAGCTCCATCGTCCTCGTTTCCGAGAGCAAGAAGGACGGTACCGGAGGAGCTCAGTATTATGCAGACCGTCTCGTGCATGAGTATCCTGAGTTCGAGGCCCGCGTGACGATTCTCGGCCATCTCCAGCGCGGAGGTATCCCGACCGCACAGGACCGTATCCTCGCCAGCCGTCTGGGCGTGGCGGCGATCGAGGCTCTCAAGGACGGCCAGCGCAACATCATGGTCGGAGTGAAGAATGACCAGATTGTCTATGTTCCGTTCAACAAGGCAATCAGAATCGACAAGCCGATCGACCGCGAGCTCATCAACGTTCTGAACGTTCTCTCGATATAGACAGACAAGCCAGATAGGACCCGTGACAGAATGCCTGCCGGTCTGGAATAGAGATTTTTATAACTTGATAGTTTTCAAGTTATTTGAGAAATAAAGTGTGCCAAACCCTCTCTAAATAATGGGTTTGGCACACTCTGTAATGTCTTGCAAAAAACTCAGTGCTTAACTACCTTTGCGTCCTGTTTATTCAATCTGGATAAGATAGGAACCCGATTATTGTGGAGATAAGCGACAGACAATAGAATATGAACATGAATAGACTAAGAATACTTTTACTCCTGGCTTCGTGCATAATTGTTTTGGGAGGATGCCAGAAAGGAGAATTGCGTGAGAATAATGTTAGTGATGAATCGAAGGTTGCGATTGAACTCAGCGCCGGATCTCCTGTGAGCGTAGTCTCCAAGGCAGCGGTTGAAAAATGGAATGACAGTGAAGTCAACGTCTTCGGACTGAAGAGAAAACGTGGTATAGCTGTAGGCGACAATGCTTATGATTTTACGGATCCCGATAGTTTTGTAGATTATCCGACAACTGCTGCTGCCGGCACATCGGCTTCTTTGGAAGTATATGCAGACAAGGAAAAAGAAATACCCTATTTTTATACAGAAGGTCACGTATATGATTTCTATGGATATCATCTGGGCGGAGCGACCGCAACAGAAAAAAACATATCAGGTGATACATATAGCTATTTTGTGACTTTTTGGGGTAATAACGACCTAATGTATGCAGATACGGACAGGGCTGAAGATATATTGACCTCCAATGATCCTTCTGTCACTGAATCTGATGTATACAGTGCATGGGCTGCCCGCAGGAATATTCATCCTACTTTGGTCTTTCATCATGCCCTTACCCGTCTGAACTTCATAGTAAAGGGAAAAGGAAACAAATGGCAGGATGTTGCGATTACTGGTGTCGATGTAAAGAGTGTCAATACTGGAACTCTTGCAGTTACAGGAACCGATATAGGTTTTACCCCTTCGGAAGAGACGCCTGCAGTGCTGTCACTGAAAACTGCTGCAGACGAAAATCTCGTTTCGGAAGATGTGACTCTTAATCCGGACGATGTAGCTTTAGGAGGAGAAGGTGCCTGCCTGATAATTGCTCCAGACGTGGATGAAATAGAGGTTACAGTCCATATGAAGCATAAGGATTATGAGGATATCCCGCTTGCTGATTATACGTTCACAGTCAAAGCTTCGGATGTTTCCAATAAAGACGAATACGGTAATGCTGTTCCTGTCAGCCTGTTTGAAGCCGGACATGCATATGATTTCTATATAAACGTATATGGTCCGGAAGAGATTGTAATAACCGCGCAGATTACAGACTGGGAAGATGGAGGAGATTATACTTATGATCCAGACGATGACTTCCGCCCTGGCAACGGAACTGATCCGGAACCTGAACCCGAGGCCCTTCATAAGGTGACGGGTGTACAGGTCTATGACGATGGCCAGTATTATGGAGTCATAAAGTTTGGTTATGATGAGCAGGACAGACTGACCTCTATCGAAGCTGTGTATGACTCAAATGATTCGGAGTCTTTCGGATATGAATATGTCTACACTTCTGAAGGATTGGAGATTCAGCAGTTTTATGATGGAAATCCGGACGAGACAGTTCTTGTTACTTTTGATGAGGAAGGAAATGTCGTGAGTTGTGGAGATTGGAACTTTGAATATAGTACATCAGGCGACTGTTCGGAGATAGCTGCTTATGATAATGACATATTACAACAGAAGTGGGTGATGGATGGTACTAATTGCATCAGCATGCATAGTGCCATGAATGGTGACTACCAATACGAGTATTTCTCATATGCTAATACTTATAGTATAGATATGAATTGCCTTATGCTGATTTTCGGATATGACGGGTTGGGCTATTGGCCTTTTGAAGCGTATCGTACTAAGGCATTTACAAGTGAGAATCTCTTGAAGTCCGACCGAAATTGTTCATACTCATATGAGTTTGACGAAGACGGTAAAGTGTCATCCATAGAAATGATTTCTGCCAATGTAACATACACCCTCGAGCCTCACTACGACTCCTTCGACGAGATCTTCGATGCCTTCCCAGAACTCCCTTCTGAGGAACAGCCTGAGACTATTAATGAGGTAGCAGGCCTGAGATACTATGAGGACGGCGCATGCATCGGGGTTGTGAAGTTTGAATACGATGAGAATGGCAGACAAACGCGTTATGAGGCTAAGGTACAGGAGAAGACAGGGAGTATAATTCCAATATCCGTCTTATATGAATACCATTCGGATTATGTCTTGCGATACCTGCGTTTATCCGAAGATAATACCTTGATCTTGCAACCAATCAAGATTTCTTTTGACAGTGAGGGGCGTGTTGAATCCCTATTGCGTGAATATGATAATATGGAGGTGGGCTATGAGTACTCTGATGGGTTGGTGACAATGTCCGTAGGATCGGAAACAATGCAGCTTGTTCAAATTGATGGGAATATCTTGGGTGAACAGGATGGTACATATAATGAGTATTATTCCTTCCCCAATAATTATAGCGTAGATTTATGTAATGTTCTATATATGATACGCGATGACGATTATTATCTGTATTCCCCGTTTTTCATGTATAGGGTTCCAGGACTGACTAGTGCAAACCTTTTGAAGTCAGGTGCAAATGGGCAATATGGTATCTATAGTTATGAGTTTGATGAACAGGATAGGGTCTCTATGATTACAGTATCAGAGTCGGCTGATGACGGAGGACAGAAATACGAAGTCGAAGTCTATTATGATGATTTTGATGAAGTATATGATTCCTTTGGTTCAGTCGTGGTTTCTTCCGAAGAAAAGATAGTGAAGAATGCGCATGTTGTCACTTCTTCAGGAACGGGGGAACCGGCCCATGTGACGATTGATTATGATTTCAGCTATGATGCTGACCGTCATGTCGAAATTATAAATGTATATGGAGATTCTGGAGATGATGAGGATTATATGTGGTTAAACATCTCTAGGTTTGATCAATTGTCTGGCAGTTATGATACAGAAGAATGGTTGTCAGATTTGTATCAATGGACAATGTCGTATGATTTTGATGAAAATGGTTTGCCTGTTTCTTGTCAGCGTAGCGTCGAGTATGATTCTGATGAACTGTCAGACCTGTTTTCAAGTACATTCCTTTCTGGTGACACGGAAACCATTTCGTATTATGCGGATGGTCATGTGATGGAGATCGCGGACTCCTATGCTCCTGGAACAGATTCTTATGATACTTCTGTTCGGTTTTCATGGCGTGATGGAAATATTGTTTCGGAATCATACCTGTTGCCGGGAGATAGTGAATATACAACAGTCAATTATGAATATTCGTCAGTAGAAGACAAGACCAATATTGATCTGACCCGTTTGACCTATTCCGTGGGTGTCGGTTATCGTGGCGGCCACTATATTTCTGATAAATCAATGTTCAAAGGCTTCTTCAGCAGATTTCTGCCGAGCCGGACTGAAGATGTGGATGGTAATATCTACGATTGGACTTATAAGTTTGATGATCAGGGATATGTGACGGAAATAAGTGTTGAGTCAGATGACTATTCCGAAAGGATGTACATCGAATATTATTAGAATCGTGAGGCAATCATCGTTTTCATAAATCAGGGTGTCCTAATAGATGACAGGTTGTTGCCAGCCGTTGAGCGGGTGATGTTGTGATATGGGACGTATATATGAATAATTGTCGCTCAACGGTCGGAAATTATTGCCGTTGAGCGACGAGAACTCATTCACAGAGGATATATACTGAGTCTTATCGCTCGACGGCTTGGGTCAAAGCAAAAGTCCCAGTGATCGAAACCGTGGGACGCAATCCTGACAAGTGTGCGCAAAGTTGTTCCGTGAAACGATCAGGCTTCCTGCATTTCTTTCCGGCTCATTCTGTAGATGATGAGGCAGATGAGGATTTGGGCGGTGGTGTAGATAATGTTGTTTAGCAGGAAACCGTTCTCATACTTAAAGATTTTGCAAGCGGCAGGGATATAAGAGACGAGCATCAGGATGACCGGCGTCCATTTTATGAATCTTCTGAGCTTCCGGTCGATGTCGCAGCCGCCGATGAACATTATCAGACCTATCATGTATATCAGGAATTCTGCTGCATGATGTTATAAAAAAGGAGTGGATTTCCACAAAATTAGGAAAATTTTGTCAAACCGAAAATTATTCTTACCTTTGCGCCCCCTATGTAGTGTAGGGATCGCAATTTAATTTATTAATGTATTAACCATTTAAAAGTACAAGATGGACACACAGAGCTACAAAACGGTATCCCTCAAGGCAGGCGATATCAAGAAGGAGTGGGTTGTGATCGATGCGAC
>JAGBCS010000023.1 GCA_017937885.1 Bacteroidales bacterium
GAAGCCTTTCGCCTTCTGCAGGAACAGGACTCCCCAGCCGGTTATGGCATATTTCGTTATGTAGATGAATGCGCTTGATATCGCTATTATCCATATCCCAGGATGCTTCACGACATATTTCTGGAGATCCTTTGTCGGCATCGTATCGACCTTCGCTACAGCTTCGCCAGAGAGCTTCTGGACCGACGGAAGTCCCTTGCTTTCAGGAGTATCCGATACAAGGAGAAGGATGACCAGCGAACCGATGACACCCGCGACTGCCGCAATCATGAATCCGGCTTTCCAGCCGAGGGCGCCGACAACAAGTCCGGTGATCACGAACGAGAGGAATTCACCGACGTATGGGGTCGAACTGAATATGCTGTAGTAGGTTCCGCGCCTGGACTTGGGGAACCAGCGCGACAGACAGATCACGCCCGGAGGCGAGCCCATCGACTGCATCCACCCGTTACAGCCCCAAAGGATAGCGAACACCACGAATATCAGCGAAGTGGACAAGCCGGCAGTTCCATGGATGACTCCCATCACGCCTAGCAGGAGATTGATAAGGGCCGACAAGAACAGGCCTGTGGCCATGAAACGCTTTATGTTGCAGTAGTCGGCTATGAATCCGTTCATGAACTTGCCTACTGCATAGACGAAAAGAAGGGCGGAACCGACAAGGCCCAGCTGACCGGCGGAAAGCACACCTTCGTCGATCAGCGGCTGCTTCACGACGCTAAGGCTCATCCTGCACACATAATACAGGCTATAAGCCACGGTAACACCCCAGAAAGTCTTGTTTCTCAAAGACTTGTATACCTCTCCTTCCTTTTCCGGAGACACCTTCTCCGCAGAAGGCTTGCTTATTCTGAAATAAGAATACAGACTCATATGCTCGGACAAAGTTATAAAAAGGTGTTTATAAAACCAACACATCCCTCCTGTACCGCGCCGAGAGATAAATGGTGCGGGCAAGAAGGTGGGCAAAGTATGCCGCCATCAGAATATGCATGGCAATACGGCCATAGCGCGCGTCATCCGGTCCGAACCAGTTAAGGCAGGAGATGCCGGCAAACCATGATACCGCAAAACCTACGACAGCCCAGAGCATCGAATTGCGGATCGCCTTGGAGGCGGTCGCACCGATATAGATGCCGTCCCATGTGAAGGCGGCACAGCCGATCACCGGCATCAGAAGCAGCCATGGGAGGTACTCCTTCGAAGCTTCCACGACCGTCGGATCGGAAGTCATCATCCTCAGGAGAGACACCCCGGCGAACTGATATATCCCCATGAATATCAACGCAATGCCCATACTCCACACGAAAGTCCATTTCACCGTCTTACGGAGCATGGTCCCATCTTTTGCTCCGATATACTTTCCGGTCATGGCCTCACCGGCATACGCGAATCCGTCTGTGAAATATGAGAATATCATCAGCAGTTTCATCATTATGGAGCTTACGGCGAGAAGAAGATCGCCATATCGTGCCGAAATCACGGTGAACCCTATGTAAATCGCTATGAAGCAGAGAGAGCGGACGAACAGATCCGTGTTCATCACGAAGAAACGGCGGGTCTCGCTTCCCCTGAACACATCCTTCAGGTCGGCCTTGCCGAGGGCTGAAATGGTGTTTTTTCTGTATTTCAGCAATAGCAGAAGAGCAGCTGTAAGGAGTCCCGAGTATTGAGCCACGACTGTTCCTGCAGCTATTCCTGCAAAGCCCATTCCTTCATATCCGATCGCGCTGACTCCAAGAGCGAGCACAAAGCTCATGAGCACGTTCATGCCGTTTACGACCAGATCCGTCACCATGGGGCTGACACTGTCCTGCATGCCGATAAACCAGCCTTTGAAGGCCATCAGGCTGAGGGTTGCAGGCGCCGCCCATATACGTATGAAGAAATACTGCGATGCAAGTTCCTGTACCTGAGGTGTACAGTCCACGACAAGAAATGCGGCCTTGACAAAAACCCATTGAATGGCTATCAGGGCAAAGGCACAAGCCAATGAGATACCGATCGCCCTTGTCAGGATTCTGGCACACTCCTTCCTGTCTCCCCTGCCGAAAGCCTGGGCCGTCAGTCCGCCTGTTCCCACACGCAGAAAACCGAAATTCCAGTACAGAAGATCGAAAAGCATCGTGCCGATGGCAATGCCACCTATCATCGTCGCCGCCTGTACATCAAGATGACCAGCAACAGCAATATCTACCATTCCGACTATCGGAACAGTGATATTGGCCAGAATGCTGGGAATCGCGAGTTTAAGAATTTCCTTGTTGATGCCTTTCATGATCGGACTGCAAAAATAAACATTTATAGCGGAGGTCACGAGCAAAAAAACCGAAAAATGCTCGTAACCCCCTTCAAAATGATGAGGTCACGAGCATTTTCGCCTGTTTTTGCTCTTGATCAGTTCATCGAGCCGATAGAACCGAAAGATGCAGCAGATCTAGATTCTACCGGGATTTCTACTTTGAATCCACCATCTTCAGTAACAGCAGTAATCGTAGCTGTTCCGTCTGATACTCCATGAACTGTAATAACAGCTGTTCCATAAGAAGTGTCTTCCGGACCGCGAAGAGTAACCTTATCAGAAACCGATACGATATCAGGGTCACTTGAACTCAACTGAAGATTCTTATTAGTAGCATATACTGGAGAGAATAACAGCACTATATTTTCATCTTTTCCGACAGTTACCTTTTCATCCCTATTGCTATATTTGAGAAAAAGACCTTCTACCGGCGCTGCAGGGACAGTTACGACACATGTCGCTGTCTTTCCACCTTCTTCTGTTTCCGCAGTAATGGTGACTTCGCCCAAACTCCAAGCCTTAAGCGTCGCACTTATATCATCCGCTCCGTCAACAGACAGTTCTACTATTTCAGGATTACTTGAAGACCATTTGATGTTTTTATTTTTAGCATTCGATGGTTTAATATCTGCAGACAAAGTCGCTTCTTCTGTGACATGAATCGAGATGGTCTCCTTATTAAATACAATTGACTCAACTAAGATTTCAGATGGAGTTTCGGGTGCTGGCTCTTCGCCACATGCGCAAGCAAAAAATGCTATGCAGAGAAATAAACTGAACTTTTTCATAATAATATAAGTTTAAATAACTGATTTTTGAATGACAAATATACTACCTGCTTCCGAGTATTCCAAGTTATTTATAACATTATCTGAACGAGTTGAGTTACAGATAGTTTTCTGCCCGCTCAACTGCTTGAAGACAGTCTGGTCTGTTAAGATATCCGCCGCAAAGGGCAGGTAGAGTTTTGTGCAAACAGCATGTCCTTCCTAAGAATAATTCAGGAAGGGTACTACTGCTCTTCGGCCCAGATGTAGACTTTGTCGCTGCGACGCAGACGGGTCTCCTCTATGGCGCGGCATGCCTGCTCGCTGCAACCGTCGCCGCAGAGGCTGAGCGCCTCCTCACGCGCTCCCGGCACGACGTCCTTCCAATTGACAGGTATAGAGCAATATGTGCCTTTTGCCGCCTCCTGAACAGGTTTCAGATCGACTCTGATTTCAGGAACGGTATATTCAACACAGCCAGATGTCGGACCGATGATGAGGATCTTGTCTCCCACCTTGAGAGAATAAGACTCTACGAGGATCTCGGCCACTCCGAGCTTGCCGAACCAGTTTGTGATCTTGCCGCAGTATGCCTTCTTGCGGGTCGCCGTGCTTCCGTATACATCGCACCATTCTCCCAGCCGGGCTCCCTGGTAATATCCGTCCCAGAATCCTCTGTTGAAGACCTCTTCGAGTTCCTTCTTCATGGCTGTTCCAAGCTCTGAAGTATAGGTGCCGTCGCACACTGCATCTGCCGCACGGCGATAGCATGATGCCACTCGCTTCACGTATTCTGCCGAACGGGCCCTGCCTTCGATCTTGAAGACTGTCACTCCGGCGTCAATGATCTTGTCCATGAACTCTATGGTGCAGAGATCCTTAGGCGACATTATGTACTTGTTGTCGATTTCCAGCTGCATCCCTGTCTCCCTGTCCTCGACCTTGTAGGCACGGCGGCAGAGCTGGTAGCACGAACCTCTGTTAGCCGATGCTCCATATTCGTGAAGACTCAGGTAGCATTTGCCGGAAATGGCCATGCAGAGCGCTCCATGCGCGAACATCTCGATCTCCACGAGACGGCCTGACGGGCCGCATATCTGTTCTCTGTCGATGACGGACTTTATCTCCTTCACCTGCCCGAGGTTGAGCTCGCGGGCCAGGACGATCACATCGGCGAACTGGGCATAGAAGCGTAACGCCTCGGCATTTGAGATGCTAAGCTGCGTCGAGATGTGCACCTCCACACCGATCTGGCGGGCGTAGATGATTGCTGCCATATCCGATGCTATGACCGCCGTGATGCCCGCCGCCTTTGCCGCGTCGAGGGTACGCCTCATGTCCTCAAGGTCTTCTCCAAAGAGAGCGATATTGAGGGTGAGATATGTCTTCACACCATATTCCGAACAGATCCTTACGATCTCCGGAAGATCCGTTATCTTGAAGTTATTGGCAGAGTGGGAGCGCATGTTGAGCTTCTCGACTCCGAAATACACGGAGTCCGCTCCGCCCTGTATGGCAGCCTGCAGGCACTCGAAGTTTCCTGCGGGGGCCATTATCTCGAGTTTATTCTTTTCCATTTATTTTCTTCTTCCTAACAGCATGTCTGCATATCTGTGCAGCATCTCATACCTGATCTTGCCGAGGCCAAGCTGTGACGCATACTGCATTGCCTGCTCATGATATCGCTGGATCTCCCTGACAGCCTCATCACCGACTTCAAGCGAGTCATATATCTTCTTGACAGTCGCGATCTTTGCCGCTTTCTCCTCCTCAGTTTCCACAGGCATTGCCAAAGCTTCTGAGAGGGCCCCGGCACCAGCCTTCTCGAGAGCACGGGTAAGAAGCCAGCTCTTCTTGTTGTTGACGATGTCTCCTCCTATCGCCTTGCCGAAGACTGCAGGATCACCGTATGTATCGAGCCAGTCATCTGCAATCTGGAATGCAAGACCAAGATCATATCCGAACTTGTACAGCAGGTCTGCATCCTTGTCCGATGCACCGGCAATCATTGCTCCCATCTTCGCCGAGCATGCTATCAGCACCGCTGTCTTGAGACCTATCATCTTCAGATAGTCCGCCATAGGGACCAGTTCCATATCCTCGAAATCCATGTCATACTGCTGTCCCTCGCATACCTGCGCGGCTGTATTTGAGAACAGTTCCAGAACGGCAGGCACAGCCTTGGCAGGCGCCTTGGCAATCATCCTGTAACTCTCGATAGACATTACGTCTCCGGAAAGAATCGCCGTATTCTCGTCCCATTTCCTGTATACCGTCGGCATACCTCTGCGCACATCCGCCTTGTCCATGATGTCGTCATGTATGAGCGTGAAGCTGTGGAACACCTCCAGCGCCGCAGCAGGAGAAAGGATCTCCTCCGTGAGATCGTCCTTGTATAAGGCATAGGTGGTGAGGCAGAGTCTTGGTCTGATCCTTTTACCTCCGATCTCAATCATGTATCTGAGCGGGTCATAGAGTCCTGACGGTTCCTTGGAGAACTTGAGATTTTCAAACAGCTCCTTCAGAGCGGCTTCGATATGGCTTTCCTGTATCATGATGCAATAAGTGCTAAACTGTATCCGACAAAGATAATGATAAAAACGGAATTTATGTATCTTTGCATCGAAATAGCCAATGTGATGATGAAAGGAGAAGCTACAGTTGTAAAGCATACGGGAAGCCACTACCTGCTTTCCCGTCTTCCGGAGTGGGACCTCTTCCCTGCAGTTCTCAGGGGAAAGATCCGTCTGAAAGGCTCGTCTGCGACAAATCCTGTGGCAGTGGGGGATGTCGTCGCATACGAAGCTGAGGTTTCCGGCAATGAAGGGATGCCTATGTCCGGCATGGTCACATTGGAGAACCCGGCAGTGATCACATCCGTCACCCCGAGAAAGAACTACATCATCCGTAAATCTACCAATCTTTCCCGTCAGTCACATATCATAGCTGCAAACCTCGACCGCGCATTCATAATCGCGACAATAGATTATCCTGAGATAAAGCTGCCGTTCCTGGACCGTATTCTGGTGACTTGCGAGGTCTACAACATTCCAGTAACAATCGTCTTGAACAAGGTCGACCTATATCGTGACAGTCATGCGGAGATGCTGCAGGCTTTTCATGAGATTTATGAAGGTGCGGGCTATCCTGTGATGGAGGTGTCTGCTCTTACCGGTGAAGGTGTCGATGCCCTCAGAGAAGCATGCAAAGGCAATGTATCGTTGTTTTCCGGCGTATCGGGAGTCGGCAAGTCATCGCTGATAAAGGCATTGGACCCGTCGCTGGATCCCCGCGTGGGCGAGATTTCAGACGTCCACCTGCAGGGAAAGCATACGACTACATTCTATGAGATGTACGCCCTTTCTTCCGGCGGATTCATCGTCGACACGCCGGGACTCCGCGGCTTCGGTCTGGTGGATCTGAAGAAAGAAGAGATTGCCTTGTATTTCCCGGAGATGCTGAAAGCATCCGAAGGATGCCGCTTCGCTCCATGCACCCATACCCACGAGCCGGGCTGCGCTGTCAAGGAAGCCGTTGAGAACGGTGATATCAGCTATGACCGCTACAGCTCGTACCTAGGCATGCTGGAAGAAGAAGGCAAATACAGGTAACCGATAACCGGCATGGTGACGAGCAAAAACGGGCGATAATGCTCGTGACCCTAAGGAAAACGATGAGGTCACAAGCATTTTTAAGCTATTTTGCTCTTGACTCACACGACTTTCGCCACAACGGCCGGGTCTAGACGAGTGATCCGGGCAATCTGCTTGACTCCTGCCCTGAAGTTTCTTTTCAACAACAAGCACAACTTTATACGCTGCTCCATCGTCAGTTGTTCAATGACATCCTTATTGAATTCTTTTTTTATAAGCAACGGCATCTGAGTAAGTATCTCCTGATCTGTCATGATGACCTGATCTGCTATTCCAAGCTGTAGCTCCACATCATTCTCAATCTTTCGTGCCAAAAGCATCAGCAGTCTGGCAGGATGGCGGAATATCCTTTCAACCATTCCATAATCCACGTAGCAGGATGGCGGCACAATTCCATTACCGTCTACCATATAATGATCCGGAACATTGATCCTGGATTTCAGGATACGGAAACGCTTCCTGTCACTCATGTCATTCAATCCGGATACGCCATCACATTTTCCTCCTCCAAAATAGACTCCTGCAGATGACCATGGATAATTATACGGCATCACGCATATTCCTGCAGCAAGAGGATTCCTCATGACATAAGCAATGACATTTTCCAAATAGTCCTGTCCGATGATCTCGCTTATGTCCAGGTCAACGGACCTCATTCCGCCGACTTCGCCATAAACCCGTCTCATAAGTACTGCGCACCTTCTCTTATACTCTTCAGCAAACCTCCTGCTCTCTTCGCTTGTCCCATACAGGACAAAATGAAAATGGTTGCTCATAAGACAGAAGCATAACAGGCGCACATCAAAGCCCAACACGCAGATCGCTACGTCATTCATTCCCGCAATGAAATCTTCCTTAGTCTTGAAGATATCATTCCTCTCCAGTCCGTGACTGCTCACATGATAATAACCTTTCATCTTTTTTCTGATGAAGTTATGTCACATTTTCCATTCTGTCACATGATTATAAAAAAGATTCTGCAGATTTTTCTTTTTTTTATACGTTTTCAACTTTTTTTTAATCCGAGTACTACAGAGACATCCTTGAGATTTGAAGATCTTGCAGAAGGTGACGAGCAAAAACGGGCGATAATGCTCGTGACCCCTATGAAATCGATGAGGTGACGAGCATTTTTAAGCTTTTTTGCTCTTGACCTGCTTTAGAGAGGATAGCGAGATGTTCGTGAAGTCGGAGATGACCATGTCGCAGAGAGGGACGATGTCCTCGCGACTGTTCGTTGTAGCCAGGCCTACAACATAGGCCCCTGCTGCGCGTCCAGCAGCAAGACCATGGAACGAGTCTTCAAAGACAACGGTCTCTTCAGGAGTCCCACCAAGAATTTCCATACCTTTCAGGAAGCATTCCGGATCAGGCTTTGACCTGCTGAAATCTTCACTTGTGAGTATAGCATCAACCATATCATCAAGCTGAGGGTGAGCACGGTACACCTGCTCCATCTTCGGCTGGTTAGAGCTCGTGACGATTGCCGTCGGAACGCCGGCCTCCTTCAATTCATGAAGAAAATCCACCACGCCCGGGAGAAAGTCATAAGACATTGCGGCCTCATATTCATTAAGTCTGGCCACAACTTCTTCCTGCTCCTTGAGCATGCCTGAAAAATGGCCGTCAAAGATCTGGACCAATGTCTGGCCTTTGATCCTGCGGCCGAAATCCTCAATACCGAGGTATTCCGCCCCCATTCTGTCCCAGAAGACCGTGTATTGTGATTCCGTGTCGACGATCACACCATCGAAATCGAATAATGCTATCATAGATAAAGATTCTTATCCTCCCTCAGAACAACGTCAGATTCAGACTGCAAGAGGTTTTGTGAGGGCCTCCTTCAACTGTGTATCGTATCGGAGGCGGACCTTTATGCCGGCCTCCTGGAACCAGTAGCGCGTCACGATCTCCTCTTCTATGAACGGTATTATCTCATCCTTCTTAAGACGGATGAAACGTTCCTTGTCCATTTCAAGAGCCTTTTCCAGAGCATCCAGCTCCGCAGCCATGGCCTCGGCCAGACCGTCCTTCTCAAGCTCCTTCTTCATCTGGTCATAAAGGGTCTTTGCGCTGCTCCTGTAGTCGAAATCCTGAGTCTTGGCATATTCGATGAAGTCTTCGAATTCCTCGTCCGTGAAATGGAAGTCGTCCACCTCCGCAATGCTGTCGTGCTTACGTGCATATTCTATCATATACTGGTCTATTACCCCGCCAAGTACCAGAGAATATACAAGCCTGCTGTATCTCGGTACCGGTATGTCGATGTCCGGAGTGATGCCGCCGCCGTCGCGGACTATCCTTCCTGAAGCGGTCTTGAACTCACGTGTCAGCGAATCCGGGATATGTCCCACGCTTCCGTCTTCATTGCGGTTCGAGTAATCGATCGCCTGGACACACCTGCCGCTAGGCGTATAATACTTTGCTGTAGTCACCTTCATCTGGCCGTTGTAGGCAAGCGGCACGATGGACTGGACAAGTCCCTTTCCGTAGCTTCTCTTTCCCATGATTGTGGCACGGTCCATGTCCTGGAAGGCTCCTGCCACGATCTCGGATGACGATGCGGAGCCAGAATCTATAAGAACGATTATCGGCATTTCCGTATCGATCGGTTCCGTCGTAGTATAGTGTTCTCTGTTGGAACCCGGGGTGCTTCCCTTTGAAGACACCACAAGGGACCCCTTAGGAACAAACAATGACACGATGTCGATAGCCTCGCTCATGAGTCCGCCGCCGTTTCCGCGAAGGTCAAGCACGAAGCGCTTCATGCCCTGCTTCTTCATGTCCAGGAACTTGGCACGTATAGTCGATGCCACATTCTCGGTAAAGCCAGCCTGAAGGATATATCCTGTCGTGTCATCCAGCATTCCGGCATACTCGACATCAGGGAAATGAATACGTTCGCGTACAATCGGAAGCTCAAGAGTGTCTCCCGTACGCACCTTCTTCACGGTAAAAACGACCGTCGTGCCAGGCTTTCCCTTCATCCGGTCACTGCTCTCCTTGGTCTCAAGGCCCTTGGTCGGCTTGCCGTCAATCGCTATGATTTCATCTCCGCACACAAGACCGTACTTATGCGCAGGAGAGCCGAAATATGGCTCATTGATGATCACGTTGTCCTCTTTCTTCTTGTGGATGATGGCACCGATTCCTCCGTATGTCTTCGATAGCATCATCTGAAGGTCCTCGTTCTCTTCCTCCGGGATATAGACAGTATACGGATCCAGTTCCTCAAGCATGGCGTCCACGCCGGCCCTCATGATCCTGTCTACCGGGAGAGAGTCTACATACGAACGGTTTAGTTCCTTCAGTATGGAATGCTGTATCTCGGTCCACTGACCGAGCTTGAAGCTATGCGTCTGCGCAGATACGGCCAGCGAGGCCATGAGCATGGCTGACGCCATGACAGAAAATGTAAAAAATCTCTTCATCAGGCTTGATATTTGTCGATGTCCAATGGGATGTGGCTGACACCGCATATTATATGCCACACGATACATCTCGCAAAAATACGAAATATTTTTATACCTTTGCAGCGGTTTTTAACAGTAATACAACAGCAGTTTTATGAAATTGGTTTTTGCAACGGGCAACAGCGGCAAACTGCGTGAAGCATCGGAAATCTTAGGCGAGGGCTTTGAGCTCGTTTCTCTCGCTCAAGTAGGAATCACAGAAGATATTCCGGAGACAGGCAAGACATTGAGCGCCAACTCTTTGCTCAAGGCGCAGTATCTTTATGACAGGATCGGATGCAACTGTTTTGCAGATGATACCGGACTTGAAGTCGACGCCCTTGGCGGCGCCCCGGGAGTCTATACGGCAAGATATGCAGGAGAGGACAAGGACTGGAACCAGAACATGGACAAGGTCCTGCACGAACTCCAGATTCTGGAGACCGAAGCCAGCATGGCCGCATCACTCGGACTGAAGATGAAGCCTGTATCGAGAAAAGCACGCTTCAAGAGCGTCATCACATTGATCATAAACGGAGAGAAACATATGTTCGAAGGCACGCTCGAAGGCGTGATCGCGAGAGAGAAGTCCGGCAACGGAGGGTTCGGATATGACCCGATCTTCATTGCAGACGAATATCCGGGACTTACGCTTGCAGACATCACGGAAGAGCAGAAGAACGAGATCTCGCACAGAGGAAAGGCTCTCCGCGCAATGGCGGAATGGTTAAAGTCACAGAACTCATAATTCTTCACACCACAAAGTTCGGTGAGAATTCCATCGTCATCCATACTCTCAGCAAGGAGTACGGAAGGCGAAGCTTCATGGTACGCGGCGCCGGAAAGAAGTCGGTCATGACTCTTTTCCAGCCGCTTTCCGTCCTGGAAGCAGAGATTCACGAAAGCAGCATATCCAAGCTATACACGGCAAAGCATCTGACTTCCAAACATCCCCTCCTGGGCATCAGGAACAACATCTACAAGAACTCCATGACCATGTTCATGAGCGAAGTCCTCTACCGGGCGGTAAAGGATGGAGCGGCAGAGCAGGGTCTCTTCGAATGGTGCGAGAAGGACATTCTCCTTCTTGACGCCATAGAAAACGACTTCAGCAACTTCCATATAAGGTTTCTGCTGGAATTCGCCATCGCCCTGGGCTTCAGCCCCGAATCCCGTGATCTTCAACCGTTTGTCGGAGACCATTACCCCATAGTGGAAAGATTCATGAAGGAGCCGTTTGCCGCGTCAATGCTCATTCCCCTCAACGGGCAGACCAGAAATGACATAGCGGACGAGATCCTGCGCTACATAGAGTTCCACACGGAGTCGGCCCTGAATGTCAACTCCCTCAAGGTCCTCCGCGAGCTTTTCGCATAAAGTACCGGGGGTGACTAAAAAGTGACATGAACCCCGAAAGTTTTTGTCTAACTTTCGGGGTTCATGTCAAAGTCTTAAGACTTATTAGTCACCCTCTCGTGAATCTGTCTGATATTCCCATCATCTCGCGTATATGCTATTCCCTATATATCACAAGACTTCCTCCCATACGTGGGCAAGCATATTCCTGAACACCAGGAAGAGTCACAGCACAGTCCCTTGCCGCGACATATGACGGCCTGCTGCCTGTCCTGATCCAGCCGTAAGCGGCATTGCAGAGGAAATCTCCATTTTCACCGAAATCGCCGCCAGGGTAGAAAGATGAATCATCCAGACGGAGATCAGGCTCAAATCCCTCAGGATAATCCCTGAAGCCCTTTGCATTCTCTATATAGAACGAAACCGGGTAGAGAAGGAAGTCATAGTTTCTGTAGCTTGTCAAAAATCCTTCCATTCCCACATTCTTTCCGCTGGTCTTCGTTCCGATAAGATTGACTTCGATATCCAGTCCTCTCAGTCCGTTGATGACGATCTCGCTTGCTGAAGCAGTCACTCCTGTAGCGATTATAAAGACACGCTTCAGACCAAGAGAATGCAGAAGAGCTTCCTTGATAGGCTGATAACCGCTTGGATATTCCATAGTCTCAGCCACACCGATCTTGTATTCCGCACTTTCGCCTGCAGCTGTTCTGGCTGCGTTGAAAGTAAGCTTTGCCAGCATCTTTCCCTGATGCAGAGGTCCGGCGATAAGAGTCGACAGCACTGTGCTGGAAAGTATCTCACCGCCATTGTTGTAGCGAAGGTCAAGAACCAGATCCTCCACTCCGTCTTCCTTGAACTTGTCAAAGACATCGAAAAGCTGCTTGTCGAAATCAGTATGGAAACCCATATAAAGAAGATATCCTACTTTCTTTCCGTCCGAAAGTTCCACGGTTTCTGCCTTGTATATAGCCGGATCCACATATGTTGACGGCGTCAAATCTACACTTCCCTCTAACTTGACGACAGCCTGATCCCTGTTCTCTCCCTTCCATGTCACGGTATTCAAAGTGACATTGATCGGATCAGTGTATATCTTTGCTGCGACAGCCTTATAATTGTCTCTTGTAATCGTGACGCCATTTACCGCAGTTATGAAATGACCTCTTGCCACACCTGCAGCTTCTGCCGGGCCTCCCGGAACAACAGCCTCAACCAAGATACCGACAGCGACTCCGATATCTACAGGGCGCAGCTTGAAGAAACCGTTGCCTGTCTGCTGGCTTCCCACAACCTTTGTTACAGGAGCGCTGCTCTCGATCCTTGTATAATACTCGGTACGCAACTCCTGATTGTATGCTCCGTCATCATGATTGACATCATCATGATCCGCAACACCGTCAAGAATAGAGGTTAGGAATGACCTGTAATCGATGCTGTAGTCCAGAGCGAGCTCAGGTATCGGTTCGTTCCAGAGATAAACCTCGGACATCCTTCTGTATATCCACTCATTGACCTCGCGATAGGCTCCATTACCCTTCTCGACGACTCCTGCTTTCTGAGAAACGGTGAAGGTCTGAGGTACAGGATATCCTTCCACCTGGATTGCGACTTCGGCCGACCTAGGCTCTACCTCTGTATTTACAGCGACACTGATTCTCAGTGCAGCCTGTCCTGCAACTCCTTCAGAAGTCAGGATCTGACACCATGACGGCTCGGTCGATTCTGCTGTCCATTTCGCAGCGGAGGTAAACGTAAGGGAAAGCATTTCACCATCTTCGTCCGCCACGACCTTGTCTTCCCATGAATACTCCGATACTCCGCTTCCCTCAAGCTCCGGAAGGAGTTCATCCTCCTTGCAGCCGATTGCAGCAAGGAGGAATGAAGCAGCCGTTATTAAATATACTGATATCCTTTTCATATTATCTTCCCCTGATTACAGGTCTGGTCTCGCGTACGTCTACCTGACGCATGACAGGAACACTCAACGGCTTCATTGCAGGAGAGAACATAACTGCCTGCTGCTGAGCCTCTGCCTTACGTGTAAGAACAAGCGCACTGTTTCCGCAGAAGACAACTTCCGAGCCGCTTCCGCCAGACCAGTCCGCAGCCTTCTCCACGCCTGGATATTCTGTAATCATCTGTCCCTTTGCAGACCAGCTCTTATAGTGAGTGACTGGATTTACTGTCAATACTTTAGCTTCCGCATCATAATCAACCTCATGAATGAGGGTTGTGGCCATAGCCTGATCCTCTCGGCTAGGATTAGAGAAGTCTCTCCAGAAGGTTCCCTTGAACCAGTATGTATTTCCATTGTAAGACAACATAGGATCCTCACCCTCGGCAGAGTAATCAATGATCTCTACCATATTGACCGAATCGTAGAACGTGCTTGCCACCGCATGCTTGTAAGTAGTGATGTTGTCCTTCTTGTCAATTTCAAGGAACCACTTAGGACCATAGTTCCTGTTAGCCTCGGCCTCATCTGCAGCCCAACCGTTGTCAAGAAGATCCTGTGGAGAATAATACTGCGAGATCGGATCGAATCCGAGACATACCAGAAGATTCTCCGCGGCATAAGCCTCTCTTGTGGCATCGTTGACACCGTCAGTTATGGTCACGTCAAAAGTATGCTCGACTCCGTCAAGATCGGTTATGACCGCTGTATATTCGCCCTGAAGATCCTTGAAGAGGGTCGACTCGACAACAGGCTCTACCCCTGTCTTGAACTCGTAGAGATGATAAGTGGACACATGTTCATTATTCGTCGCCATCACACCGAACACATAGTCCGTATTAGAACTCAATCCGTCAAACAGAAGCTTGCATCCTTCATCTGAAGTCGCCGAAGAAAGAACCGCTTCAGACATCGGATCTCCATTATTCCTGATAATGACATCCATTGTAAGATCTTCATTACCCGGCGCATTAAGAACTTCATCCACAACATATCGGGTACGGAGCATCATAACACCTCCGACCGCATTCTCCAGTTTAAGGTTGACTGCGTGCGAACTCCATGGCTCCTCAACATCCATTTTTTCAACAACGACCTCCGGAGCTGGCCCTGATGGTTCTGCAGTATAGAAAGTCTCTTCGATATAAAGTTCACGCATGTCCTTATCAAAGGCCATGATGCACACATAATATCTGGAATTCGGCATAAGTCCGGTCATGACAAGATCCGCACTTGTCTTATACTCGTTCGACGTATCATCCCATGGTCCTATGACTGCACGACGGACCATTTCCTCTCCTTCGAAAAGGAAAGACTGATAATCCGTCTCCGACATGACTAAAGCACGGTACCTGTCGATACCTTCCTCTGGTGTAAGTGTGACTTTTGCTGTAAGCGACGTTATGTCAGAAACCTCAACATCCACTTCATACGGACATTCCTCTGCTTTAGGCGTAGTAAATTCCAAGACTTTGACATCTTCATCAAGAACGGCATCATCCAATGTTGTTCCTGCCGACTTTCCGGCAAGAATCAGATATTTTGTGTCAGAATAGATATATGTGGGATAATTATCCCAGCCGTCATACTGTACCCAATCACAAACGTAAGTAGCACTCTCATCTGCGCCCAAACCGAACGCACTCAGGTATGAGCTATGCGTAACCCCAACCAATGCTTGAAAGTATAGGAAGTCATTGTAGTCCATAATCATATGCCTATATGCAACAGCATCTTCAGGCATTTCTATATGATAAGAAACGGAAGTTGCTGAAGCCTTCTCCAGAGTGATCATGTCCTCATACTCGAACTCAGTCGAAAGAGTCTCGCTCAGAAGTTCGCTGTACACATACGGATTGATCTTCCTTACGGCAGCATAGAGATTGTAGGTCTTTCCTCCCTCAAGCTCGTTATAGGTCGTCGAAAATGTCTTTTCTGCTCCGAACATGCCTGTCTTTCCAGACTCGAAAAGATCCTCCGCGCTTTCAATCGTCTGATCTGCCGGCACTATCGCCCATGCATAGTCTCCGTCAGAGTCGGACTTTACCGTAAATGTCACCGACGTCCTGTCAAGAGCATCCACCTTCATGGTCGCAACAGGAGCAACAACCTCCTTATCCGGTTCCGGCTGAGGCTCCGGTTCCTGATTCTCAGGAACTTCCTTACAAGCTGAAGCGGCAAACGAAAGGGCCGCCAGCGTTCCAAGAATGTTTAAAAATCTTCTAGTCATGATAAATATTGTTAAGTTGTAATCTGTTTACGCGTGTATTTCGCAAAAATAGCAAATAAATAGTATGAAACAAAATTTCGCTATCTTTGTAGGAAACAAACAAGCCAAATATGTTCACGAACAGACTATTGCCAGTTCTGATAGCGGCAAGCGTGATGATCTCATGCGGGAAAGAGCCCATCAGGCCGGAAGCCCAGGAACCTCCTGTAAATGAAGAAGAAAGCATCGAAAAGAGCGAATACGCCGAAGGCGCTGACATAAGCTGGATGACCCAGATGGAGGAAGATGGCCAGATCTTCCGCAATGCCTCCGGCGAGGAAAGGAAATGCACCGCCCTGATGAAGGAAATCGGGTTCAACTCCATAAGGCTGAGAGTATGGGCAGACCCTGACGGCGGATGGTGCGGGAAGGAAGATGTGGTCGCAAAGGCGAAACGCGCCCAGGCATCAGGAATGAGGATAATGATCGACTTCCATTACAGCGACACCTGGGCCGATCCTTCGAACCAGAACCCTCCGGCCGCATGGTCCGGGATGAATCTGACACAGCTGCAGGAGGCTCTTGCAGCCCATACCGAAGAAGTGCTGAGGGCGCTGAAGGCTGAAGGTGTAGACGTGGAATGGGTACAGGTAGGAAACGAAATCAACGACGGCATGCTGCATCCGACCGGCAAGCTGAGCGAAAGTCCGCTCAAATTCATAAGGCTCGCCAACAGCGGCTATGATGCAGTAAAGGCCGTATACCCTGACGCGAAGGTCATTCTCCATGTCAGCAACGGACACGATGCTTCCCTGTTCACGTGGTTCTTCGACATCATGAAGTTCCAGAAGGCCAACTACGACATAATCGGCATGTCGCTTTATCCCGCATGGTGGGAAAACGGAGGATGGTGCGCATGGCGCCCGAATGTCGACAAATGCCTCGCTAACATCAGAAGCCTCGTTGAGACATATCACAAGCCTGTGATCATCTGCGAGGTCGGGATGCCGGTAAGCGAGCCGCAGATGTCCAAGGAGGCTCTTCAATACATCCTCGACGGCACAAAGCAGATAGAAGAGTGCCACGGCATATTCTACTGGGAGCCTCAGACCGACGGCAAATGGAAACCGGCAAGCTACTCTGAACTCGGATGGAATGCATATGACAAAGGCGCCTTCGCTGACGGAAAGCCGACTGTCGCCCTTGACCCGTTTAAAGACTAGAACATGAGAAAGATACTGACAACATTGGCGGCCTTATGCATGGCCGCAGCTGCATTTGCACAGACCGTACGCACGGAAACCATCCTGAAGGAATGGGAGTTCCGCAAAGGCCACGACATCGAGGCTGCAGAAGGATGGGAGACCGTTTCCGTTCCTCATGACTGGGCCATCTACGGTCCTTTTGACAGAAAGAACGACCTGCAGACCGTAGCCGTCGTACAGAACGGAGAGAAAGTCGCGACAGAAAAGACCGGACGCACCGGAGGCCTTCCGTATGCCGGAAAGGGAGCATACAGGAGACAGCTGGACGTGCCGGCGGAACAGCTGGACGGCCGCAGGCACATACTGCTTTTTGACGGAGCGATGAGCGAAGCACAGGTCTTTGTGAACGGAGAGAAGGTGTGCTTCTGGCCTTACGGATACAACTCGTTCCATTGCGACGTGACCGGGCAGCTCAAGGCAGGAAGTAACGACATCGTCGTGCTTCTGGAAAACCGCGAGCAGTCGTCAAGATGGTATCCGGGAGCAGGACTTTACCGCAAGGTGCGCCATATTACTCTTCCGAACGTGAACATCCCTGTCTGGGGAACCTATGTGACCACCCCGCACGTCGGGAAGGACTATGCTACAGTCAACATCAGGACGAAAGTCGAGGGTGCGGAGGACGGAAGCGTCATCACAGTGAGGACCAGTATCATCGACAAAGCCACCAAGGATGTGGTCGCAGCAGAAACCGACACCAGACAGCTTTTCAACGGAGAAGTGGAGCAGAACATAATTGTCAATGATCCTAAGCTCTGGTCTCCGGAAAGCCCAAGCCTCTATCATGCATGCACCGAAATCTACCTTGGAGGGTCGATCGACACAGCCTGGGATATGGACAGACCGGCCATAACCATCACCCACGGCACCAGGCTTCAGGACAGCAAACATACGACATTCGGATTCAGGACCATAGAGATTGTCCCTGACAAGGGATTCTTCCTCAACGGAGAGGCCCGCAAGTTCCGTGGAGTATGTCTCCACCATGACCTTGGTCCGCTCGGCGCAGCCATCAGCAAGGCTGCCATCCGCAGACAGCTCACCATGCTCAAGGACATGGGGTGCGACGCCATCCGCACATCACACAACATGCCTGCCGAAGAACTCATCGAACTATGCGATGAAATGGGATTCATGGTGATGCTCGAGAACTTCGACGAATGGGACATCGCCAAGTGCAAGAACGGATACCACAGGTTCTTCAACGAGGACAGCGGCAACGGAATGATCTGGGCCGAAAGAGACATGATCAACATGCTCCATCATTTCCGCAACAATCCTTCCGTCGTGATGTGGAGCATCGGAAACGAAGTCCCGTCTCAGTGGAAGCCGGAGGGACTTGTTGTGGCAAAGTGGCTGCAGGACATCTGCCACCGCGAGGATCCGACAAGGCCTGTAACCTGCGGAATGGATCAGTATAACGCAGTGACAGTCAACGGATTTGCAGAACAGCTCGACGTGGTCGGATTCAACTACAAGGTTGACCGCTATATCCCGGCATACGAGCTGCTTCCGCAGCGGATCATCCTCGGAAGCGAGACGGCGTCCACGGTCAGCTCACGCGGAGTATATCATTTCCCTGTCACCATCGGCAACGACATCCTCAACGAAGACCACCAGTCATCATCATATGACACTGAGTTCTGCTTCTGGTCGAACATTCCTGACAACGACTTTGCTGCCGATGAAGATTACGACTGGTGCATCGGCCAGTTCGTCTGGACAGGCTTCGATTATCTTGGAGAACCTTCTCCATACGACACTGACGCATGGCCGAACCATTCTTCGGTATTCGGAATCATAGACCTTGCATCGATACCTAAAGACAGGTATTACCTGTACAGAAGCCAGTGGAACAAGGATGACGAGACTCTCCACATACTTCCTCACTGGAACTGGGCCGGACGTGAGGGCGGGACGACTCCTGTATTCGTCTACACCTCATATCCTTCCGCTGAGCTTTTCGTGAATGGTATTTCACAGGGAATACGTACATTTGCAGAACCGGACGGCGAGGTCCCATGTCTCGGCGAAAAGGCGATGGCACGTTTCAGGCTCATGTGGAACGACGTGGTCTACCAGCCTGGCGAGATAAAGGTCATCGCATATGATGCCGAAGGAAGACCTGCAGAGGAAAAGACCGTGAAGACAGCAGGAAAGGCAGCCGCCGTAAAACTGACGCCGGACCGCACCGTACTCAAGGCTGACGGAGAAGACCTGTGCTATGTCAACGTCAGTCTCACGGACAAGGACGGAAATCCTGTTCCATGCGACAGCAGACTCGTAAAGGTAAAGGTCAGCGGAGCTGGTTCATTCGAGGCGATTGCAAACGGCGACCCAACCTGTCTGGAACCATTCCAGCAGCCGCAGATGCACCTGTTCAGCGGTCAGCTGACAGTCATCGTACGAAGCGCGGAGGCTCCGGGAGACATCAGCATTGAAGTATCAGGAAAGGGCGTCAGGAAAGGCGTCGTGATTATAAGGACCGAATAAAAACGCACATCATATGAAGAACAGACTTTTCGTGCTGCTTGCTTTGGCAGCCTTCAGCACATCATGCATGACGGAAGACATCAGGGAAGATGTTTCCGCTGCCGACAACGCCTCCCGTCAGGCTCTCATGACCAAGCTGGCAGGCAACACATACGGAGAAAGAGAGCCAGGCTCGCTGCTGTTCAAGCTTGACGCCGGACAGGCTGACGGAATCACAAAAGCCTGTGATCTGGCGGCCACTCTTTTCCCGGGAACAGAAGTGACCGTATCCTCGGCAACAGGAGTTGCACCGAAAAATATGAAGGTGGCGAAGGAAGTCGGCCTGGACCGCTGGTACATCGTCCGTTTCGACGAATCCATTCCTGTCGAGTCCATGGCGCAGAAGATTGCACAACTCCCTGAGATACAGACGGTTCAATACAACACATACCTGACCCCGACAGAGTCTGACATAGTACTGCCGTACATCCCTTCGGCAAAGACGAGGGCTGAGGGAAAGGCTGACCTGCCGTTTGATGATCCGAACCTCGCAGACCAGTGGAACCTCATCAACACCGGAAGCAAGGATATCGCCGAGACGGCTGTTGAAGGAGCCGATGTCGGAGTGAAGGACGCATGGAGACTCACGGCAGGATCCTCGGACGTGATTGTGGCCGTGCTTGACTGCGCGATCAAGAGCATCCATTCGGATCTCAGGAATGCGGTATGGGTAAACCAGGCTGAAGCTGACGGAGCGAACGGCGTGGACGATGACGGAAACGGCTACATCGACGACGAGAACGGATTCAACTTCGTAGGATGCAAGCTTAGTGAGGACGAGCCTGTCAAAGGCAACATGCTCAACTGGAGTGCAGGTTACGGACATGGTACACATGTAGCTGGCATCATCGGTGCGACCAACGGCAACGGCAAGGGCGTCAGCTCGATCGCCGGCGGTACCGGCAACGGTGACGGTGTACGTCTGATGAGCTGTCAGATATTCGAAGGCAGCAAGTCCACAACGGACGCTCAGAGCGCGGCAGCATACATATATGCAGCCGACAATGGTGCCAGCGTGATAAACAGCTCATATGGTTTTGCCGGCGGAACATTCCTCAAGGACGAGGATTTCATCAACGGCATAGAGAACGGAGCAAAAGGCTCGCCGCTGGAATATGACGCCATAAGGTATTTCATCCATCCGGACAACAGCAACAGTCCGGCAGTCAAGGGCAACATCGTGGTCTTTGCTGCAGGTAACGAGTCACAGCCATATTCTTCGTATCCGGGAGCGCTTCCTTTCTGTATCTCGGTGACAGGCTTCGGACCGGACTTCCGCCCGGGAGGCTATACCAACCATGGCCCGGGCTGCAAGATAGCAGCACCAGGAGGAGATCTCGCCATCGGAGCTGCCGATTACCAGCAGAACAAGAGCCAGATCCTTTCTACCGGCGTCAGCGAATGCGCGATGAACAGCAATGTATACGGATCTGACTATGTATATATGCAGGGTACATCGATGGCCTGTCCTCATGTGACCGGAGTAGTCGCTCTGGGCATCTCATATGCGGAAAAGATAGGCAAGACATTCACACGCGAAGAGTTTACATCGCTGCTTCTGACTTCCGTGAATGACATAGACCAGTACCTGAGCGGAGCGAAGACCTACAACGGCGAAACCATCAATCTCTCGGATTACAAGGGAAGGCTTGGAACAGGCGCTGTCGATGCATGGAAGTTCCTCATGGCCATAGAGGGAACCCCTTCTGTTCTCGTCAAGACCGGCGAAGCGGCAGAAATAGACCTTTCGGACCATATGGGAGGAAATGCCGACGGACTCGAGTATCTTTCCGTGAAGATCGATGATGCAGGACGCAATTCCCTCGGCCTTTCAGCCGACCCGGTGATCAGGAACGGAAAACTTGAGCTCACATGTACAAAGGTCGGCTCAGGCAAGGTAAGCATAACCGCGACTGTCGGACGCGACAAGGAAATGGAAGGAGGCATCGGAGGAATGGAGTTCACCCGTGAGGTTTCGATCGTGTCAAGATCATTCGTTTCCGGAAACGGCGGATGGCTTTGACATGCTGAATTCACAGCCGCAATACTGCTGGTTGTAGAAATCATACTCCTTGATTATCTGAAGGCGGCGCTCCTGGAGCCCGCCTTTTCTCCAATTGTTGGTCCAGAAAACCGGGCTGACGACCGGAGAGCCATCCTCCTCAGGCTGGCTTTCGACGGCCTGAATCTGCTGACATGCCCAAAGCCCGGCCTCGTTTATCTGATCAAGGGATTTCCAACGGGATGAGGCAAGAGTCGTCGTCAGAACCTTTATGCCTCTCTGTCGGGCATAAAGCGCCGTCCTCAAAAGCCTGAGCTTGAAACATTTAAGGCAACGGCTTCCTCTTTCCGGCTCGTTTTCAAGCCCCTTCATGGCTTCAAGCCAGTTTTCATGGTCATAATCAGCATCCACGATCTCCAGTCCGAGAGCCTTAGCATAGCGGGTACACTCATCCTTTCTTATCTCGTATTCTTCCTTGGGATAGATGTTAGGATTGCAGTAATAGATGACAGGCGTGATGCCGTTCTGCATCATGGCCTCGATGATTGCGCTTGAGCATGGCGCACAGCACGTATGGAGGAGAACCGTAGTCTCCCCAAAAGGCGCCTCTATGACATTACGTTTTGTCTTCATCTGACTGCGAAATCTTCGCAAAGATAATGTAATTTTGAGTAACTTTGCACCGGCTTAACGAAAACAGACATGGGCATAATTCCTGACAGATATATAAAAGAACTCTTCAAGGGAGTACGCGACAAATGGGCGGAGCATGATGCCAGGCCTATGAACGGCTGGCTTGCACTCAGTCCCCTTCTGGTATTCCTCTGCGTCTACCTTGTTTCATCCATAGCAGCACAGGACTTCTATAAAGTCCCTATTTCCGCCGCATTTCTGATTGCGTCCATATATGCCATAGCCATATGCAGAGGCAAGACCTTGGAGCAGAGGATTGCCACATTTTCAGAGGGAGCCGGCAACAAGAACGTCCTTCTGATGATATGGATCTTCGTCCTTGCAGGTGCATTCGCCTCAACTGCCAAGGAAATAGGAGCCATTGACGCCACCGTGAACCTTGCGTTGCGCATTCTTCCCGGAAGACTCCTCTACGCAGGGCTCTTCCTTGCTTCCTGCTTTATATCAATGTCAATAGGAACAAGCGTCGGCACCATCGTCGCCCTGGTCCCCGTAGCCGCGGGAATCGCAGAGGAACTCGCCTTGGGAGGTGTGACAGGAGCATATGCCAGCGCACCGTTCATAACGGCGATCATAGTAGGGGGAGCCTTCTTCGGCGACAACCTTTCATTCATCTCAGACACGACCATAGCTGCCACCAGGACCCAGGACTGCTCCATGGCCGACAAGTTCAAGGCCAACGTACGCATTGTCGGACCCGCGGCTTTGCTTGTAACGATACTGTATGTCATAATGGGATCATCGGTATCTGTCAGTCCTGACGCAGGAGCAATTGACTGGGTGCTGCTGATACCATATGTGCTTGTGATAGCCTTGGCGCTTTCAGGGATGAACGTGGCCGCCGTACTGACCGTGGGACTCGGCCTGAATGCATGCATAGGACTGCTCAGAGGAAGCCTCACATGGACCGGACTGCTCGAATCGACAGGTTCAGGCATCAGCGGGATGGGCGACCTCATCATCGTCACCATGCTTGCAGGAGGTATGCTCGAACTGATAAAGGTGAACGGAGGTCTGGACTTCATCGTGAACGGAATGACGAAAAGGATCAAAGGGAAAAGAGGGGCGGAACTCAGTATCGCAGGCCTTGTTTCGCTTGCCAACCTGTGTACGGCAAACAACACCATAGCCATCATAACGAGCGGACGCATTGCCAGGGACATCACTAGACGCTTCAGCCTTGACCCTCGCAAGAGTGCCAGCATACTGGACACCTTCTCATGTCTGGTCCAGGGAATCATCCCTTATGGAGCCCAGCTGCTGATGGCTTCCGGCCTCGCCGGCATCTCATCGATAAGCATCATAGGCTACCTGTACTATCCGTTCGTGATGGGAGCGTTCGCCCTGGGAGCCATCATTCTCCGTCTCCCCAGGAAGTATTCTTAGCTGCAGGCTAAAAGTCGATCGAATTTGAGTCGATCAGATTGTTCAGAAGCGCGTAGACCGTAAGACCTGCCACAGTCTTGATACCTGTCTTGCGTGTGATGTTCTTGCGATGAGTAATGACCGTGTGGATCGAAATGTTGTAATGGTCGGCGATCTCCTTGTTCAGCATGCCCTTAGCTACGCAGACCAATATTTCCTTTTCGCGTTGCGAAAGGTCATGGCCCTCCGATTCCGGAGTCTCTTCACGAGCCGCCAATGATTCGCGCAGCTTCTTCACGACAGCCACAGGATCGTCATACATGCTTATGACCGCATCATAATGCCTTGTCTGCTCCTCCTCCATCGGGATTGTCTTGAGCGCCACCACTGCCGCATCAGAGTGCTCCGCAATGCGGCTGCGTCCCGTCATCCTGGAGACATAGTCGAAAACAACCGGGTCAATGATGATCACATCCGCATCCATGTTGCGCAGACGCGCCTCCGAAGCATGTGAGAGATCCGTCAGAATACCCTCGACGCGGAATTCCCCATGCTCGGCAAGCACGGCCTCGATCCCTCTGGCCACAATCTGCGAAGGGATGATGAGCAGAACCTTTCTATGTGACGTCTTCATCATGCTTCCATCCTGTTAACCATCGGTATAAGTACCGAATCCTCTATGATAGTATGCTTCTCCAGGTCCTCTCCCAGACGATAGATCCTGTACAGCGCCTCATTGCGCATCACCGTATCACAGGTCTCTGGAAGGTACTTCATGACGATATTCTTCAGGTCTCCGAGTGTCTCGTCTATGTTGCTGTGGTTTTCCTCGAACTGATCGATGGTATAGCTCGCCTGATGACGTCCCTCCTTCAAGGCACGTACATAAGGGAACACGACTTCCTCTTCATAGGAGAAATGCTTTTCCACCTGGGTCTTGTAGTCCTCGAAGAATCTTGCGACGATCTTCTTCTGCTTCTCGCTGCAAGGCTCCACCATTGACTTGAGATTCTTCTCAAGTCCTGCGAACTCCTTGTCAAGATAGAACGAATGCGAATTGTGAAGATACTCGACTATGGTCACCGGGTCTGCCCCGGAAAGCAGTTCAGCAGAAGGGATATAGTCGTCATATGTGTATATGTTGCAGATCAGCAGGAACGAATTAAGGTTGATTCCTTGTCTGGCACATACTTCCTGTATGGTGTTCTCTCCGAATCCCAGACCTATGCCCATGCGCGAAAGCACGTTCAGGAGCTTGAAGTTGACGTCGATAAGATCGGCAAGCTTCATCGATTCGGAAAAGACTATGCGTTGTATCTCTGTTGTCATAAAACAATTATTTGTCCAAAGTTATAAATTTTCTCCCATTATACTTCCGCCTCAGCCGTATAAATCAGCAAGAGGCGTTCCGTCACGGAAGGCCTCTTGCTGAAACTATAAAGTTCAATACAACAATTAAAAGGATTTGAATTCTATAACTATAATGGCTTATTTCTTCCTTTTGGAAAATCTCTGATGCAAAGGTATGGATAAGCACGCCATCAGACAATCCCCAATTGTTGGTATTTTAAATCAGGAGGGAGGCAATCCGGAAGGTAATGAAGGCTGCGACCCAAGCCAGCACTATGGTATAGACGGCTGTGAAGATCGCCCATTTCCATCCTCCGCTTTCATTCTTTATGGCCACGAATGTCGCTATGCAAGGGAAATAAAGCAGGATGAACACCATGTACGCCAAAGCCGCGGCAGGATCTACGGAGCGGACGAGGGCCCTCTGCAGGCGCGTGTCTCCGGACGGTCCGTCCTCAGGCTTTCCGGCATCTTCCACGAGAGCCTCAACCGGTTCCTCATCCGCATACATGACGCCAAGAGTGCTGACTACCAGCTCTTTTGCCCCGACTCCGGCAACAATTCCGACGCCCATGCGCCAGTCAAACCCAAGGGGTTCCAGAACCGGCTCCATGGCCTTGCCTATATAGCCTATGAATGAATGTTCCTGCTGATCGCGCACCGAATCATAGGCATCATGGTTAGGGAAATATCCGAGAAACCATATGACCATCGAACAGATAAGTATGATTCCGCTCATCTTCTGCAGGTACTGCCTTCCCTTCTCCCATGTGTGACGGAAGATGGACTTTGCCGTAGGCACACGATAAGGAGGCAGTTCCATCACGAAAGGCAGATCGTCATCCTTGAAGAAGCTGCTCATCACCTTTGCCGCCAGGACAGCCAGTATTATGCCCAACGCGTAAAGTCCAAGCAGTACCAGACCCGCATGGCGAGGGAAGAACGCCCCTGCAATGAGGATATATACCGGCATACGTCCGGCACAGGACATCAGAGGAATGATCAGCATCGTTATCAGACGGCTTTTTCTGCTCTCGATCGTCCTCGTAGCCATGATAGCCGGCACATTGCAGCCGAAGCCCATGATCATAGGGATAAAAGACTTTCCGTGAAGTCCGATCTTATGCATCAGCCTGTCCATGATGAAGGCGGCACGGGCCATATAACCTGAATCTTCAAGAAGAGAGATGAAAAGATATAGCAGCAGAATGTTCGGAAGAAAGACCAGCACGCTTCCGACACCTCCTATGATGCCGTCTACAACCAGATCCTTCAGCCATCCGTCATGCATCGTCGAAGCCACGAATGCTCCGAATCTTTCCACCACCCACCCGATCCATCGCATCGGATATTCTCCAAGGACGAAGGTCCCGTCAAACACCAGATAAAGCAGAATGAAGAATATCGGGAAGGCCAGCCACTGGTTGGTCACGACGGAATCTATCCTGTCTGTTATGGAATGCCCTCTGCTCTTTCCCTTGGAAGGTACATAGGTCTCGGCCAGAGCACCCTGGACAAAGGCGTACTTTGCATCGACCATTGCCGACTCTGTATTGCTCTTCAGTATCTCATCTATCCTCTTCTGTTCCTCGAAACGTGCGGAAATGATCTCATCCCTGTTCGGCAACGACTCTATCACCTTCTCGATCTCCTTGTCGTTCTCGAGATACTTGATCGCAAGATAGCGGGTCGAATACTTGTACCTGAGGTCTGTATTCTTCTGGAGCAGGACCTTTATACGGTCAATGCTCTGTTCCAGTTCCGCTCCATGGTTGATATGGATATGTCGCGCCAGGTGCGGGTCGCTCTTCTCGTATATCTGGATTACCGTGTCGAACAGCTTGTCGATTCCCTGTCCGGTACGGCTTACCGTAGGCACGACCGGCATACCCAGAAGCCAGCCGAGCTGCCTGATATCAAGCCTGTCACCTCTAGCCTCAAGCTCATCGTACATGTTCAGGGCCATCACGACCCTCAGGTTCATGTCGATCAGCTGAGTCGTAAGGTAGAGATTGCGCTGGAGATTGGAAGAGTCGATCACGTTCACGACCACATCAGGCATATCCTCGACGAGATTCTGCCTTACATACAGTTCCTCAGGGCTGTATGCCGAAAGAGAATATGTGCCGGGGAGATCCACGATGACGAAACGGTAACCGCCATGCTCGAATGTACCCTCCTTCGCGTCCACGGTCACGCCGCTGTAGTTTCCCACATGCTCATGACTTCCTGATGCGACATTGAACAGCGACGTCTTGCCGCAGTTCGGATTGCCCACCAATGCGACCTTGATTTCCCTTCGCCTCTGCTCCATCAGCGTCTCCATCTCCTGCTCGACGAACTTGTACTCCACATCATCCGCCTCCAGTGCAGGAAGAGCCTCTCTTCCGGAAAGCACCTTCTTTGCCTCGCTCTCACTGATGACCTCGATCTTCGAGGCCTCTTCGCGCCTCAGTGATATCTTGTATCCAATTATCTCATATTCTATAGGGTCACGCAAAGGGGCGTTCAGGATGACCTTCACCTTGTTGCCCTTCACGAATCCCATCTCAATTATCCTTTTACGGAAGCCGCCGTGACCGTTTACCTTGACGATCACTCCACGTTCTCCTGTCTTTAATTCCGATAGCTTCATAAGTCCATTCTCCGGGGCGTGCTGCCCTTGGCAGCAAAGATATCAAAAACAAGGCAGCAAAAGCACTGAAATATCGTTTTTCGACTACTATTTCACGACATATTATGAGCGTTCCACATCCTCATACCAACAATTTGGGAGGGGTTTTCGACATCTTTGGAGGAATTTACCTATTTTTGTAGCATGAAAAGGACAATTGCGGCAATATTTTCGGCTGCAGCCATGCTGGCGGCCTGCTCCCAGGAAGATCTATCCCAATCTCCCCAGGTATCATTCATATCCGCCGAGCCGGAGATTTCATCGGAAACGGCAAAATTCAGGATCATAACCAGAAACGACGGATCTGACAAAGCCGTCACCATCCCTGTCACCTTCGGAGGAACGGCAGAGAAAGGCACGGACTACACGGCATCTGCAGATGCATTCATCATAGGCGGAGAGAGTCCTGTCGACTCGATTGTCATCACTGCGCTCAAGCTGGGAACGGACAAGACCGTCAGCCTGACACTCGACCTTCCGGCAGGCTTTGAGGCCGGATGGTTCAAGACTTCGGAATACACTCTGCAGGACAAGTACGGCTACCTGTCTTTCCGCAATGGCAAGGCCTTGCTTGCAGACACTCTGGACATAAACATACAGGTCACTGACAGAGAAGGATCAATAAAGTCCTCTGCAGGCGACGGGACAGTCAATGTCCGCGTCGACACGGAAAAATCCACCGCTGTTGAAGGAACGCATTTCTCATTTGTCGAGACTTCAGAGATCGGTCTCGTGACAGGTGATTCCCAGAAAAGCATCCGCATAGCCGCCTTGGAAGAAAACGTACAGGAGGGTAACGACAAGATTGTCCTCAATATCACCCACGGCGAGAAATTCGATCTCGGACAGGTACAGGAACTGGAAATTACGCTTCTTGGCAGATCATGGAAGGCGCTTGACGGGAAGTGGCAGATGGATACTCTGATCACAGATTCCCTTTATATGGAAAACATCTGGAAAGATACCTGCTCTGCCCTCGATTCATTGCCGGTATTCAATGAATCGGACGCCATCACATTCAATCTGGCATCCAGCTCAGCCAGTCCTTCCTTCAGGTCTGCTTTCGGAGATTATTTCATCGGAAGCTCAAACATCACAAAGGGAGAACTGCTGGATCTGGATCTCGGCAACGGAGAGACAGCATCGGTGCAGACCTTCATGTTCAGCAACACCAACAGATATTTCTCTCCTGACGAGGAAAGCGAAGACAAGGAATCTCTTGTTGGATTCAGAATGATCGCTGACAGCGAGACCCAGGAAGAGATGCTGGACATGTATGTCATAGACTACACATCGAAGACATTCATGCCGGAACTTGATTCCCTCGGGCTCTATGCCGCAGAAAAGCCCGTCGCTGCTGCTCCGGGCTTCTTCCTCAATGCCGTATTTAAAAAACAGTAATCGTATATACGCTGGAGAATCTCTCTCCCGGCTTCAGCCGGTTCACCCAGTCCTTGTCCCGATAATCGCCCTCGTAATGAGCGCGGTCACACCTTCCGTACCAAGGCTCTATGCAGATGAAAGGAGCATTCCTGCGAGGCGGCGACCACAATCCCACAACAGGCGCAGTGAAGTCAAGCTTCAGCCATGGAGTCCCATCAGGCCTGTGCAGCGTGACACATGATATCTGCGAATCCTGCAGCATAAGAGTATCGATGCTGTCGAAAGTCTCGCGGTCAAGAGGCAGGAGCCCGTCTTCACGGAGCTCCAAAGGATATTTTGTCTCGGCATCGACACAACCTTTTTCCTTTATCCTGATGCATTCCAGACCGTCTTTCCTGTCAAAGGAGAAGAATCCGCGCTCCATTCTGTCTGGATCATAGTCAGGGTAATTGAAGGCAGGATGGGCTCCTATCTGAAAATACATCTCCCCGTCTCCGGGGTTTACAACCTCCCAGATAACATCGAGGCTGTTTCCATGAAGGCGATATGCTATCTCAAGGCAGAAAGGCCACGGGTATTTCTCCAGAGTCTCCTCCGATGATTCCAGCCTGTATCTCACTTCGTCGTCCGCAGAAGATACCAGAGCGAATTCCATATCCCTGGCGAAGCCATGCTGACCGAGAGCATATTCCTTTCCGTCCACACGATACCTTGCCTCCCATACGCTTCCGACGATAGGGAACAATACCGGCGAATGCCTGCCCCAGAAGGCCGGATCAGCCTGCCACAGGTATTCCACATGTCCTTTGCGGAGCGAGACCAGTTCCGCACCATGTCCGCTGACCTGAACCGTCAGCACTTCGTTACTGAGTGTCGTCATCATTCAAAAATCTTATTTCCTTGTTTCAATACATCCTCCTTCTTCAGGTCTACCCAGGCGCCGTTTACCATGACCTTGGTCACACCGCCGACAAAATCTCTCGCATTTTCAAAAAGAGCCTGCGTGAAGAACTCCACATCATAGCCGATGAATCCATACCTCAGGCCCTCATTGGTCCATATGTCAGGGTTGATGCTGTATATCGAGATACCGTCCGGACCCGGAGGATATACGGTAAGCATGTACCCGTTGACATTCTCTGCCCTCGGCTCTGACAGAGCCCTCGGCACTGCTATCCATGCAGACTCCGACAGGACGTCCCACATGTTCGCACTGACCCCGACAACCGCCTTGCCGTCCCAGTCATCCCTGGCATATCTCAATGCAGGGATAGGCATGCAGTCTGTTCCTGTCTCGAGAATCGACTTGCAGACCTTCGTGTCTGTCTCATAGAAGTATGCGTGCCCGTCATAGTAGTCTACAGACATGTTTTCAGACATCACTCCCAGATCATCCTTTGTATATTTGCGGCTGGTCATGTCCACCTCGCTCTTGCAGAACGAATATGCATCCCTGCCGAGCATCTTGAGGCCGCTTGAAGAATCAAGCATGAGTTCACAATATAGGTCTCCCAATTCGGTCACGAGCTTTGCCGCCTTGGTATAAAGTCTTGTCTTCAAGGCTTTTTCCGCCCCGATGCAGACCGGTATGACGAACATGTCCGCGGTCTGGAAATACCTCGGCTGGACATTGTTCACATAATTCACGCGATCATAAAGGATACCGTCCTGTGTCATGATCTGGCGACGGGTTCCCTTAAGCGTAAACTTCACGAAATGCCTCTGCATCAGCAGTGTATCCACCATGATATCGATAACGGCCACAGCATCTCCGTCCGGAACAAGGCCTCTGTTGCGGACTCTTGCCGTAAGTGTCTGCCAGTCCTTGGCTACTGTCGTCCCCATCGCCCTGTCATATCCGGCAAGTCTGTCGGAACTTACATTGAACAGCGGAGTCAGCCATGATCCGCATGGGACCGCCAATGTGTCGATCGGCATCGTAGCCTTGGACAATGTCGCGCCTGGCTCCAGACCAAGACCCTCACACTGAATGACCTTCTTGTCCCTTCCGACAGTGACGAAAGTCCTTTCGTCCACCGGGACTCCGGACGGATCCTGAGCCGCCGGCATATCCATAAGCCCCGGATGCAGATAGGCGTTGTCAGAACTCCAATATCCTCGGAAGGCTGAAGGCGGGATGATGTCACGCACATGGCCCATGAGCCATATCGGGTATCGCCCTATGGTCATTACATCATTTCCCATGTAGCCGTCAGCTCCCTTCTCGGCAAAGACCCTGTCGTCAAAGGCCTTCAGCGTCAAAGCCTCTCCCTTGTAGAATACCTTCGGCATTCTGAATCCCGTGCTTTCATCAAAGAAACGGTAGAACGGACGGCCTTCGGAAATCTGGTCAGTATTCATTACTGCCGGAATAAGCAGGTTTCCCTTCCTGTCGCACAGTCCGTACTTCCCCGCCCTGCGGAACATTATATGACCGTTCTCATATCCTCCGGCAATCAGTTCGCAATCCGGCGCAAGAATGTTCACGCCATCTGTGCCGATACAGCCGAAATGCATTCCCCTCCTGTACAGCAGGATAGAGGCATCCATCACGTCGGGACCGATCCATTCGGCTACAGGCTCCAGCACAATCCTCCGTTCCTTGAGCGATACCAGACCGTATGATTCCCCGGCCTGAACGAGGACAAGATCTCCGAAAGCCTTGTCAGGAACTGCATCATAGCGAGGCTCGAATACGGTCTTGCCTTCAAGGTCACATGCGCCCCAGACGTCACCTCTGCGCAGCCACGCGATACCATTGATGTCAAAGGCCGTAATCTCTGCAAATCCCAAGGCAAGCACCTCGCCTGACGCAGAGATCAGACCGTTGTTTCCTCCTTTGCTGAATACTGCTACACCTCTGTCAAAATCCGACATGGAATCATAATCGGGCAGAAGCAAGAATACTCCCTTCTCGTTCAGATATCCGAACTTCCCTTCATACGAAACCTTGGCACAAGTCAACGTCTCTCCCTTGTGGACGGTCTGGAAGAATTCACCTGCCGAATCGAAGCATGCCTTTATTCTGAACTTGCCGTCCTCGTTGGCATAGCCCCACTTGCCGTTCCTTTCAGCCGGCGCCAGCTTCTCGAGGAGTTCCTTTTCGGACAATTCATTCAACTTGGGATAATCCTGGGCATAAGATGTCAGAGACAATAAGGCCAGAAAGGCGCCCAGAATGGTTCTGATACATGTATTCATGACTGACTTCAGATTTATCAATGGTAATACTCCGTAAAGTTAGTCAATATTTATAAAACAAAAAAGCCTGATCATCTGATCAGGCCTTCGTGCGGTGGGCGAGACTCGAACTCGCACAGGATTACTCCCACTACCCCCTCAAAGTAGCGTGTCTACCATTTCACCACCACCGCGTCTTTGAATTGGGATTGCAAAGGTACGACAATTTTTCAAACCTGCAAATTTTTATGAAAAATATTTTAAACTTTTTTGCAAAATAATCATTGGAGGATCCTCTTGAAGACACGGAAATGGATTCAGAGAAAGAAACTTAGGAAAGATATTGTAGTTCTTGAAATATTTTGATATCTTTGCGCGCTTTTCCTCGGGTAGGAAAACACAGGTACAAATATTAACATTATTAAAACAGATTCACAATGGCTGTTAAAATTCGTCTTCAGCGCCACGGAAAGAAGAATTTCGCATTCTTCCACATTGTTGTGGCTGACACACGCGCACCTCGCGATGGTCGTTTCATCGAGCAGATCGGCTCTTACAA
>JAGBCS010000024.1 GCA_017937885.1 Bacteroidales bacterium
ATGATTATGCATATGAAAACAATCTGGTTGCCGGCCGTATCTACGGGCCTGCCCTCGAATTCCCGAGGACGTACGGATCCGACGTATGGGTCAAATGTACTGACCGTCTTGTGATCGATGACTGGTTCGCTAAAGGAGATTATCACCATAATTATGGAGAAGGAATGGACTGCTACAAGGTCGGAGGTACTCTCGGAGGTGGTGCGCTCGCTCCTTATGCGGATTGCGATGATTTCGTTATAGGTGATAACTGGGCGTCTTTCCAACACATATGCGACGGTCCGGTACGTACTAAGGCTGTCTTTACATATGATGCCGTCGAGGCAGGCGGACTGAAGTATTCTGCGTATCGTGAGATCGAACTGGATGCCAATTCGCATTTCGTGAAGTCGGTGACCACCTTCTCTCCAGTCGGCCATGACGCGGACTCGATGAACGTCGTTCTTGGTGCTGTGACCCATGACGTCATTTCACGTGCCAACGGTCAGAACTGGATAGCGTTCACTGAAAAGGCATCCGACAGCAAGCAGCCGGATGTCGACGGAAACATCTCTATAGCCCTTGTGTATGATGCGGCAGAACTGGCCGACAATGTCCTTGTCGGAGTTGGTGATGTTGCTGAACATGCCGCGATTCTGACACACGAGGCGGTGAACAAGCCTGTCACCGTGTGGACCGGTTCAGGCTGGAGCCAGGGAGGTGTGGCGTCGCCTCAGGAATGGGAAAAGGCGGTATGTGATTTCGCTTATGCGAAAGCCAATCCATTGATAACGGAAATTATTAAGTAAAAACATCTTTTGAAAGAAAATTAATACTATCTTTGTGGTTATTAAAATTTTTAAATAACTCATGAAGAAGTTTTCTCTGCCGAAAGATGGCGGTCTGATAGAGGCCGGTCTTCCTAACGGTATCCTCCATAGCTATGAGAGGATACCTGCTTATATATATGAAGATGAGGAAGTTGCGAGCAAGGTCCTCGCATCTGAAATCGTAGAAGCCATCAATGCAGCGGGGGGCAGGTACAGACTCGGACTCACGACGGGATCCTCTCCTGTATATCTCTACCGTGAGCTGGTGAGGCTCTACAAGGAAGGTAAGGTGTCTTTCAAGGATGTCGAGGTCTTCAGCATAGACGAATATTATCCAGCGCCGGCTGATCATTTCAGCAGAAACAGACGTCTGTATGATGAGTTCGTCGCTCATGTTGACCTTGCTCCTGAAAACCTTCATGTGCCTAAGCTTGCCGAACAGCAGGACAGTGCGAAGGTGTCGGAGTTCTGCGCTGCTTATGACAAGCAGGCCAGAGGACTGGACATGCTTGTCATGGGTACCGGCGAAAAGGGACAGATAGGCTTCAATGAGGCCGGCGCATCAGAAAAGAGCCGCACAAGGACCGTCCTTCTGCCGTATGCATCAAGGAAGCGTCAGTCCAGGAACTTTGCCGGGAATGTCGACGAGACGCCGAACAAGGCGATAGCGATGGGCATCTCGACAATGATGAGCGCTAAAAGGATAGCCCTTATAGGATGGGGAGAGGACAAGGCCCAGGTGGTCAAGGCCATCGTCGAGGATGCTGCGACTCCTTCCTGCCCGGCTTCCTTCCTCCAGCGCCACGAGAACATCTCATTCTATGTGGATGAGAATTCGGCCAGCCTTCTGACAAGGAACGTAGCTCCTTGGCTTGTAGGACCTTGCGAGTGGACATCCAAGTTCATCAGGAAGGCTGTGGTATGGCTCTGCGAGCAGGTTCATAAGCCGATTCTCAAGCTTACCCAGGGAGATTATCTTGCCAACGGACTAGGCGAACTCCTCGAGCAGTTCGGTCCGTATGACCGGATCAATATAGATGTGTTCAATGATCTTCAGCATACCATTTCGGGATGGCCGGGAGGAAAACCGAATGCCGATGATTCTACAAGACCGGTACCTTCGTATCCGTTCCCGAAGCGCGTCCTCATATTCTCGCCGCATCCGGATGATGACGTCATATCCATGGGAGGAACCTTCATCCGTCTTGTCGAGCAGGGGCATGACGTGCATGTGGCATATGAGACCTCGGGTAATGTTGCTGTTCATGACGATGTGGTCCTCCAGCATATGGATGCCGCGCGCGAGCTGGGATTCACAGACCGCTTCGATGAGGTAAGGATGATCATAGCCTCAAAGCGTGCGGGTGAGCCGGAACCGCGTGAACTTCTGGATCTCAAGGGAGCGATCCGCCGTGCAGAGGCGAAAAGCGCCGTACGTTCGTTCGGCCTTGATGATGAGCGGAATACGCATTTCCTGAATCTTCCTTTCTATGAGACCGGAGGTATCAGGAAGGGAGAACGTACTCAGAAGGATATTGATATCATAATAGCGCTGCTCCGTGAAGTGAAGCCTCATCAGATCTACCTGGCGGGTGACCTGGCGGATCCTCATGGCACACATCGTGTATGTACGGAGGCTGTGCTTGAGGCTCTGCACCAGCTCAAAGGTGAAGAGTGGCTGCAGGAGTGCCATGTATGGCTTTACAGAGGCGCATGGATGGAGTGGGAACTCGGAAAGGTCGACATGGCGGTCCCTCTCAGCCCTGACGAAGTGATCAAGAAGCGTCATGCCATATACCGCCATCTGTCGCAGAAGGATATAGTTCCGTTCCCGGGCGAGGACTCCCGTGAATTCTGGCAGAGAGCCGAGGAAAGGACGCAGAATACAGCCCGTCTTTACGATGAATTGGGTATGGCAGAGTATCAGGCTATTGAAGTTTTCGTCAAACTTTTCTAAATTTGCCTGTTTTTAATACAATGCATTATGAGACTTATTATCGAACAGAACTCGCAGAACGGCTCAATATGGGCTGCGCAGTACATCGTCTCAAGGATCAAGGCTAAGGCTGCGGTCTCAGACAAACCGTTTGTGCTCGGACTCCCCACAGGTGGCACTCCGGTAGGAACTTATCAGGAACTTATCAGGATGTACAAGGCCGGTGAGGTATCCTTCAAGAACGTGATCACCTTCAACATGGATGAGTATGTAGGCCTTCCGGAGGAACATCCTGAAAGCTATCACTCGTTCATGGCGAAGAACTTCTTCGACCATGTGGACGTGCCGAAGGAGAACATCAATATCCTTAATGGCAATGCCGAGGATCTCGCGGCTGAATGTGCGGCTTACGAGGCAAAGATCGTTGCTGCCGGCGGAATTGACCTTTTCATGGGTGGTGTCGGCGAGGACGGACATCTCGCTTTCAACGAGCCGTATTCTTCGCTTGTTTCACGTACAAGGGTGAAGTCGCTTACATATGACACTATCCTCGTGAACTCACGTTTCTTTGACGGAGACATCAGCAAGGTGCCTACAACGGCTCTTACCGTCGGAGTAGGTACAGTAATGGATGCAAAGGAAGTTCTGGTCCTTGCATTCGGACATAAGAAGGCCAATGCCCTCAGGGAGGCGATCGAAGGAGCTTATTCTCACAAGTGCACCCTTTCTGCGCTTCAGGCGCATCCGCACGGCATCATAGTGGCAGACGAACTTGCCGTCGGAGAACTTAAGGTAAACACATACAGATATTTCAAGGATATCGAGAAAGACAATCTCCTGAAGTAGAATGAACAGATTCAGACCAATTGTCCTGTCGGCCGTCGTAGTCCTTGCAGCCTTGCTTGCATACGGCCTCTGGACCATTCCTAGTCCAAAGCCTGCTGACGAGGCCGGCTTCTCATCTGCCCGTGTGGCGAAGGATATTGAAGTGCTATCAAGGGAGCACCATTCTGTGGCTCACCCTGAGGAAAGAGCTGAGGTGAGGGAGTATCTCGTAGGCAGACTGAATGATCTCGGCGCCGATACTGTGATGCTTTTCGGCTATGATTCTCTTGTGGGACCGCAGAACAAGCATGTCGTCTATACATTCGATGCTGTAGATGTGCTTGCTGAATTCCCGCCTCTCAAGGCTTCGGACGACACGACCTACCTTATGATGGTGGCGCATTATGATTCTAGATATTCGCAGCCAGTCCTCAAGGATACAGTATGGTCATATGGTGCTGCGGACGACGGATATGGCGTCGCTGTGACTCTTGAGACCGTATCTCAGGCGCTCAAGCAGCGCGAGCACTGGAATCAGGGAATAAAGGTCCTTTTCACTGATGCCGAAGAAGTCGGAATGATGGGTATGAAGGCTATCTGGGAAAATGACAGGGATGTCTTCGACAATGTCGGTCTGATGATCAATCTCGAAGCGCGTGGTCCTTGGGGACCGGCTCTGCTCTTTGAAACATGCCCTGGAAACGAGAAGGTCATGGATCTTTATGCCGATGCTGCGAAGTATCCATATACATATTCACTGACGACAGTCGTGTACAGCTTCATGCCTAACTTCACTGACTTCACAATAGTCAAGGACGAGATTCCCGGCCTGAACTTCTCTACTATCGCGGACATCAACCATTACCATACCGACCTGGACAATTTCAGCAATATCAGTGAAAAGTCGATCCAGCATTACGGAGCCCAGGTGCTTCCGGTTACGATGGAGTATCTGAAGGGCGAGCAGTATGCGGACCGCGACTATTTCAAGTCGGAGGAGGATACCACGAACTTCACGATCCCGCTTCTCGGACTCTTCAACTTCAGCAAGGGTACATACATGATCATAAACATCGTTCTGGCTGTATTGTTCCTGCTCGTATTCGTACTGGAGATCCTTCGTGGCAGGGTCAAGGCCGGAAAGGCGCTCAAGATATCCGGTATCGTACTTCTTGCTGCGCTTGGTGCACTTGCAGCCGGTGAGCTGGTGGCATATGTCTGTGCAGCGATCGTCGGTGCGAAGTTCAAGCCATTCGGCATCGTTGCAGACATCAGCTTTGACAATGTGGCGATGATCGTTTCGATGGTACTTCTCGTTGCCGGCGTAATCGCAGTGTATGTGGCACTCAGAAAGAAGGCGATACGTCAGGTAGCAGGATCGATGCGCAAGAGTGCAGCGGCCAATGCTGCATCTCGCAATGCATATGATATGCTCTACGGTACATTGTTCCTTATGTTCGTGCTCGGTCTGGTACTCCTCTTCGCCCTTGGAGAGAATCTGATGTTCTTCATCCCTCTATGTTTCGCGACTCTGGCGATGATACTGTACCATCTTACTACATTGAAGCTTTGGCTTGTCGCTGCGGTCGGACTTATCCTCCTGCACGCATTCTCATTCTACTATGCACTTGCGATGGCGCTGACCATCGGTGCATTCGGTGCGGTAGCGATGCTGGCATTCATCGACCTTATGGTCCTGATACCGCTTGCAGACCTGTACATGCTGACTTATAGAAAGTAACGATATTATACGATAAAGGGTAGCCGGTTCGGCTACCCTTTATCGTATCTGTGATATCTAACCAGCTGATTTATAGTGATTTGAATATTGTGTCCCGCCTGCCTTCTCTTGCAGGCTATACATGTCATATCATTGAAAATCAGTTACTTGCTGATCATGTCTTAGTCGCGACGTGCGAGGCCGATATAGTAGAAGAGGGTGGCGAGAGAACCGAGAGCCGCCACGACGTAAGTATAGGCAGCCCACTTGAGGGCGTCGATCGCCATCGGACGCGTCTGTCCGTCGGTGATGCCGGTCTGAGTAAGCCATGTAATGGCTCTGCTGCTGGCATTGATCTCTACAGGCAGAGTTATGAAGCTGAAGAGCGTGGTAGTCGCAAAGAGGATGATTCCGAACCAGAGGAGGCCGGGGAAGGTCTGCATGAAGATCACTCCTGCGAGAAGCACCCACTGCACGATGTTGGACGCGAAGTTCACCACAGGGACAAGTGCGGAGCGCATCTTCAGGGGCGCGTAGCCCATGGCATGCTGTACGGCGTGGCCGCACTCATGAGCTGCGACAGCAGCGGCAGCGACGCTTCTGCTGGCATATACGCTTTCGCTCAGTGCAACGGTCTTTGTCTGCGGGTTGAAATGGTCAGTAAGCGATCCTCTTGTGGGAATGACCTTCACATCATAGATGCCGTGGTCGTTCAGCATCTTCTGTGCTACTTCCGCTCCTGTCATTCCTGTAGGCAGCCCTACTTTAGAGTATTTGTTGAAACGGCTCTGAAGCATCTGCTGTACGATGAAGCTCAAAACCATGATAACGATCATGAGAAACCAAATGTTCATATCTGTATCGATTTAATTGTTAATAATCGGGTTAATCCGATGAAACTGACAATTTGTCCTGCTTTCATGACAAATGCAGTCTTTTATCGCGGCCACAATATAATGCAAAAACCATGCAGAGGTAAATTATAGCATTATGTCAGATATTTTCGTATTTTTGCAGGTTGTATTTACAATTGATGGAAATGTTCAGAAACGATGACTTCTCAAGGCTGGAGATCAATCTGAAGGGTTGCCTTGAGAATTACAGATATTTCAGGTCGAAGTTGGATAATTCGACCAAGCTGCTTGTCCTGGTCAAGGCAAATGCCTACGGACATGGAGCAGTTCAGTTCGCTTCGCTTATGGAAAAGGCTGGAGCGGATTATCTTGCAGTTGCCTATCCCGTTGAGGGAATCGAGCTTCGCGATGCAGGCATTAAATCTCCGGTCATGGTGCTTACTGCCGGCAATGATTTCTTCAATGAAATCATCGATAACGATCTTGAGCCCGGAATACCGAACCTTTGCGCGCTCAAGACGCTTTGCGAGGTGCTTGAGCAGAGGGGAGTGACAGATTTCCCTATACATATCAAGCTTGATACGGGCATGCATCGACTCGGATTCATGACTGACGAACTCGATGCATTGTGTGACTACCTTTCATCATGCACACGCGTGAAGGTCAAGTCTGTTTATTCCCATCTGGCTGCAGCTGATGATCCTGTAAGCGATGATTTCACGATAGGGCAGATCGAACTGTTCAGGAAGAATGCTGACAAGCTTTCGCAGAAGCTTGGATACAAGCCTTTGTACCACATCCTCAATTCGGCCGGAATAGAGCGCTTCCCTCAGTATCAGTTCGACATGGTCCGCCTCGGCATCGGAATATACGGAGTCAGCGCTATACCTGGCAATCATCTGAGCCCTGTAGCGTCGTTCAAGTGCAAGGTCCTGCAGGTCAAGGAACTAATGCCGGGAGACGGTACGATCGGATATGGCCGTCATGGTAAGATTGCTCCGGGAGGTACGGTGATCGCTACGATCCCTGTCGGATATGCCGATGGCCTCGACCGCCATCTCAGCCGCGGAAGAGGACAATTCTCAGTCAACGGTCACAAAGTGCCTACGATAGGTAACATCTGCATGGATATGACGATGCTTGATGTGACAGGAGTCGATGTCAGAGTAGGCGATACCGTGACAATATTCGGGGAAGATCCGACGATTACGGAGCTTGCTGATATCCTCGGCACGATCCCTTATGAGATACTTACTTCCGTGCCTCGAAGGATCGAAAGAATCGTTGTCGAGTAGTTTTGCAGGATATTTGCTGTCATAGTGGTCACTATGGCAGCTTTTTTTACATTGAAGTCATCATATGACGATCTGGATATCAGCGTCATGACTGTGGAACCGACGGGTCATCCCGTCGCAGTTCTGCAGTTGGCTCATGGCATGAGGGGGCATAAGGAGCGCTTCCTCCCGTTTATGGAATTCATGGCATCGAAAGGAATCGTATGCATCGCCAATGATCATAGAGGTCACGGCCGAAGCATTCGTGTGCCGGAGGATCGGGGTTATGTATATACAGGCGGATGGAGAGCCCTTGTGGACGATATGAAGACAGTTTCGGATTGGGCTGTAGAAAAGTATTCCGGACTTCCTCTTTATCTTCTCGGCCACAGCATGGGCGCACTCGCGGCGCATGTGTATGCATACGATTATGGCTCCGCTCTTTCCGGACTGATACTTTGCGGCAATCCGAGTCGTGACCGCATGTCCGGTGCTGCATATGCCCTGACTGATCTGTTATGCCGTCTGCATCTTGACAGGATGAGGCTTTCGTTCCTCCAGGACATGACCTCGCGCCGCTATAACCGCCGATTTGCGGCTGAAGGACGGCATGCGTGGACATGCTCCGATCCGGCTGTCCGCCGTTCCTTCGCAGAAGATCCGCTCTGCTCGTTCGCCTTGACGGCAAACGGCTGCCGCTGCCTCCTCGGCCTCATGCGCGAAGCATACGCTCCGCACTCCGCCGTTTCGTCCGCGGACCTTCCGGTCCTCTTCCTCTCCGGCTCCGCCGACCCGTGCATGATCAGCGAACAGGAATTCCACCGCTCGGCCATGCAGATGCATAAGACAGGATTCCGGGATGTATCGTCAGTGATATATCCCGGAATGCGTCACGAAATCCTCAACGAGATCGGAAAGGAAAAGGTATGGGAGGAGATTGCCGATATGGTCTCTACTCCTTTACCTTGATGTCAAGCTTTACAGGCTTGATCATGTTCTCCGGAGAGAGGATGGTGTCAAGGTCTTCCTTAGAAAGAATGTCGTGCTCGAGCACGAGGTCATAGATGCTCTTTCCTGTAGCCATCGCTTCCTTTGCTATCCTTGTCGAATACTTGTATCCGATCACAGGATTGAGGGCTGTAACTACTCCGAAGCTTGAGTGGATGTACTTGTCGCACTGCTCCTCGTTGGCAATGATTCCGTCCACGCAATTCACGCGGAGAGTGTCGAAGCCGTTCATCATGATTTCGGCAGATTCGAAGCAGCACTGTGCCATCACAGGCTCCATTGCGTTGAGCTCCATCTGGGCTGCCTCTGAAGACATGGCTACACAAAGGTCGTTACCGATCACCTTATAGCAGATCTGGTTCATCACTTCTGGAATCACAGGGTTGACCTTTCCAGGCATGATTGAAGAGCCAGGCTGGCGTGCAGGAAGATCGAATTCATGGAAACCGCAGCGAGGACCTGAAGAAAGGAGGCGGAGGTCGTTGCAGATCTTGTTCATCTTGGTAGCTACGCGGCGGAGAGCCGATGAGTATCCTACCATGCATGAAGTGTCGGATGTTGCCGCAACGAGATTCTCTGCAAGCTTGATGTCCCATCCTGTTATCTCACGAAGCGCGGCAATGCACTTCTCGGCATAGCCAGGCTCCGAGCATATTCCGGTACCGATTGCTGTCGCTCCCATGTTTACTGTAAGGAATTCTTCGGCAGCATGGTTGAGGTTGCGTACCTCGTCGCGGAGGATTGAAGCAAATGCTCCGAATGTCTGGCCGAGAGTCATAGGAACAGCATCTTCAAGCTGGGTACGTCCCATCTTCAGAATGCCTGCAAACTCCTTAGCCTTGGCTTCGAATGAATCGATGAGCGGAAGGAGATGCTTCATGTACTCGAGGTGAGTAGCATAAAGTCCGAGGTGGATTGCTGTAGGGTATGCGTCATTTGTAGACTGCGAGCAGTTGACATGGTCGTTAGGCGAGCAATGCTTGTATTTGCCGAGAGGATAACCCATGATCTGAAGCGCGCGGTTTGCAATAACTTCGTTTGCGTTCATGTTGGTAGTCGTGCCGGCTCCTCCCTGGATCATGTCGACAGGGAAATGCTCGTGGTGCTTGCCCTCGAGAATTTCGCGGCATGCCTGGGAAATGCCTTTGTACTGCTCGTCAGTAAGAAGGCCTAGCTGGTAATTCGCTTCAGCGGCAGCCAGCTTTGTCATGGCGAGTCCGTTGATGAACAATGGATAATCATTGAGGTGGAAACTGCTGATAGGAAAATTCTCAATGCCTCTCAATGTCTGTACACCGTAAAGGGCATCAGCCGGGACCTCAAGCGATCCTATCAGATCACTCTCAATTCTAACGTTTTTCAAACAATCTTCCATGATATCATGTATTTCGATTAATAATTATAAACAAATGGGATTGCAAAGTTAAGAATCATAATTCATAAAAGAAATACTTTGATGAAGTTCCTGTCCTTGCTTAAACGCACCAAGGGCGACTCCGAAGAATCGCCCCTGGTAAGTGTATCTATCTGAAAATCAGAATAGTTGACTCTTAATACTCCTCTTCGTTGAAGAAGAAGTCATCTTTGGTAGGATAATCCGGCCAGATGTCTTCAATGCTCTCGTAGATCTCACCGTCGTCCTCCAGCTCCTCAAGGTTCTCTACCACTTCGAGTGGCGCGCCGGAACGGGTCGCATAGTCAATCAGCTCCTCTTTCGTAGCTGGCCATGGGGCATCCTCCAGCCTGTATGCAAGTTCAAGTGTCCAATACATAGTTAATATAAGTTTAAATTATTAATAATCAATCCGTAAGCGAGCCTTCTCGCATTTGGGGCGGCAAATATAGACAAAAAAACTAAATGATGAAGTTCTTTTTGCTATTTTTGCAAGGAAAAAGTCATTTTTTCATCGTGTGCCATGTGCACAAGTATCATACCACCCAAAAACTTCAATAGATATGGCGTACAGAAAGGAAGAAATATACGACGAAAAGACCACGAATGCAATTGCGGAGCACTATCGTGAAATTCTCCGTCTTCTCGGTGAAGATCCTGAGAGAGAAGGCCTTGTGAAGACTCCTGAGCGTGTCGCGAAGGCTCTTCAGTTCCTTACCCATGGATCTCGGCAGGACGGTGCGGAGATTCTTCGCAGCGCCATGTTCAAGGAGGAATATCAGCAGATGGTTCTGGTAAAGGATATCGAACTATATTCGACCTGCGAGCATCATGTGATGCCTTTCATAGGCAAGGCACATGTCGCTTACATCCCAAACGGTACCATAACCGGCCTCAGCAAGATCGCACGCGTCGTCGAGACATTCGCCCGTCGCCTGCAGGTTCAGGAGAGGCTTACGACCCAGATCCGTGACTGCATCCAGGATACTCTTGAGCCATTAGGCGTAGCGGTTGTCATCGAGGCATCTCATACATGCATGACCCTTCGAGGTGTGCAAAAGGCCAATGCGGTGACTACCACATCGGCCTTCAGCGGTATCTTCCTCAAAGACGAGAGAACCCGAAACGAATTCCTCAACCTTATCCGTTAGAGATCCCCGATCAGGTCGGGGATGACGCTCCATCGCCTATTTCAGATATGCATCCTCTACGACTTTGGCACTTCTTGCGATGAAGTCGCTGAGGTCCTTTCCTTTCAGCATGCCGTTGGCAAGAAGAGCGAGGTCTGTGATCTGCTTGAGTATCTCATTGTCTCCGGCAAACGCTTCGAGGTCTGACTTATGAGCTGCAGCAGCAGTCTCCTTTGCCTCGGTTACGGTCCTCTTCACATCCTCAGAGGCATCGTCAGCCGCATCCGGAATCACCTGTGCCGGAGCTACGTCCGCCGCCTTCGACGCCATTATCTTCGCAACGAGAGGGTTCTCCATGTTGACGGTGATATTGTACATCGCCGGCATCTCTCCGTAGAAGTTCATTCCTCCGCCCATCGCCGACATCTCGCGGTAGCGACGCATGAACTCGCTCTGAGTGATAAGGATAGGCGCAGCATCTGCACCGAGATTATCTGCCTGCACATAGTACTGGTTCTCCTTAGGAAGCACAGACTGGAAGATCACTGACAGGTCATCCTGGTCTGCCTGTGAAAGTTCCGGCTTGATCTTGTCCTCCTTAGGGATGAGGTTCTCTATGCTGTCTGAGTCGACACGCGCAAAACGTGTATTCTCGACCTTGGTCTCGAGAAGGTTCACAAAGTGACTGTCGAGCTGGCAGTCAAGCAGAAGGACGTCATATCCCTTGTTCTTTGCCGCCTCGATGAACGAATACTGGCTGTCCTTGTCAGTTGCATAAAGGAACACGACCTTCTTGTCTTTGTCAGTCTGACCTCCCTCGATCGCCTTCTTGTAGTCTTCTATGCTGAAATACTTGTCTTCAGTATTCTTGAGCAGGCAGAACTTCATCGCTCTGTCGCAGAATTTCTCGTCCGAAAGCATTCCATATTCGATGAAGAGCTTCAGGTTGTCCCATTTTTCCTCGAGCTGCTCGCGCTCATTTCTGAAGATCTCGTCGAGACGGTCTGCAACCTTCTTTGTGATGTATGTGGAGATCTTCTTGACGTTAGAGTCGCTCTGAAGATAGCTTCTAGATACGTTGAGAGGAATATCAGGAGAGTCGATCACACCATGAAGCAGAGTCAGGAAGTCAGGCACGATGTTGTCCACAGAATCAGTCACGAACATCTGGTTGCAGTAGAGCTGGATCTTGTTGCGTGAGATCTCGACATTGTTCTTGATCTTAGGGAAGTAGAGGATACCGGTGAGGTTGAAAGGGTAGTCCACGTTCAGGTGAATATGGAACAGAGGTTCCTCTGCCATAGGATAAAGAGTCTTGTAGAACTCGTTGTAATCCTCGTCCTTGAGATCTGCAGGCTTGCGTGCCCAGAGCGGCTCTACCTTGTTGATCACATTGTCCTTGTCAGTGTCAACGTATTTGCCGTCTTTCCACTCCTGTTCCTTACCGAAGACCACAGGCACCGGCATGAACTTGCAATACTTGTTCAGGAGCCCTGTGATACGGTTCTTCTCAGCAAATTCCTTCTCCTCATCGTCGATGTACAGCGTGATTACAGTACCCCTGTCCGCCTTCTTGCATGACTCCATCTTATACTCAGGCGAACCGTCGCATGTCCACTTCACTGCCTCAGCACCGTCCTTCCATGAAAGGGTCTCGATTGTAACCTTTTCAGCTACCATGAATGCAGAATAGAATCCGAGACCGAAATGACCGATGATGCTGTTGAGCTGGTCCTTGTATTTCTCAAGGAACTCGCCTGCACTCGAGAAAGCGATCTGGTTGATGTATTTGTCGACCTCCTCCGAAGTCATTCCGATACCGTTGTCGACAATCTTGAGAGTCTTCTTCTTCTCGTCAAGTTCTATGCGTACGGCAAGCTCTCCGAGCTCGCCCTTGAAGTCGCCTGATGCTGCCAGAGCCTTCATCTTCTGTGTCGCATCGACTGCATTGGCCACAAGCTCCCTGAGGAAGATCTCGTGGTCAGAATAAAGGAACTTCTTGATCACCGGGAAAATGTTCTCGGTCGTCACACCAATTTTACCATTCATTGCCATAATATCAATATTTATTTGTTCTTTCTTTCTCTCTGTTCGAGAGGGGTACCGACTATATGAAAACCGTGGCCGCCCGTGGCCCTCGTGAACGGGAGGGGCCCTCTCCGAAGGAGTGGGAGGGATTTAGTTATCATATAGTCGGTACCCCCGTATCAATAACAATAAGGCCGTCCTTTTCGGGACGACCTCATATAGTCAAATTATGTTCCAATCGGTCAGGACTGCCAAAACGTCAGTCCCAGACTGACTATTTGTACATGAATCTCTTGATACTCATCTTAGGAGTCTTCTCGAACGGCTCTGTCATGTACTCTACAACATTCACCTTGCTGTATGCCGGCATAGACTTGTTTACCTCTGTCATGATGGCCTTCTTGTACTCCTCGAGGTCGACGCCCTCGGCTTTCGCCTTCTCCGAATCCATATAGATAAGCGCTACAAGTCTCGCACCCCTGTCTACAACGACAGACTCGATCACATAAGGCTGGTTGTTCACAGCAGCTTCGATCTCCTCAGGGTAGATGTTCTGACCGTTAGCAGAAAGAATCATGTTCTTGCTGCGGCCCTTGATGAAGATGTTACCCTTCTCGTCGAGAAGGCCAAGGTCACCGGTACGCATCCAACCATCCTCGGTGAACGCAGCTTTTGTAGCCTCCTCGTTCTTGTAGTATCCGCTCATGATGTTCATACCTCTCGCCTGGATCTCTCCGACCTTGTTGTATGGATCCTCAGAATCGATTCGTACTTCGATAGTATCGATAGGCTTGCCGCAAGACTTTGATGCGAAATCCCACCAATCCTCATATGCCATGAGTGGCGCTGCCTCTGTCATTCCGTAGCCGACGGTGAACGGAAGCTTGAACTTCCTGAACCACTTCTCCACATCCGGATTGAGGGCTGCACCTCCCATCACGATCTCACGTACATTGCCTCCGAA
>JAGBCS010000025.1 GCA_017937885.1 Bacteroidales bacterium
CGCATAATCCAATTCTTTTTGGTTACAAAATTAGTTATCAGCGAGTTGTACATTGTTATGCAGAATATGGCAGAGAGTAGAAATAGACTCCAACGACCTATAACCTTACCTCGTTATCGGGTAATGATTTGAAAACCGTTCGCCCTCATTACCTTTCATCTCCTTGCACTTTTGCATTGGAGAGGCTTTCATCATAAGTCCTCATAAGTCATTGAACACCAGTGCCGCCATCATTATTTTCCCTCATTCGTTAGATTTTTCCAGAGATAAAGACTAACTTTGTATGGCATTTGCGGGTGTAGCTCAGTGGTAGAGCATCGGCTTCCCAAGCCGAGGGCCGCGGGTTCGATCCCCGTCACCCGCTCGATTCATATCAGAGGTCACCATCTTATATCCTCAAGGAAACCCTCCATCCAGCGGACACGTTCGTCGAAGAAATCCGCACAATACTTCACCTCCGCCTCCCATGATCCCAGACAGATGATTCCGGCTCCTTCGTATGAGTCCAGTATCTGCCATTTATCGAAGTTATCCTTCTGTGCCGTGCTGAGATTTGCAGCAACTTCCGCAAGCTTCGCTTTCATCGCCGGTATACGCGGTTTCAGGGCTTCCCACTCCTCGCATACCGCCTCAATGAAGAAAGGATCCTCGAACATACGTCCGAAGTATTTCCAACGGCTCCATATCTCCTGATGCGGATCCGGCGTCATTTCTGGAGTTCCCCATCCTCCGACCGGATCTCCTCGGTGCGAGACACCTAACGTATATTCCGCATCCCACAGCGGCCCCATCCTCAGTTGCGCGCCACGCGTAGGAACAACATAGAACACGTTAGGGTCATGCGTCGACGTCAGTTCGGCGGCAAGGAACCACTTCGCGAACGAATGAAGGTCCACAAAATCACGATAACCGTCCTTTGCAAGAAAACCGTCCGAATACAGGAAGGTCTCGAAGGCATTCATATAGTTTACTATATAATTGTAATTATCGTCGCCCATGACGATCTCACCGTCCTGCGGATCCGGATACTTGAATGAAAAAGGATAATGCTTGACCTCGGTCGTGAACGAAAGAGGCTCATTGTAGAAATAGTTGTCATTCTCGATCAGGAAGCCGTCATCCTCTATATCGACTCTGTGGCTGCTCTTTTCAACCTGATCTATAAGGACATAGACTCCTACGAACTCCTTGTTCAGATACAGTTTCACATGACGGTAACGAAGCTTGTACGGCACATCAAGGGCGTCCGACAGCTCGCACATATACGCTGTACGCATCAGAGACTTGTCACAATAATCCGCAAGCAGGACCCAGTCCCTGTTGTCCGGAAAGCCGAAGAGCGTCTGCTTTTCGTCAAACTTGATCTTGTATGGCTTCTTGGGATAGTTCCATGTGAAGTTTCCGCGTCCCTTTATGCGGCCACGGGCAGAGAGCATCTTCTTGCCGGGCTCTGTGACAGTGATTGTGGCATTCAGGTATTCGTCCTTATTGACGATTTCGGCATTGTCGTCGACATACACACTTATTACCGGCACTCCGTCCTGAAGCGGATCGGGTTCCCACACAGAATCTTCCAGCGGCGTGCAGGCTGCCAGAATAATGAAGATCAGTGATATGGACAAGCGAAGCCTCATATGCCTTTCCATGTCGAAGGCACGGGAGCCTCAACCGTCAATGGTACCTTCTTCACCGGATGCAAGAATGTGATTCGGCGCGCATGGAGGGAAATGCCTCCGTCAGGATTCGAACGCGGAGCCCCGTACTTGAGGTCGCCTTTTATAGGGCATCCCATATGGGACAGTTGGCAGCGTATCTGATGGTGACGGCCCGTCAGCAGTTCTACCTCTACCAGCCAGTAACGGTCTGTCTTTGCTATCTGCCTGTAGTTAAGTTTCGCCAGCTTGGCATCCTTGCGTGCGGCACCCGGCCTGCAGACATAAGACTTGTTCTGTTTCTCGTTCCTCCACATAAGGTCCTCGAGATGTCCCTCCTCCGCCAGAGGCGCCGAGCAGACGAGAGCCCAATAGAACTTGTGCACGCCGGATTCGCGGAACATGGCGTTCAGCCTTTCGAGGGCCTTGGATGTCTTGGCCAGCACGGTGATGCCGCTTACCGGACGATCCAGTCGGTGCGGCAGTCCGACAAAGACCTGACCCGGCTTGGCGTCGCGCCGGGCGATGAAGGCCTTGTACTTCTCGCTGAGCGGCTCGTCACCGGTCTTGTCCCCCTGGACGATTTCTCCGACCTTCTTGTTCACGACAAGAAGATGATTGTCTTCGTAAAGTATTCTTGATGCGAGGTCTTCATATTCCTCGCGAGGCAGTTCTCGGTAAATCATGTGACAAAAATAGTAAATATGTCATTACCCGGAGCCTGTTGTCATGAAAATTCTGACATTTTGGCATATATTTCCGCGACAACGCCAGTGGCACAAGTTTCGTTATTATCCCGGCGTCATCGATAAGATGTCATCCCGAGCGAAGACGAGGGAGCTTGAATGAATAATAATTTTAAAAGGAGATAAATATTATGGGAAAAATCATTGGTATTGACCTTGGAACCACGAACTCATGCGTGGCAGTGATGGAAGGCAACGAGCCTACAGTCATCATCAACAATGAGGGGCAGAGGACTACCCCTTCTGTGGTAGCGTTCACCGACGGCGGCGAGAGAAAGATCGGTAACCCTGCAAAGCGTCAGGCGATCACAAACCCACACAAGACCGTATTCTCTATCAAGAGATTCATGGGTGAGAAATACAGCCAGGTAAGCGGCGACATCGCACGTGTTCCATATAACGTAGTAAAAGGCGACAACGACACTCCACGTGTTGATATCGATGGCCGTCTTTATTCACCACAGGAGATTTCTGCAATGATTCTCCAGAAGATGAAGAAGACTGCAGAGGAGTACCTCGGACAGGAGGTTACAGAGGCTGTCATCACAGTTCCTGCATACTTCTCTGACTCACAGCGTCAGGCGACCAAGGAGGCTGGCCAGATTGCAGGCCTTGAAGTGAAGCGTATCATCAACGAGCCTACTGCAGCGGCGCTTGCATATGGTCTTGACAAGATGCATAAGGACATGAAGATCGCAGTATACGACCTCGGTGGCGGTACATTCGATATCTCAATCATGGACCTCGGAGACGGCGTATTCGAAGTACTTTCTAC
>JAGBCS010000026.1 GCA_017937885.1 Bacteroidales bacterium
CTTACAACTTCGGTAAGACTACTTGGACTCGTGCTTCTGAGTACAGCAACCCTGCTGACCTCGACAAGATCACAGCTGCTGAGGCTGCTGCTGCTGCCCTCACTGCTGCTAACGCTGCCCTCGCTGCTGACAAGGCTCAGCTTGAGAAGGAGAAGGCTGCTATCCAGACTCAGAGCGCTGCTCTCGTGGCAGAGGCTAAGAAGGAGGCAGAGTCAGGTCTCCAGAACGTTGCTCCAGCATCATTCTACTTCGAGATCGGTAAGACTGAGCTCAACGACAAGGAGCTTGCTCACCTCGACTTCTACATGCAGAACGTTCTTCCATACGTTAAGAATGGCAAGGCTACTGTAGTAACTGGTACAGCTGACAGCAACACTGGCTACGCTAAGCGTAACGAGTACCTCAGCAAGAAGCGTGCAGAGTACATGGTTAACCTCCTTAAGACTAAGTATGGCATCGACACTGCTAACGTAGTTGTTAAGAACCAGGTTGTTAAGGCAGCTTCTAAGGCTCAGCTTGACAGAGCAGCAGTTATCTCATTCGAGTAATCGAAAGATAAAAATATCTATCGAAGACGTCCCAAACTATGGGACGTCTTCTTTTTTTATTATCTTTGTCTTCTGATAGATGCAAAACAAAGAACACTAGATATCATGACAAAAATCGGTACAACATTCACCAGATTCGGCAAGAAGGCCGTACTCTGTGGCTCAGGCGAACTCGGCAAGGAAGTGACACTTGAACTCCAGCGTTATGGAGTCGAAGTAGTGGCACTCGACAAATATGAAAACGCTCCTGCCATGCACGTGGCACACAGAAATCATGTGCTGTCCATGCTTGATGGAGAGGCTCTCAAGAGAGTGATAGAGACGGAGAAGCCTGACTACATCATACCTGAGATAGAGGCTATCGCAACAGACAAGCTCGTCGAACTCGAATCTGAAGGATATAATGTAATACCGACAGCCAAGGCGACCCGCCTTACAATGAACCGCGAAGGCATCAGACGACTTGCTGCTGAAACGCTCGGCCTTCCGACATCGCCATATCGTTTTGCGGAGACAAGGGAGGAATTTGACGCGGCAGTAGCCGAGATCGGAATACCATGCGTCGTAAAGCCTGTGATGAGTTCGTCAGGACATGGACAGAGCACAGTGAAATCCGAGGCTGACATTGACAATGCGTGGAAGGTTTCTCAGGAAGGAGGACGCGCTGGCGGTGGCAAGGTGATCGTCGAAGGATTCGTGAAATTCGACTATGAGATCACACTTCTTACGGTGCGCCATTGCGGAGGCACGACATTCCTCAAGCCGATAGGTCACCATCAGGTCGACGGAGACTACAGAGAGTCATGGCAGCCACAGGCTATGCCACAGGCAGCGATACAGAAGGCGGAGGCGATTGCCAAGGCCATAACAGACGCTCTTGGAGGATATGGAATCTTCGGCGTCGAACTGTTCATCAAGGGCGACGAAGTGATCTTCAGTGAGGTTTCTCCAAGACCACACGATACAGGAATGGTTACGATGATATCACAGGACATGTCTGAGTTTGCGCTGCATGCACGCGCTATTCTCGGGCTTCCGATCCCGAGTGTCCAGTTCTATGGCCCGTCTGCATCAAAGGCCATCGTCGTAGAGGGAAACACCAAAGAGTATGAGTTCTGCAACCTTGAGAAGGTCCTCGAGGAGCCTGGAGTACAGATCCGCATCTTCGGCAAGCCGGAAATCATCGGTCACCGCAGAGTCGGAGTCATTCTTGCTACAGCTGAGACTGTTGAAGAAGCTTTGGCAAAGGCTGAAAGAGCATACGCTAAGCTTAAAGTAAAGACTTATTAAGCTACTGGAAGCCAAAGGGTTATTATTTGGAGAACTTTGACAGTTCCCAGTCGGCTTTGATCTTGTCGATTATCGCACAGACGACCTGATAGGTGCGACTTTCCTTCGTATAGTCAGCAGGAGTTATGAAATTGACTCTCTGCTGACGAAGGAGTTTACGTGCCACATATACCTTCTTCTTTATTTCAGGATTATAGACGGCGATTGAATTGCCGCCGAACATCTTGACTATCTTCATGCATGGTACATCCGTTTCACCGTCACCGAAGTATATCATGTGCGGAAACGGGATTCTCTTGTTGTCCTCTGCCTTGCTTTCATTGACCTTCTTGTTGTCACGAACGCTGAGGATGCCCTTATTGATCTTGAAGAGGAACTGGGTCTTTGCAGTATAATCGACCGCAACACCAGGCCACTCGGCTTCTCCGTCCTCATTATAAAGAAACGAACACGCGAAGATACGTTTGAATTCGTCGGCGATTGCAGTTCCTTCGATCATTTCTGCAAGACCGGACGAATTGATGTAATGTTCTACCTTCACTCCCCTTTCCCTGCCGTACGCATTTATAAGGCCGAACCATTCCTTGACTCCGTCAAAGAGTTCGACTGAGGCACCGAATTTGCGGAAGTCGTCACGACGCAGCTTGATGCCCGCCTTACGTGCTTCATCGAACATGAGCTTCATATAGCTCAGGATGTTGCTTGCATCCTGACCTACCGCGATATTGTCGCTTTCCTGCCAGAACTCCTGAGGCTTCTTGCCGATGGCCTGGATGAAGCCGAATTCCTGCATGTTGCCCGGCGAGAGCGTGCCGTCGAAGTCATAGATAAGGGCAATGATAGGTTTTTTCTTCATATCATGTATGTATAAATCGTCCAACTGTCGCCACAATATGGTGCGTTTCACCACAAATATAATGAATTATACGCGTACGCGTGCAAAATTACTTACTTTTGCGGCCAGAAAATCCTAAAATCTAGACAAATACGATGAAGCATTACTTTACCAGACTGGAAGAGGCCATGAGGGCCAACTGGGAGCGTCCTGCTCTTGGAAACTATCGCGGCGAGCTTTTCACATTCGGAGAAGTCGCTACCAACATCGCAAAGCTGCATGTACTCTATGAGGCGGTTGGCCTCAAGAAGGGTGACAAGGTAGCTCTTTGCGCCAAGAACTCAGCACGCTGGGGTATCGCATTCTTCTCAGCAAACACATATGAGGCTGTTGTAGTCCCTATCCTTGCGGATTTCCATCCGGACAGCGTGAACTCGCTTGTCGACCACTCAGAGAGTACGGTTCTCTTTACAGATACCGATATCTGGAGCAAGCTTGACATCACCAAGATGCCGACAGTAAAGGCTGTGGTTTCGACTGCTGACTTCAAGCTTCTCTATGCTGCTGACGAAAAGATCCAGGCAGCTAACGACAATCTCCAGAACCTCTTCGATGAGAAGTATCCTAAGGGATTCTCTGCTGCTGATGTATCATACCCTACCGACAACGACAAGGAGCTTGCAATCATCAACTATACATCAGGTACTACAAGCGCACCGAAGGGCGTGATGCTCCGTTACGAGTGCATATCGGCCAATGTTGCTTTCGGTCAGAAGAGACTTCCGTCATATCCGGAGGATAAGATCGTTTCGATGCTTCCGATGGCCCATATGTACGGTATGATGTTCGAGCTCATCTATCCTCTTTGTGGTGGTTCGTCGATCTATTATCTTGGAAAGACTCCGACTCCGGCGCTTCTTCTCGGAGCAATGGCTGAGGTGAAGCCGTATCTCGTTATCACAGTTCCTCTCGTGATGGAGAAGATCTTCAAGAGCAAGGTGGCTCCTATCGTGAACAAACCTGTCATGAAAGTTTTGACTGCAATACCAGGAATCAATCAGATTATCTTCAAGAAGGTCCGCACTTCTCTTCTCAACGCATTCGGAGGCAATGTACGTGAGATCGTGATGGGAGGTGCAGCCCTCAATCCGGATGTGGAGAAGTGGTTCAGGAAGTTCAAGCTTCCGTTCACCGTCGGCTACGGAATGACAGAGGCAGC
>JAGBCS010000027.1 GCA_017937885.1 Bacteroidales bacterium
TGCTTTTCTTCAATCTTTTTAATTATACAGTCCCGTAGCTCAGTTGGTTAGAGCACTACACTGATAATGTAGGGGTCAGCAGTTCAAGTCTGCTCGGGACTACAAGTTCTTAAAAATACGGGGGTATAGCTCAGTTGGCTAGAGCATCTGCTTTGCAAGCAGAGGGTCGTCGGTTCGACTCCGACTATCTCCACTACCAACCCATTCAGAATCACTTCTGAGTGGGTTTTTCTTTATCCGGTTTCCTCTAAACTTTGGAAAGTAGATGAATAATTGCTAAAATTGCCAAAAACATTGTTGATATGTATTTTCACATCGAGTACTGGTCATCTAACGACAATGAGGTCACAGGCTATTCCTCATGGAAGGATAAGGAACAGGACGTTCAGGTCGAGCTTGGGGTGATGAAGGAGGTCCCTGTTTTTGAGGTCGTTGCAATTACATCCAAGAGCGTTACGGTCCGTAAGGCGGTCGGTCAGCATTCAAGCTACGGCACATTCGGCCCTGGCCCTTCAAGCAAGTCCCGGGGGGAAATAGTACGTTCTGAAGAAGAAGTCCTTTACATCGGGCAGCGGACATCCGTGAGCGAAGGGTGGTCCTATAACGGATCGTCTCATGACTCGTGGGTCACGCTGACTTTGATGGATGGTTCTCCCAGGCTCTGAGTGACCTTTGGGGTTCTGTACATGTTCCAGCGTAAGATCCGTTTGTGTCAGCCGGCAGTATGTTTTTTTTGAAATTTGCGTATCTTTGCAAATTATGGATACTGGGCTCTTTTTTGAAATGCTCGAAAGGGATTCTACGACCTCATATGAGGGCGGACTTGCTGACTTTCTGGCCGAGAGGCTGGCTGGTCCGGGCCGTTGTGTAGAGACCTTTGAGGTCGAGTCTATGAAAGGGTCCTGTCCTTCGGACGCCAGCGTCCCGAAGAATGTCATTGTGAGCTGGGGAGACCCGAAGGTCTTTTTCTGTTCGCATCTCGATACAGTTCCTCCGTATATCGCTCCGGTCGAGGGACCGGATCAGGTTGTGTATGGCCGTGGCACATGTGATGCCAAGGGGCAGATATATGCAATGTACGAAGCCTGCAAGGCGCTGGAAGCGAAGGGGTATACTGGTTTCGCCCTTCTGCTTCTTGCCGGAGAGGAGACCGGCTCGTTCGGAGCCAAGGAATTCGACGGGATGTTTGCGCAGAAGTATTCGGACAGGGATCTTGTCGTGATCGTAGGTGAGCCGACAGATAACTGCATGGCCTCTGCAAGCAAGGGCACGAAGTCTTTTGAAGTGACTTTCAGGGGAGAGGCCTTCCATTCAGGATATCCGGAACATGGGCTGAGCGCTATAGAGCTTTTCAATGATTTCATGAATGCCCTGCGCAGTATTGTATTCCCGAAGGACGAGGTCCTCGGTGAAACGACATGGAACATCGGCAGGCTGTCAAGCGACAATCCTCAGAATATCTTGAGTGATGAGCTCACGTGCCGGGTATATTTCAGAACGACCTTCGAGTCAGACGAAATGGTATGCAATGTCATGAAGAACATGGCCGGGCCGGATGCAAGACTGAGATTTGGAAAAAGAGTGGCCCAGGACGGATCTGATATGGTGGCAAAGGATGTGGCTGAATGGCAGAAGAGGATGACGGTGAAGGCTTTCGGCGGCGATACTCCGACAAGATATGAAACCTTGGAGGGTTTTCCTGCGAAGCCGGTGTCGTTCGGAAGCGACGCGCCGCAGCTGAAGCTTTTCCGCAGGAAGATCCTTTGCGGCCCGGGATCGATTCTGGTGGCGCATAGGGACGAAGAACACATATGTCTTCCTGATATCGTGAAGGCCGTGGACAGCTATGTCCGTATGTATGAACAGTTAGTGGAGAAACTTATATGATAGTAATGAAATTCGGCGGCACGTCCGTCGCAAATTTTGAAGCCATAACCAGAGCCATCTTCATTATCGGCGGCAGACTGGATCAGAAGCCTGTCGTTGTAGTGTCGGCTCTTTCAAAGGTCACTGACCTTCTTTACCGTATTTCGGATGCTGCGGCATCTCAGGATTCCGCGTTGACAAAGGAACTGCTTTCCGAGCTCCGTCAGCGCCATCTGAATCTTGCCGGTCAGCTTCTCGAGCAGAGTCCGATGCTGAAGGAAAGCGCATTAGCCCGCATCAATTCCATTTGTGATGAGCTGGATGCTCTGGCCAATGCCGTATGTGCAGTCGGTGAACTTTCGGACAGGAACAAGGCGATAATCATATCAAACGGCGAACTTCTGTCGTCGACGATAATCTGCTTTGCCATGAACGCAAAGGGCATCAGGACTAACTTCATCGATGCACGTAAGATGATGATCACGAACCAGTCATACCTGAAGGGTGAGCCCGTGGTGGAGGAGATCCTTGCCAGGGTTCCCGGTATCGTGGAAGATGCATACAAGGGAATGGATGCTGTCATCACTCAGGGATTCATAGCATCAAACATGAAGGGAGAGCAGACCGTACTGGGACGCGGAGGCTCGGATTATTCCGCCTCTCTGATCGGATTGGCCGTTGATGCTGAGAAGATCGAGATATGGACAGATGTCGACGGAGTGCGTACTGCCGATCCGCGCACTATTCAGAATACGAAGTATCTTGAGAAGATATCCTTCGAGGAAGCGGCGGAGATGGCGCATTTCGGAGCAAAGGTCCTTCATCCGCTGACCATCGAGCCTGCCGTCAAGAAGAACATTCCGATCTATGTGCTGAACTCTACGAACCCTTCCGGAAAGGGAACGGCGATACTAAGGAACGAACTCATCGAGGACGGGGTCAAGTCGGTTTCGTTCAAGGAGAATATCCGCGTGATAAACATCTTCTCGATGAGGATGATCAATACGTCCGGCTTCCTTCGCCGCGTGTTCGAGATATTCAGTGAGAACAAGGTGTCCGTGGATCTGATCAGTACATCAGAAGCGAATATTTCCGTAACGGTCGATGCTTCGGAAAAGATTGATGGTGTTGTAGCGGAATTGTCCGAGTTTGCCGAGGTGATTGTGGACGACGATAAGTCTCAGGTGTCCGTGATCGGCAAGAACATCGTGCGTCTTAACGGCATGCTGAAGAGAACCTTTGCTCCGCTGAAGAGATGCAACGTATACATGATCTCGCAGGGAGCGTCATTCGTAAATATCAGTTTTGTGGTTGATCGAGAGGAACTTACGGAGGTCGTTCAGGACCTTCATGACCATCTGTTCGATCACCCTGAAGAGTTAGAACAGTTTTAATCATGAAATTATTCATAAGCGGATACGGCAAGATGGGAAGGATGATCGAGAAGATCATTCTCTCACGAGGACTTGAATATGCCGGCTGGAGCGAGGGTGTCACCGAGACAGATCCGGCTCTGGCCAGGGAGTGTGTATGCATAGACTTCACGACACCTGCCGCCTTTCGGGCAAACTACAGATTTCTGGCGGAGAACTTCAAGGCCGTTGTCGTCGGTACGACAGGCTGGGCGGACATAAGGGATGAAGTCGTTGCTTATTTCGAAAAGTGCGGTACCCCGATGATCTGGGCAAGCAACTTCTCTGTCGGTGTCAATGTCTTCTTCGCCGTGACGGAATATATCTCCAGGATGTTGGGTCAGGCCGGCGGATACAGTCCGTACATGGTCGAGATGCATCACTGCCATAAGCTTGATGCACCGAGCGGAACAGCAAGAAGCCTGGCGGATATAGTTGATGCCAACATGGGTGGTGAGACAGACATACAGTCGGTACGATGTGGAGAGATTCCGGGCATCCACACCATTGGGTTTGAGGGATTGAACGATCGTATCACCATGACCCATGAAGCCTTCTCTCGCGAAGGCTTTGCTGCAGGAGCAGTCGAGGCGGCTCTCAGGACGGAAGGTCTCGAAGGAGTGCATGAATTCAAGGATCTTCTTTTAAACAAGTAAACACGATAGAATGAACAGATATATAGATCTTACAGGTTGCGGAACAGCGCTGATCACTCCGTTCAAGGACGGTGAGGTCGATTATGAGGCTTTTGCAGCTACAGTGGACCGTCAGGTCGAGGCTGGAATTGATTTCCTCGTTCCCCTCGGAACGACAGGCGAGACGCCTTGCCTCGATGACGATGAGCGCATCAAGGTACTTCAGATCGCCCGTGAGCATAGTGCCGGACTTCCGATAGTGGTCGGAGGCGGAACCAATTCGCTCAAGCATACCGTCGCAAGCATGAGGATGCTTGAACCGCATGGCGTGGATGCGTTCCTTATCGTCGTGCCATATTACAACAAGCCGACCCAGGAAGGACAATATCAGTACTTCAAGGCAGTGGCGGAGTCTACGGACAAGCCGATAGTGCTGTACAACGTACCTGGGCGTACCGGTGCCAACATGACGGCAGAAACGGCCTTGAGGCTTGCCGAGATCGACAACATCGTGGCGATCAAGGAGGCTTCCGGCAACAGGGGGCAGATCGAGGAGATCCTGCGCAATGCTCCGAAGGACTTCATGGTCATCAGCGGAAACGACGATGATACGCTCTGGATGATGGAAAAGGGTGGTGCGGGCATCATCAGCGTCGCATCTAATGTGGCTCCGCACCATATGGCAAGGTTTGTAAAGGCCATAAGGGAAGGATACCATGAGAAGGCGCATGCGCTGAACGAGGAGCTGACTCCGCTTTTCAGAAACTGCTTCGTGGAAAGCAACCCTATCCCTGCAAAAGCTGCCATGCATGCCATGGGACTGATTGAGAATGAGTTGAGGCTTCCGCTCGTGCCGGCGCAGCAGGATACATACGACCTTATGGTAGAGACAGTCAAAGCATTGAATGTTATTTAATGAAGAGGAATTATGGAAGAAAGGAAAAGATTCGATGAGACAATAGCCGATCTGGAAAGCGGCAAGATCAGAGTGGCGGAGAAGGTCGACGGGGAGTGGAGAGTCAATTCCTGGGTGAAGGAAGTGATTCTTTCGGGCTTCAGGCTTGGAAAGCTTGCCGACATGACTCAGGGGCAGTTCTCCTTCTTTGACAAGGATACGATTCCGACGCGTGTCTTCACAGAGAAGGACGGCGTCCGCATCGTGCCGGGAGGAAGCAGCGTGCGTGCCGGAGTTTACCTGGCTCCTTCAGTCATCATGATGCCTCCGGCATATGTTAACATCGGAGCCTATGTGGACGAGGGCACGATGATAGATTCGCATGCGCTGGTAGGCTCATGCGCCCAGGTCGGCAAGCATGTGCATCTTTCTGCGGCGTCTCAGCTCGGCGGAGTGCTTGAGCCGGTAGGGGCTCTGCCTGTGATCATCGAGGACAATGTGTTCATCGGAGGCAACTGCGGCATCTATGAAGGCACGATCGTCAAGGAGAATGCAGTGATCGGAACGGGCGTCATCATTAATTCTTCGACGGCTATCTTTGATGCTACTACGGGAGAATATATCCGCGCAAACGAAAACGGCCAGATGGTGGTTCCGTCCGGTGCTGTCGTTGTGGCTGGAAGCCGTCCGGTATCCAAGGGACCGGGAGCGGAGCAGGGCATACATCTTTATTGTCCGGTGATCGTGAAGTATCGCGATGAAAAGACATCAGGATCAATTACATTGGAAGATATGCTTCGATGAATAGCTGCGGACTTTTCTCAGAGGATGTGGGGTCGTTCTTCAGATCTCCGGTAAGGGAGATATTCAAGAAGGTCGACCTTAATTCCATTTATTCGTTTGCCGGAGGCTATCCTTCAGCGGAGACTTTCCCGTTGGAGGAGATACGTCAGACAATCTCGGAAGTGATCGACAAGTATGGGGCCAAGGCCTTCCAGTACGGGGCGACGCAAGGAGTCATGGAACTGCGTGAAGCTGTTGCAGAACGCTATGGCGTGCCTGTTGAGCGAGTACAGATCACATCGTCGTCGCAGCAAGGAATCGATGTGTGCACGAGAGTATTGGTTGATCCGGGTGATGTCATCCTGACCTCAAGCCCGTCATATCTGGGGGCTCTTCAGTCTTTCCGTTCGTACCGCGCGGACATCAGGGGAGTGCGTCATCATAATGATCTTGAGGCATACCGTCTGGCTTATGAGGAGGAACTGTCCCGAATCCGGGAAGAGGGAAAGAAGGTGAAGTTCCTGTATATGATACCTGACTTCCAGAATCCTTCAGGCGAGTCCCTGACTCTGCAGGAGAGACGGATGCTCGTGGCTCTGGCCAGGGAACATGGCTTCCTGATTGTCGAGGACAGTCCGTATAGAGAACTTCGTTATGAGGGCGAGCATATTCCTACCATGTATTCTCTCGCTCCGGATCATGTCATACATCTGGGATCCTTCTCGAAGATATTCGCTCCTGGCTTCAGGCTTGGCTGGGCGATAGCCCATCCTGAGATCCTTGACAAGATATATGTATGCAAGCAGTCGCTGGATCTGTGTCCGCCGATCCTGGACCAGTATGTCGCTGCGGAATTTCTAAGAAGCGGCAGGCTTGATGAAAATCTTAAGAAAAGCATAGATCTTTACAGGGGCAAGAGGGACCTGCTTCTCGACCAGCTCGGCAAACACATGCCGGCAGGTGTGACCTGGACGCATCCCGAAGGCGGTCTCTTCCTTTTCCTGACCATGCCGGAAGGATTCGATGCCGTGAAATTCTATGACGAGGCTCTTGAGGCTGGTGTCGCATATGTGGCCGGAGAATTCTTCCACCCTGACGGAAGCGGAAAGAACACGATGCGCATGAATTTTTCCTTCATGTCCGGCCAGAGAATCATAGAAGGTGTAGAACTCCTTGCCAAGCTGTTGTCCCGCCTTCCTTCTTGTGCGGAATAAAGATCTTAATATACTGAATTATAGAGAAATACGTATCACGATGACTTTCTTTAAGTACCAGGGTGCAGGAAACGATTTCCTGATTGCTGACAACCGTGACGGATCGCTTTGCCTTACGACGGAGCAGATCTCAGCTTTGTGTGACCGCCGGTATGGCGTCGGAGCAGACGGACTCATGCTGCTGGAGGGCAGTGGCACCTATGATTTCAGGATGGTGTATTACAATTCTGACGGCTCTGGCGGTATGATGTGCGGCAACGGAGGTCGTTGCATTGTCGCTTTCGCGGCCGACATGGGGCTGACTCACTTCGATTTTGAGGCGGCCGACGGATTCCATTCCGCTCAGATTACGGAGGATGACGGACGTGTGAAGACTGTGCGTCTTAAGATGAAGGATGTCACGTCTGTTGACTATTACGATTCACTGAAGGGGGTCGCCGTACCTTCCAGAGGATGTTTCATGGATACGGGGACAAGGCATTATGTCCGTATCCTGGACAGGCTTGACGTGTGCGATGTTGTCGCTGAAGGACGTGATATCCGTTATAATGCCGTAGAACTTCAGCCAGAAGGCGTCAATGTCAATTTTGTCGAAGCTTCCGGAGACTTTCTGAAGGTACGGACTTATGAGAAAGGTGTCGAAGACGAAACTTTCGCGTGCGGAACAGGTATCGTGGCGTCATGCGTAGCTGCATTCAAGGCGGGAATAAGGCCATCCGGAGTTGATGCTGAAGGCAGGGTGAGGTTTGACGTGCAGGCCAGAAGGGACTGGCTTTCAGTTGATTTCCTCCCGGCCGATTACTTGAGTGGATGCGTAGCTGAGGATGTATGGCTTACCGGTCCGGCGACATTTGTCGCTGAAATATCCAGCCTTGTATTGTGATTGATAAAAATATGCTATCTTTGTGACTTGGCGGTATGTAGCCGCCGATTGTGTAGTGTAAATATCAGAAGAATAATTATGAAAAGATTGATTATCGCTTTAGCTGCCACCTTATGTCTGGTGTCATGCTTCAATACGGATGTCGAGACTTATAAGAGTACTTATACGGTTGACAGCTCTTTTGAGTATTCCGTGAACTTCAATGATGCCTTCGGATCTGACAGTCTTTACTTCGATTCAGAGAGAGGAATCGGTATCGGCTGGATGGATCTGGCCTTCTATCATAAGCTGAACGGCTCGAAGACGGATGTTACCGGAGGTTTCCTTCTCTCTGCGCTTAAGGGAAACGGTGCCGAGGAAGGCAACAACACTTATAGAGTGGTTTCAGGAGCCGGACTCGGAGGCTCTACGGCTTATGCTGTTTTCCGCCAGTCGGACGACATGCCTGAAAAGGACGTTGTGTTCATTTCTTCGCAGTACGGAACATGTACGATGGGCGGCTGCTATGTGAACAACACAAAGGAAGTGGCAGACTCGGTTGCATCAAGATTTGAAGTAGGAGACAGGCTTTCTCTCAAGGCCATCGGTTATCTGCAGGGCGCAAAGACAGGTGAGGCGGAAATCGCTTTGGCTGACTTCTCTGCGGCGAAGGATTCTGTGGTATGCAACTGGACTCCGTTTGATCTCACAAAGCTCGGACAGGTGGATGAGGTCGAATTCTCGCTGTCGTCGACGAAGGACGGTATCCCTACGCTGTTCTGCATGGACAA
>JAGBCS010000028.1 GCA_017937885.1 Bacteroidales bacterium
ACAGTATAGGCACTATTATTTTTTGATGACCCCCGCGTCCGCCGCTGAAGCGGCTTGTCGCACCCCCTAGCCGGGGGTGGCATGTCACAAAAAATAATAGTGCCTATACTGTATCAAGAATGAAACCCTTATATGAAAAACATCTTTAGAATCGCCCTTCTGGGCCTGACACTGATTGCCATGAATGCATGTTGCAACGGGAGCGGAAACGCCGCAGACGCAGTATTGGAGAACATCCACAACAGAAAGAGCGTACGTCAGTACACTTCAGAACCAGTATCACAGGAACACATCGAAACCATGCTCAAGGCTGCCATGGCAGCACCGACCGCAGTTAATTACCAGCCATGGAGATTCATTGTCCTCACCGACAGGGCTGAACTCGACGCTCTTTCCGAGCACCTTCCTTATGCCAAGATGCTCAAGCAGGCTCCGCTTGCCATCGTGGTTTGCGGCGAGACTCTCTGGATGGGAGGGAACGAGAACCCGTTCTGGTCACAGGACTGCTCAGCAGCGACCCAGAACCTGCTCCTCGCAGCCGAAGCACTCGGCCTCGGTGCAGTCTGGACCGCCGCCTACCCTGACGCAGACCGTTGCAATGCAATCAGCACAGCTCTCGGCCTGCCTTCTACAGTACAGCCGTTGTGCGTTGTCCCTATCGGACATCCTGCCGGAGAAGACAAGCCAAAGGACAAATGGAAGCCTGAGAACATCCACTACGGAAAGTGGTAAAGCATTTCAGCCTATAACCGGTATCGATAAACCGAAGGCACTGGTGTTTTTTGTGACATGCCACCCACGGCTAGGGGGTGCGACAAGCCGCTTCAGCGGCGGACGCGGGGGTCATCAAAAAACACCAGTGCCTTCGGTTTACTCCGTATTATACCTTCTATCAGTTGTTTACAGGAGTGATGATGAGACGGAATTCATATGGCTGAGCGTTGATGCGGTGTTCCTCACGAGGCCATGCGCCCCATGAATTCACGCATGCCAGACCCATCTGAGCCATGTCCACATTCACCCATGTCTTTCCATGCGAACGGTCGTTCTCATGAGCCAGAGCCTTGAGCTCCAGCGAATGTGCCTGATTGTTACCGAGCACGCGCACATCCATTTCCTTCCAATGGAACGGAAGCGCCGAAGCTGAGAACTTCACATCCGAACGGATCTCGAAACCTGCGCCATTGTCATCCATCACGCGCATCCACTTCAGCTGGGTCTTCGTGCCTGACTCCTGCGGACGCACATATCCGTAATGGTACTGATTCTCAACCCTCTGCACATAATGACCCATCAGAGCCGAAGATGCACGGTCGATATAGTTCTCATGAGGGCCAAGGCCGAAATACTCGAAGTTCGAATAAGAACCGTTCATCGCAAAGCATAGTCCGAAACGCGGCAGCATAGGAGCTTCCGCAAGCTTTCCGGCATCGGCAAGCGACTCCATGATAACGATCGACCCGTCAGCATAGACTTCATAGTTCATACGTACCGTCGCAGCCTCACCAAGAGGAGCGAACTCCACCTCGACAAGATAGCAGTCCTCGCCTTTGGCTACATCAAAAGACGCAACCTTGAACTCTGCAGAACGCCAGATATCCTGTCTTCTGTCCTGACGGGCACCAAGGTCATTCTCTATGACCGCTCTCGCAAAGCATGGCATTACAGGGTTCTCGATCAGTGCCTTCTCACCAAGCACATACTCAGTCAGAGCACCGGTCTCTGCATCAAAGACAGCCTTCCAAGGAGCCGTACGGAGATTGCCGGCACCCTCGAAAGTCATCTCGCCTGTGAATACATGAGAATTACCGTCTTCGCCGTATGACGGAAGTCCGGATGCGGCAGCGAAAGGCTTCATGGCCGCATCATTGAGACATATCTGATCATAAGACACCTCATCGCCTGCAGCAAGAAGGCCGTCAGCGCGACGAAGCAGGTAGTTCACATTCAGATAAACGTCATGTCCATCGAGCGACTCAAGGCCTGCAGCTTCAAGTATATCCTCCTGCGAGTATCCGAGCGCTACCTGAACTGTCTTCTGAGGTGCCACATCAAGCTTCGGCTCGCAGCCGGTAAGAACTTCGACACCATCAACTTCGATGCTCCAATGAAGCATATAGCGCGACAGGTCGATGAAGAAATACTCATTGTACACATTTACCTTTCCGGACAGAGCCTCCTCTGCGGTTGCGGTGGTATGTATCGGACGGTACTGGTACGCAACCTCGTATGCATGCGGATGCAGAGTACGGTCCGCGGCTATGATACCGTTGCAGCAGAAAGAATTGTCAGAAGGGTCGTAATCGTTGTAGTCTCCTCCATACGCAAAGATATGGTCTGTACCATATTTCGCCGCATCTGCAGGAGCATAGAGAGCCTGGTCGACAAAGTCCCAGATGAATCCTCCCTGATATGAAGGATACTTGCGGACAAGATCCCAGTACTCCTTGAGGCCTCCCATCGAATTGCCCATCGCATGGGCATACTCGCACTGGATCAAAGGTTTTGCAGGGTTTGCAGCCGCATATTTCTCGCATCTGTCGAACGGCAGATACATAGGACAATAGATATCCGTATACTGATTACCATGTGCCTGTTCATACTGTACCGGACGCGACTGGTCCATCGACTTCACAAGTTCATATCCCTTCTCGAAGTTTGGACCGAATCCCGCCTCGTTTCCGAGACTCCACACGATGACCGAAGGATGGTTGTAATCCCTCTGCACCGCCCTGCGGATCCTGTCAAGATGGGCGGTCTCGTAGTCGGCCCTCTTCGCGAGAGTCCCCTCACCGTAACCCATTCCATGCGACTCTATGTTCGCCTCGGCTACCATGTAAAGTCCATAGCGGTCACACAAGGTGTACCAGAGAGGGTCGTCAGGATAATGACATGTACGGACTGCGTTGATGTTCAGTCTCTTCATGATCTGTATATCCTGGATCATGTCCGCCTCGGATACGACATATCCCTTATACGGATTCAACTCGTGCCTGTTGGCACCCTTGATGAGTACAGGCTGGCCGTTGACAAGCAGCTGGCCTTCCTTGATGCAGACGTCTCTGAAGCCTATTTCAAATGAAGCGGACTCGGTCTGTCCCTTCTTGTCAAAAGAAGCCACAGTCAACGTATAGAGCCATGGCGTCTCTGCAGACCACTGCTTCACAGACGGAACGGTAAGTGTCGTACGCACTACAGGAAGGCCTCTCTCCGACTTCTCCCTAGAGCCCACGGCAACCTTTTCCGACGCCACGGAGTTTCCTTTCTGGTCGAGGATAGTGAACTGAACCGCTGTCACGCCCTTGCTTACCTCCGCGAAGAGATCAGCCTCTCCTGATGCGGAAGCGACGACTCTGATATCCTCAAGCCTCTTCTTTTCCCTTGAATATACATACACATCCCTGGATATACCTGTCAGTCTCCAGAAATCCTGATCCTCCAGATACGTACCGTCGCACCAGCGGAAGATTTCAAGAGCTACAAGATTCTCTCCTGTCTTCACATACTTCGTGATATCGAAACGTGCCTCCAGCTTGCTGTCCTCGCTGTATCCGACTTCCTTTCCGTTCACCCATACACGTACGTTCGAAGTCGCCGAGCCGATATGAAGGAATACATCCTTGCCAGCCCAGTCCTTGTCGAGTACGAATGTCTTCCTGTACTGTCCGGCATAGTTGTGCCATGTACCCGGGAAAGGCGGATTGCTCTGGAAATGGTCTCTCCACACATAGCAGTTGTTCACATATACAGGATCGCCGTAGCCGTTCAGTTCCCACATGCCCGGTACAGGCATGACATCCCAGCCTGCGGCATCAAAGTCCGTCCTGTAGAAATCAAGCGAACGTGCATCTATGGTCTCATACCAAGTGAAGTCCCACATACCGTTGAGCATGAGTTTCAGGCCGTCCGTTTCGAAATGAGCCGCCATAGGAATGCGGTTCTTCTGTACGATCTGCGGATCCTGCCAGTCCGGCAGGGCGTTCTTCGTCGCTGCGGAAGCAACGGCAGCCGTTCCAAGCGCGCAGACGCAGAGAACAGCTGTCATAATTCTTTTCATGGTCATATGTGTTTTAATGTCATATCACTTCAATATCATTCGAGCGGATCCACCCCTGACGTCCGTCGGCAAGCTCGATATTGTTCCATGATCCCACCTCGTCTATGATCCTGACCTTCGTACCTTCATGAAGGACAAAGAGATCCGTGGATGCTTCGGCCGAAGGGGAACTTTTCACAGAGCTGACCGGTCTCATGACAACCGCCTCGTCAGCGCTCATGTAATCCTTCTTCTGCCATACCGAGAAGCTTATCGAGAAGGCTGCAAGGATGATCAGCACTATGCCTGTAAAGAAGCCGGTGCGGCGTCCTCCCGCGGTTGGGGCAAGGATGAACAGCAGCGCCATCGCGAGTGCAAGAGCCAGCAGCACAAGGAAGCAGACGGCCCATGCATCCGAATCCATTATGTAGCATATATCCTTCATCCAGACCTTCAGTATGAACTCAGGCACAGGGTCAATCCTGTCCTGAATCATGGCATTGAGAAGGTCGAGATTATAACGGGCATCATCGTATGACGGGTCAAGCTTCAGCGCACGTTCATAGTAAAGTATCGCCATCGGCACGTTACCGTCCTTGAAGAAGGCGTCACCTGTATTGCAATACAGCGAAGCAGATTCGAGTCCCATTCCGCCTATCAGTTCATAATCAGCAGCAGCATCGCTCCAGCGGCCTTCCGTATAAGCAAGATTTGCCGCATTCCACAGCGAATCCACATATGCGTCACCGGCAGCAGGGAGCGAAACCGGAAGCGACATGAGCAGGACAAGAGCTACAACAGCTCCCTTAGGAAGACCCTTTCTTGACTTCATATTCGAATCTATTGATGAGATGACATCGACAGCTGACTCATAATGCGCCGCCATGGCCTCATGGCCCGCATCAGGGGCATATCTGGCGAATTCGCACGCATCGAGGATGCCGATGAATGTATCTATGAGCTTCTGATCTACGTTGCCTCCGGTCAAGGCCTCGCTGATACGATCGCGAGAGAGTTCGGCTACAGGAATGTTCAGCTTATCGGAGATGAAGCCGAGCAGTGCCTTGTGAAGCTCCTCATAAAATGCAGTATAAAGATTCTGCTTGAGGAAGGTTCCGGCGAGCTGTAGACGCTTGAGAGCCATCTTCGTAGCCTTTCTGTTCTTCATTCCGACGACATCAGCCTTCCTTGCAGCCATGCGACGGAAGAGCAGCCAGCATACCGCAGCCAGAATGACGAGCAAAGCTGCGCAGAGCCAGAATCCGAGCGACAGCACGAAGAATTCCCCCTTCTTCACAAGTCCGGGAGCCTTTGTGCTGATGAACCTGATATCGCTGCCCAAAGTCCTCACATCCTTCTGCGAAGGTGATGAGATCACGACTCCTGATGTTTCGGCATCGTTGCCACGCTCGACATGGATGGTTATCGGAGCTGTCTCCAATGTGACATAAGCCCCCTTGTTCACATCGTAATACGAATACTTGATCGGATCGATCGTAAAGTCGCCATAGCTGCGCGGGATGAACGGGAACTCATATGTCTTTGTTCCGGACTGGCCGGTCTTGTCTATCTTGTCGGAAACCTTTGTATCATAGACCTCCATATCAGGCGGGAGACTGACTTTCGGAGCCTCAAGAAGCGAGACGTTGCCCTTTCCCGAGACAGTCACTATCAGAGATGCCGCCTCATGTGTCTTGAGGGTATCCTTGCTGACCTTTGCATTGATGCTGAAAGTTCCCACACCGCCAGCGAAGGACGCCGGAGCACCCGCAGGCAGAGGGGATACCGTCACGGTCACAGGCTTTGTCGCCACCTTCTTCCTCATCGTCCTGTAATCGTCGAAGAAGCCGTCGAAGATGCTTGTGCCTCCCGAAGACACACGGACATTGACGAGGCAGACCATCTCTGCCGGATCAATCCTGACCTGGCCCTGCTGCTGAGGGATGAGGACGAACCTTCTAAGAAGAGCCGCATTGTAAATCTGTCCGTCATAGACCTCCCTCTGGAATTCGATGTTGGTAGGAGCTTCGATCTCCTGGCTCCAGAAACCGTTGAAGGTCGGGAAGCTGACATTCTCGAATCCGGCGATATTGACCCTCTGATAGAGCTTCAGCGTCGCGATTATAGGCTCTCCTACCACGACCTTGCTGCGGCTCAGTTCAAGCTTCATGAAGATATCGTCATCCTGAACTCCGGCCTGCTGTCTCTGAGCGGTCTGACCGGATGACTGCTGAGGCTGCCTCTGAGAGCCGGATGAAGCCGCTCCGGCCGCCGCCACCTGCACGGCGAACGGCTCTGAAGATATCTCCTTGCCCTTCACCTTGGCTGTTGCACGTGGGATGTTGAACTTTCCGGTACCCGACGGCCTCAACACATACGTATATGTAGACTGCACAGACTTGCTGCGCTTGCCGTTAACTATCTGCACACTCGTCGAACGGCCGGACTGCGGTCCCCATAATACCTGGAAATCCCCGCCGGGATTCCATTGGAAATCCGACGGGCTGTCCTCGCCTTCGATTATGAACGTCACATTGAACTGCTCGTCCGCCGCCACAACGTTCGGCGCCTCCACCCTTATTCCGCTCTGGGCCGAAGCCATCAGGGCCGAAAGGCCCAGAATTACCGTCAAAAACAGTTTTCTCATCGTATTCTCCATTACCAGTTCTTATCCTTCTGTCTCGACTTCAGAGCCTCGGCCTTCTGCTTGTTGACCTTGTCCTGAGTCTCCTTTTCCTTTGCCTGGATAGCCTGAAGCATCTGCTGTGCGGCCTGAGGAGTTATCTTAGGCTGCTGCCCCTGCTGAGGCTGTTCCTGCTTCTGCTGATCCTGATTATCCTTGTTCTGATCCTGATTCTGATCCTGCTGATCGTCATTCTTCTGATCTTCCTGATCCTTGTTGTCCTGATTCTGCTGCTGATCCTGGTTCTGATCATTGTTCTGATCATTGTTCTGGTCCTGGTTCTGCTGCTGATCCTGATTCTGCTGGTTCTGCTGTTCCTCCAGCTTCTTCTTCGCGTAGATGTAATTCTCCTTCGCCTGCAGGTCTCCTGGATTCTTCAGGAGCGACTCCTTGAAAGAATCCACAGCCCCCTGCCAGTCCTGACGTCCGATCGCGACATCTCCCATATTGAAGTAATAATCTGCTGCAGAAGCGCCTGCAAGAGCACTCTCCTTCGCCCTTTCCAAAGCCTTCTGCGCCTGCTCCATGTCGCCTTCACGATACAGGGTGTTGGCAAGGTTGTAATTTGCCGCCACAGAAAGCGAATCCTTCACCAAAGCCTTCATGTAATCGATCTCAGCCTCACGGTAATTCTCCTTCTTGAAGTCCCTGTTACCCCTGCGTACATCCCTCTTGTCCACCTGAGCCTCAGCGCTCAAGGCAGACAGAGCAATCACACAAAAAACAAAAATATATCTTAAAACCTTCATAACCATTTTCTTTCTCCTGCATTGTGTGCCTTTGAATCGTAAGTGGCATTTTCCCCATTCAGGGAGCCACCCTGTCGTCAGGCCATCGGAGTCGGAAAACATTTCCCTTATTTTTCTGTTTTCCGACCCGATGGCCTGACGACAGCTTTATCTCTGAAACAGATGTCTCCTTGACCTTCTGTCTCCTACAAGCATCTCCAGCACAAAGAACAGCAAGGCAAAACCAAGAAAATACATGAACTGCTCGTCAAACTCCTCGAACACGACAGAACTGTACCTCTCGTCATCCATCTTCCTGATATCATCGATCACCGGATTCAGACCGAACTCGCTGTTGCCGGCTCTCACATATACTCCGTTACCTGCTATTGCGACATCCTGAAGCACCTTCTCATCAAGCCTTGTCACGACAATATTGCCGTCCTTGTCCTTCAGAAGCTCGCCATCCATCGGAATCGGCTTACCCTCCGGAGAGCCCACACCGATAGTAAAGATACGGACACCCAGCCCGGCTGCCTGTCTGGCGGCCTCAACCGGATCATCCTCATGATTCTCTCCATCAGTGATCACGACTATCGCACGACTCTTCTCGCTCTGCGCGCTGAAGCTGCGCATCGCTGTATTGATCGCATCGCCTATCGCCGTACCCTGTACAGGAACCGACTCGGTCGAGATCGAATTCAGGAACATCTTCGCCGACACATAATCCGTCGTGATCGGAAGCTGTACGAACGAATTTCCGGCGAACACGATCAGACCGATACGGTCATCACGGAGCTTGTCCACCAGTCTCGAGATCGCAAGCTTGGCACGCTCGAGACGATTCGGAGAATAATCCTCGGCAAGCATGGAGTTAGACACGTCCAGCACGATCATTATCTCCGCTCCCTTGGTCTCATGCTCCTTCAGCTTCGCGCCGATCTGCGGACGCGAAAGGCCAATCACGAAGAAGAAGAAACCGATAGAGAACAGGACCAGACGGACCCACGCCTTGCTTTTCGAATAAGAAGGCATCAGATGACGCACCAGCGCCTCGTCACCGAACTTCCTGACCCTGCGCATCCTCAGCTTCAGCACAAGAGCATGAAGCAGGAAGAATACAGGTATCAGCAGAAGCAGCAGAAGAAATCTGGCATTTGCAAAATTTATCATGGCAACCTCCTTATTACAAACCAGTTAAGCACGAGCTCCAGAAGCAGCGCCGCCAATGCGAGCAGCGCGAACTTTCCGAAAAGCTCCTTATAGACAGGGAAACTGTCAATCGTAGTACGGGCCTTCTCCATCTTGTTGATCTCACTGTATATCTCGGCCAGCTTCGTATTGTCCGTCGCCCTGAAATAACGTCCTCCGGTAGATTCGGCGATCTCTGCAAGAAGAGCCTCGTCGATCTCAACCTTCACATTCTGCACTTCCACACCCCACGGCGTCATCACAGGATAAGGAGCCATTCCCTCCTTTCCGACACCGATGGTATAGACGCGCACACCATATGTCTTGGCAATCTCAGCCGCCATCTGCGGCGATATCTCACCTCTGTTGTTCACTCCGTCCGTCAGCAGGATCACCACACGGCTCTTCGCATCGGAATCCTTCATCCTCGCCACAGCCGTAGCAAGGCCGTTTCCTATCGCCGTACCATCCTCGATAAGGTCGGTCTGCACCTCCTTCATGAGGTTGATCAGAGTAGCACGATCGGTCGTGAGCGGGCACTGGGTGAAGCTTTCCCCGGCGAAGACCACGATTCCCATCCTGTCGGTAGGGCGCTGGGCGATGAACTCGATGGCGATATCCTTCGATGCATTGATACGGTCCGGCGTGAGGTCACGGGCAAGCATGGATGTCGACACGTCCATGGCAAGGATGATATCTATACCTTCCGTATCGATGCGTTCCATGTCCTGTGATGAGCGGGGACGTGCGATCGCCACAACGATCAGCGACAACGCCGCGATCCTGAAGACGAAAGGCACATGACGCATGATGGCCATGAACGAAGTGCCCCTCGTAGTCCACGGAACCGAGGTAGAGACCCTCAGATGCGGATGTCCCTGAGCCAGTTCAAGATATATGTAATGCAACACCAGCAGAGCCGGTATCACAAGAAGCCACAACAGTTTCGGATACTCAAAAAACATCACTCCTGTCCTCCTTCCTCTTGATTGTCTGACGCTTCCGATACCGCATTCTGTTCTTCCTCGACCTCAGCCTGATAAGTCGATGTGACAAAACGGACAGCAACAGGAACGGCTGTCGCGTTGTCCTCGTCCGAGGCGGTGAATTTAGCGAACTTCACGAAATCCGCCCTTTCGAACAGCTCGCGTACCTCCTTGAGAAGATCCTGCGGAGCGTCGGTATCCTTCATTTCCTTGAAGATCTCGGCTGTGGTCATCTCCATTGCCGATATGCCGTAGCGTGACGCCATGTACTCCCTAAGGGTATCCGTCACGCCTGAATAGAACGCCTTCTGCTTTTCCGGAGCCCACATCTTGCTGCCGCGATACTTGTCAAGCTCGCGGAGGGCGATGATATGCGGCGGATCCTTACGGACATATTCAGGGTCATGCCTGCGTCTGTATCTGACGATCAGGTATACCGCCAGAGCGATCAGACCTGCGATCAGTACGCCGCCGCCCATCCATGGAAGCACCTCCCTGAAGGTCACGGGATATCGGATCTGCCCCTTGATGTCATGCGGCACGAAGGTCGCCGTATCAACAGGCATGGTCTTCACCTCCAGATTCACAGGATCGAAGAGCAGGGTATCGAGCACGCCGTCCTTCGACATGCGTCCCACCATGATTGATGGGAGTTCGAAGACGCCCTCATCAAAGGATGTTATCACCATCTCGCCTCTCAGATCCAGCAATGACGGCTGTCCCTTCTTTCCTTTCGTCACCTTCAGCGTGTCAATGACCCAGTCGCGTACGGCCAGAACGCCTCCCCTCTCGTCATTCTGCCACTGAGGCAGTGCGATCAGGGTGCCTTCCTCGACCTGCCTGAGCTCGAAGCCGTATGCGAGCTGGTCGGCGATCAGTACCGAATCCCTTTCCTGCAGCTGCCTCAGCACCGGCGCGCCCATAGGCACGACCTTCCCCTGCGGGGCAGAGAGGCTGTCAGCCCCTACTGCCGCAGGAGCCGCCACTGACAGCAACAGAAACGCTATGATTATAAATGCCTTGCGCATAAAAAACTATCTGTTCTTGAACAAGGTCATCAGACCCTTGACATAGTCGTCGCCAAGAGCGATACTCACCTTGTCCACATTATATTTCATGAAAAGACGCGAAGAGGTCTGTTCCACATTGCGGAACCAGTCCTCATACGCCCGCCTCATCTTCCTGTCGGAAGTGTTCACCCATGCCGCCTTTCCCGTCTCGGAGTCCTTTATATGGACAAGTCCGACGTCAGGGATATTCCTCTCCCTTGGGTCGTAGACTTCGATCACGGAAAGGTCATGCCTGTTCACAGCCACCTTCAGGGCCTCCTCGTAGCGAGGGGTGCCATCCTGATTGACATCTATCATGTCCGACAGAAGGAATGCAGTGCATTTCTTCTTGATCGCATTGGTCAGATACCTCAGGGCCTCCGATATATCGGTACCGTCGGTCGTCGGCTCGAACTCGATGATCTCGCGGATGATGTGCAGCAGATGGCTGCGGCCCTTCTTCGGAGGAATGAACTTCTCGACCTTCTCACTGAAGAAAAGCGCACCGACCTTGTCGTTGTTGATGATCGCAGAGAAGGACAGGACCGCCGCAATCTCCGCAAGCACATCCTTCCTGCTGCTGCCGGTCGTACCGAAGAGACGCGAACGGCTGACATCGACAAGAAGTACTACCGTGAGTTCCCTTTCCTCTTCAAACACCTTCACATAAGGCGAGCGGAGACGGGCGGTGACATTCCAGTCCATATTGCGGACGTCATCGCCATACTGGTACTCGCGCACCTCGCTGAAGGCCATTCCACGGCCCTTGAAGGCCGAATGGTATTCCCCGGCGAATATCTGATGCGACAGAGCCCTGGTCTTGATCTCTATCTTCCTCACCTTCTTCAGAAGGTCGTTTGCACTCATGCTCTCCATTATGGAACTTCTACTGCGTTGATGATTTCAGAGATGATCTGGTCTGTGGTCATGTTCTCAGCCTCAGCCTCGTATGTAAGTCCGATACGGTGACGAAGCACCTCGTAGCATACTGCGCGCACATCCTCAGGGATCACATAGCCTCTTCTCTTGATGAAAGCATATGCCTTTGCAGCTGCGGCAAGGGAAATGCTGGCACGCGGCGACGCTCCGTATGAGATCAGATTAGCGAGCTTTCCGAGGTTGTAGTCCTGCGGAGTACGGGTAGCGTATACTATGTCCACGATATATCTCTCGATCTTCTCGTCCATGTACACATCCTTCACGACCTCGCGCGCCCTCACGATATCTTCCGGCTTGAGGACCGGAGTCGCCTTAGGGAAGGTGCCGCTGTTGTTCATGCGGATGATCTGACGTTCCTCTTCCTTCTTCGGATAGGTCACGACCACCTTGAGCATGAAACGGTCGAGCTGGGCTTCCGGAAGCGGATATGTTCCCTCCTGTTCGATCGGGTTCTGAGTCGCCATCACGAGGAAAGGCTGAGGGAGCGGGAATGTCTCGTCACCGATGGTCACCTGACGCTCCTGCATCGCCTCGAGAAGTGCCGACTGCACCTTCGCAGGCGAACGGTTGATCTCGTCGGCAAGAACGAAGTTCGCGAAGATCGGGCCCTTCTTTATCTGGAACTGCTCGCTCTTCTGCGAATAGATCAGAGTACCGATCACATCGGCAGGAAGGAGGTCTGGAGTAAACTGGATTCGGCTGAACTTGGAATCTACAGCCTGAGACAATGTATTGATAGCCAACGTCTTTGCCAGTCCCGGCACTCCTTCGAGAAGAATATGTCCGTTAGCAAGGAGACCGATCAGCAGATTCTCAACGAGTTGCTTCTGGCCGACGATGACCTTGTTCATTTCCATCGTCAGAATGTCCACAAAAGAGCTCTCTCTCTGGATGCGGTCGTTCAATTCTTTGATGTTTATGCTCTCCATAAATATGATTTTTGATATTTTTGCACTTTAAAACTTACAAAGTTACTCATTTTTTTGCAATATGCGATACATCATCAAGCTCTCATACGACGGAAGCGCCTTCTGCGGATGGCAGATCCAGAACAATGCCCGCACGGTTCAGGGAGAACTCGAAAAGGCTCTTGCCACTCTGCTCGGCATCCCGGTTCAGGTCACAGGAGCAGGACGCACAGACTCGGACGTGAACGCCATCAGTTATATCGCCCATTTCGATGTCACTGACGAAGTCAGCTTCGACGCGGCGCATATTTGCTACAAATTGAATGCCATTCTCGCGCGCGACATGGCTGTACACGAAGTATGCGCTGTGTCCGAGGACTTCCACGCAAGATTCGACGCCCGCTCGAGAGAGTATCGCTACTTCATACACTTCCGCAAGGATCCGTTCTGCGAAAAGTATTCGTACAGAATGCGTTACCCCCTTGATATCGAGCGCATGAACGAAGCCGCGACATACCTGATCGGGGAGCATGATTTCAGCTGTTTCGAAAAGGTCGGAGGCAACAATGTGACGTCAATATGCACGGTGACGGAAGCCTTCTGGAAGACATATCGCCCGTCCCATGTGGATCTCATGGATTTCCCATGCCGTGAGGGAGATTACATCATGTTCACGGTCAAGGCCAACCGCTTCCTGCGAAACATGGTCCGCGCCATCGTGGGATCGCTGATCGAGGTAGGCCGCGGAAAGCGCGAGCCTTCATGGATCAAGGACCTTATCGCTTCGGGGACCCGTTCGGATGCAGGCTCGTCCGTTCCGGGCAACGCCCTTTTCTTCTGCGGGGCGGAGTACAAATAAAATTTTAATATATCCGTTTTTTTACGTACTTTTGCACGATTGTGCGCAAGTGCGCGCATTTGCATTTCCGCCTGTTTGCGGGAATTTCAGCAAACGATTAATTAAAAGTTATTTAAAAATATGGTTTTCAACGTTTTACAGGCAGCGACAGACGTAGTTGCCGTACCAATGCAGCAGGAGATGAAACTCTCCCTTATCGACATGGCCACCAAAGGTGGATGGCTCATGCTCGTACTCCTCGTACTTTCAATCATGGCGATCTACATCTTCGGAAACAAGTGGTGGATGATCCACAAGGCCGGAAAGATCAACAAGAACTTCATGAACGACATCCATGACTTCATCCACGACGGAAAGATCAAGTCAGCGATCGAGCTCTGCCAGAAGTACGACTCGCCTATCGCACGACTCGTCGAGAAGGGCATCGAGAGGATCGGCCGTCCGCTCCAGGACATCCAGACAGCCGTGGAGAACATGGGCAACGTGGAGGTAGCGAGACTCGAGAAGGGTCTTCCTATGCTTGCAACGATTGCCGGCGGCGCTCCGATGATCGGATTCCTCGGTACCGTGACAGGTATGATCGAGGCCTTCTTCAGAATGTCGACTGCAGGCAACAACATCGACATCACCCTCCTTTCCGGAGGTATCTATGAAGCGATGGTGACCACTGTCGGCGGACTTTTTGTAGGTATCATCGCATACTTCGGTTACAACTACCTGACTTCTCAGATCTCGAACCTCGTGTTCAAGATGGAAAGCACTACAATTGAATTCATCGACATGCTTCACGAGCCTGCCGGCAAATAAAGGAAAGGAAAATGGCAATCAAAAGGACAACAAAGGTTGACTCGGGCTTCTCGATGTCGTCAATGACGGACATCGTGTTCCTGCTGCTGATCTTCTTCCTGGTGACATCGACGCTCATAAATCCGAACGCCCTCAAGCTCCTCCTTCCGAAGAGCACCGGACAGGTCTCTGCAAAGGCTACGGTAAGCGTCTCGATCAAGCATTGGCAGGATACGGACACATTCTCTTACCACATCAACGGAGAAGAGACTCCCATAAGGTTCGACAAGATAGAGGATAAACTCATCGATCTGCTTCAGGCAGAGGAGGATCCGACATTCTCGATCTATGCGGATGAGACCGTTCCTATCAAGGAGGTCGTGGCAGTGATGAACATTGCAAAGAGGAACCACTACAAGGTGATAATGGCGACCTCACCGGAATAGGCCGCAGGATACAGGAGATGGAAAACAGGCAGTACATACGCGAAAGAAACAGACAGGAAAGGCGGTCAAGGACTACGGGAGTATCCTTGACGGTTCTTCTGCATGCCGCGCTCTTCGCATGCTGCTTCTTCTCCGGCTTCACATACCTCGACCCGCCGCCACCTGAAAAGGAGCAGATACTCATCGAGTTCGAGGAACCGGAGATAGAAAAGCCACGCCAGATATGGAATGCCACCAGCCCTCAGGCCGTGAAGCCCGATCCGACAGCTCCGATAAACCTCGTGCAGCAGTCAGAGGCGCCGAACGAAGGGACGAAAAGCAACGAAGCGCCGGAAGCGCAGGTGGATGACTTCGGTGACGTAGACATCAAGGATCCGGAGCCGAAGAAGGAGATAGACCGCAGGGCCCTCTTCCGCACAGCGGACAACAAGACGCAGAAGGACACCCTGACAGCCCAGACCGCACGAGAGGTAAGCGATGCCCTGAAGGCAGGACATGCCCAGGGAAACACCCGCACGGGAGAGACTTCCGGCGAGCCTAATGCAAAGCTGACTGGAAGAAGCGTGAACGGAACCCTTCCAAGACCGACATACGCCGTACAGGCTTCCGGAAAAGTGGTGGTGGAGATATGGGTGGACAACTACGGCACGGTGCAGAAGGCTGTAGCAGGAGCGGAAGGAACGACCGTGACGGACAAGACATTGTGGCAGGCAGCAAGAAAAGCAGCGTTGGGGGCACATTTCAACATGAGCGCAGACGCGCCGGCAATGCAGAAGGGAACGATCACATACGTATTCAACTTGAAATAGACCGGCAGTGCCGGAACAAGACGACTGGCGTGAGCCAGAATATTAACAAACAATTAATCAGCCGAGAAGGCATAATTAAAATGGAAGACAACAGAAGAGGCGGCAATGGCCGCAGAGAAGGCCGTAGAGAGTACGGTGAAAGAAAGAGCTATGGCAGCAACGACAGACCGCGCAGGTCTTTCTCTGACAACAGGGAGAGAAGACCTTACGGAGAGAATTCGGAAAGAAGAAGCCATGGCAGCAGCAACAACGGCGAGAGAAGGAACTTCAGCAGCGACAGACCTCGCAGATCATTCTCCGATAATGGAGAGAGAAGATCTTACGGCAACAACGAGAGAAGATCTTCATACGGAGAGAACACAGAAAGAAGAAGCTACGGCAGCAGCAACGGCGAAAGAAGGAGCTTCGGCGGTGACAGGCCGCGCAGACCATTCTCAGGAAACGGAGAGAAGAGGTCTTTCTCAGGAAACGGCGAGAGAAGGTCATCCGGTGACGGCGAGAGAAGAAGCTACGGCAGCTCAGACAGGAGCAGGAGGCCGGCTGCAGGATTCAGGAACACAGGAAGGAAGAGCTTCAACCGCAAGGACCTCAACTACTTCCGCAACGAGGAGGAGAGCGGCATCAACAAGATGATCAGCAGAAGACCTCAGATAGACGGCGGCCAGTACTCTGACAACGATATGGTAGCGGCTCCTATCAAGGAGGATGTACGTCTGAACAAGTTCATAGCAAATTCCGGCGTATGCTCGAGAAGAGAGGCTGACAACTTCATCCTCGCAGGAGTTGTGACGGTGAACGGAGAGGTAGTGACCGAACTCGGAACAAAGGTGAACATCAAGACCGACGACATCCGCTTCAACGGAGAGCGTCTCAAGGGAGAGGAGAAGGTATACATCGTGATGAACAAGCCTAAGGGCTTCGTTACCACAGCAAGCGACCCTCATGCGGACAAGACCGTCATGGATCTTCTCAAGGGATGCACATCAAGGGTATTCCCTGTAGGTCGTCTCGACAAGAACACTACCGGAGTGCTCATGTTCACCAACGACGGCGAGATCGCAGAGAAGCTCACGCATCCTTCATACGACAAGAAGAAGATCTATCAGGTATCGCTTGACAGCAAGCTCAAGCAGGAGGATTTCGAGAAGATCCTCAGCGGAGTGGAGCTTTCAGACGGAATGATAGCAGCGGACGAGCTCGAGTACATCGAGGAAGACGACCACCGCAAGCTCGGCATCGAGATCCATTCAGGCAAGAACCGTATCGTCAGAAGGATCTTCGAATCGCTCGGATATGAGGTGAAGGCCCTCGACCGCGTATATTTCGCAGGACTTACAAAGAAGGGACTCAAGAGAGGAGAGTGGCGTTACCTGTCAGAGGGTGAGACCAACCTTCTCAAGATGGGAGCATATCTGTAACATGAACGAACAGACCAGCAAAAGACATCGTGCGGGATTTGTCAACATCATCGGAAATCCGAATGTCGGCAAATCCACGCTTATGAATGCCCTCGTAGGCGAGAAGCTTTCGATCGTGACCGCAAAGGCACAGACGACAAGACACAGGATCATGGGCATCGTGAACGGTGACGACTATCAGATCGTCTATTCCGACACGCCCGGCATCCTGAAGCCGAACTACAGGCTGCAGCAGAGCATGATGAACTTCGTCGACACCGCAATCGGAGACGCGGACATCATACTGTATGTCACCGACACTGTGGAAAAGGGCGACAAGAACGACGAGTACATCGCAAAGCTGCAGAAGATACAATGTCCTGTTGTACTTGTAATCAACAAGATAGACATCAGCAGTCAGGAGCAGGTTCTCGAGCTCATGCAGTGGTGGAAGGAACAGCTTCCGAACGCCATCATCTTCCCTGCGTCAGCGCAGGAAAAATTCAACCTCGAGAACATCTTCGACGCGATTGTCGGCAATCTCCCGACAGCTCCGGCATGGTACGACAAGGACGTCTTCACCGACAAGAACCTCCGCTTCTTCGCATCAGAGATCGTACGTGAGAAGATCTTCCTCAACTACAAGGAGGAGATTCCGTACAGCTGCGAAGTCGTTGTGGAGGAATTCAAGGAGGGAGCGGAACGATATGACATCAGCGCGGTGATCTACGTGATGCGCGACACCCAGAAGGGAATCATCATCGGAAAGGGAGGCCAGTCTCTCAAGAAGGTGGGAACCCAGGCGCGTATCGACATGGAGGACTTCTTCCAGAAGAAGGTATTCCTGAGGCTGTTCGTCAAGGTGGACCCGGACTGGAGGGAAAGCAAGAAGGAACTTAGAAGGTTCGGATACGAGTATTAAGATTGCGGCAGAGCCGTTTACCACATAAACATAAAGGCAACCTATGAGTTTTGAGGAAAACGATATTCCTGAAGAGGAGATCAACGAAATAAACGAAGAACAGGAAATGGAAATGGGCGATGCCGACGCCGTTCCCACCGGAAAGTTCGAGCGACTGCTTGGAGAAGGCAGCCGCAAGTACAAGCTTTCCGGGATGTTCAGGGAATGGTACATCGACTATTCGTCCTACACCGTGCTTTACAGGGCGGTTCCGCACCTCATCGACGGTCTCAAGCCGGTACAGAGGCGCGTGCTGCACGCGATGTGGCGCATGGATGACGGAAGCTATACCAAGGTGGCCAATATCGTAGGACAGGCGATGCAGTTCCATCCTCACGGTGACCAGTCCATCCTCGGTGCCCTCGTATGGCTCGGACAGAGAAACTACCTGGTCGACTGTCAGGGTAACTGGGGTAACATCCTCACCGGAGACTCCAACGCCGCGCCGCGATACATCGAGGCCCGTCTGAGCAAATTCGGCAAGGAGGTGGTATTCAACCCGAAGACCACCAACTGGATGACCTCGTACGACGGAAGGAATCAGGAGCCTGTCGAGCTTCCGGTGAAGTTCCCTATCCTTCTTGCACAGGGAACCGAAGGTATCGGAGCCGGCTTCGCATCGAAGATCCTCCCTCACAACTTCAACGAGCTGATCGACGCATCCATCGCCATCCTGCAGGGCAAGGACTTCGAAATCTTCCCGGACTTCCTGACAGGAGGTGCGGCAGACTGCTCGAAATACAGCAGCAGACGCAAGGGAGGCAAGATTAAGATCCGCGCGAAGATCGAGAAGATAGACAAGAACACTCTCGCGGTCACTGAGGTTCCTTACAGCAAGACGACCCCGGTAGTGATCGAGTCCATATTGAAGGCGAAGGAGACGGGAAAGATCAAGATCAAGAAGATCGACGATCTGACGACGGACAAGGTGAACATCATCATCCACCTTCCGAACGACGTGTCTCCGGACAAGACCATAGATGCACTCTATGCATTCACGGCATGCGAGGTCTCGATAACTCCTAATACATGCGTGATCCTCGACAACAGACCTCAGGTGCTCAGCGTCAACGACATGCTGCGCTACAGCACGGAGCACACGAAGGATCTGCTCGGGCAGGAGCTTTCCATCAGGCTCAGCGAACTGGAGAACGACTGGCATTACAACTCACTCGAAAAGATATTCTTCGAAAACAAGGTATACAAGATCCTCGAAGGGGATGCCAAGACTTGGGAGGACCAGCTCCAGGAGGTCTTTGACGAGATGTTGAAGTATCAGGGACTCCTCAAGAGGCCTATAGTCATGGAGGACATAAACCGTCTCGTAGAGAAGCCTGTCCGCAAGATATCCAAGTTCGATGTCAAGGCTGTGGACGAAAAGCTGCGAGGCATAGAGGCTGAGATGGAAGAGGTACAGAACCACCTTGACCACCTCAACGAATTCGCCATCAACTACTTCAAGAACCTCAAGAAGAAATACGGAAAGGCTTACCCTCGTCTGACGGAGCTTGTGGAGTTTGAAAACATCGAGAGTACAAGAGTTGTCAGCAACAATGCCAAGCTCTATGCAAACAAGGAGGAGGGCTTTGTCGGCATCGCGCTCAAGAAGGAGGACAATGCCGAATTCATCTGCGACTGTTCGGACCTCTCGGAGATCATCGTGATCCACAAGGACGGAAAGTATCAGGTGACCAAGGTCTCTGACAAGGCGTTCTTCGGAAAGGACATCCTGTATGTGGGACTTTTCGACAGGAATGACCAGAGGACCATATACAATGTCATTTATCGCGAGGGCAAGACTTCAGTCAGCTACGCGAAGAGGTTTGCGGTGACAAGCGTGACCCGCGACAAGGAATACGACATCACGACTGGAGTTCCCGGCTCCCAGATCCTGTGGCTTACAGTAAACCACAACGGCGAAGCCGAGACCGTCAAGATCTATTTCCGTCAGCGTGCGAAGCTGAAGAAGCTGATAGACGAGTATGACTTCTCCGGGCTTCTGATCAAGGGGCGTGCTGCACGAGGCAACCTCGTGTCGAAGAACCCTATCCAGAAGATACAGCTGAAGTCGAAGGGAGTGTCTACCATCGGAGGAAAGGACATCTGGTTCGATGAGGACATCCAGAGGCTGAACGAGGACGGACGCGGTCTGCACCTCGGTCAGTTCAACACCGGAGACCATATACTTGCAATCTTCAAGGACGGTACATACTATACCACGACATTCGACCTGAGCAACAGATATCAGGGAGACCTTCTCAAGATAGAGAAGCTTGATCCGAACAAGGTCTATACAGCTCTGTACTACGACAAGTCAGTGACATCATTCTATGTGAAGAGATTCTCGTTCGATGTCAGCGACAACACTCCTGTCAGCTTCATTTCCGATGCGAAGGGTTCATATCTCGTCGAGATCAGCGATGACAGACATCCTCAGTTCGAGATCACATTCGGAGGAAAGAACGTCAACAGAGATCCTGAGAATGTCGATGCCGAGGAGTATATAGCAAAGAAGGGTCTTCAGGCAAAGGGCAAGAAGGTAAGTGCTCTGGACGTAAAGTCCGTCAGGTTCATCGAGCCTATTCACAAGCCAGAGGATGATGTGGTACTGGAAGAGTCGGAAGCTGAGAACATGGCCGGGGAGATCGACAACAGCGATGTGGAGGATCCGATCGACATCACCCTTGACGAGGATACTCAATTAACTCTATTCTAAGTATTTACTTTTGATAACAATCTAAATTCCAGAGACTTACAAAACGCAGGGCATTATCAATGGTAATCAGTCTTACAGGCTTTATGGGATGCGGCAAGAGCAGCGTCGGGAGGAGACTCTCGGAGCTGCTCTGCTGCCCTTTCATGGACCTTGATGACGTCATAGAAGAGCGTTCAGGACGGAGGATTCCGGAGATATTCGAGTCAGATGGCGAGGCGGTGTTCCGCCGGATCGAGCTGGAGACATTGAGGGAGATCATCAGTCAGAACGTCATGACAGGTCCTTCCGAGCCGGAGAGGCTACGGAAACAATCCCTCCCACAACAAGTTGCGGGCCCCTCCCTCTGCGGCCAGAGGGGTAGCACGGTTTCCGTAGCCTCTCCGGCTCGGAAGGACAGTGTGGTGCTGGCACTTGGCGGCGGGGCGGTGATGACCGGGGAATGTGCGAAGCTTGTACATGAGCATACCGTATGTATATATCTGCGCGCATCCGTCGATACGCTTGTGGCACGTCTGAAAGATGACTCGGCGGGACGTCCGCTGCTCAGCGGAGATTCTCTGCGCGAAAGGATCACGGGTCTGATGGTCCAACGCACCTCAACATACGAAAAGACCGCCCATATCACAATCGACACAGACGGCAAGTCAATCGAAGCCATAGCTGAGGAGATCAGACAAGTTCCTCGCGTTCGCGGAGGTCTTTGACGCGGAGCTGGGTGTTTGCCGTGCCGCGGTAATAGTTCTCTACGATAGAGTAGCAGACATCCACAGGATTGCCTGCCTTGATATGCTCGAAGAAGTCGGCCATGTTGAAGGCTATGGCCGAGATGTGGTGGTATGGATGGGACTCCTGGATAAGCTCCAGTTTGAGATGTCCGCCTTCCGCACCAACCTTGCGTCCCATGCCGTTGTCATATACGTTTTCCGTGAGGAAGACAGGCGCGCTGTTGCCAGGGCCGAACGGCTGGAACTGCTTCAGGATACGGAGGAACTTCGGAGTGATCTGCGAGAAGTTCAGACGTGCGTCAATGTCCACGACAGGGGTCTGCATGGCAGGGATGATGGTTCCGGAAATGGATTTTTCAATCCTTTCGCAGAAGGCCGGAAGATTCTCTTCCTTCAAGGTCAGGCCTGCCGCATAGAGATGTCCTCCGAAATTCTCGAGAAGGTCAGAACAGCTCTCGATCGCATCATAGAGGTCGAAGCCATGTACGCTTCTTGCCGAGCCGGTCACGAGACCGCCCTGAGACTGGGTGAATACGATAGTCGGCTTGTAGAACGCCTCGACCAGACGTGAGGCGACGATGCCGACGACTCCCTTGTGCCATTCCGGATTGTAGACGATAGTCGCGTTGCCGCTTGAAAGACAGTTGCCGGAGCGCACCATCTCCAGCGCCTCCTGCGTGATGCGGCGGTCTATGTTCTTTCTTTCGTTGTTGTGTTCGTTGATTTCCGTTCCGATGCGGATAGCCTCAGTCGAATCCGATGCCGTCAGAAGCTCCACCGCCATACGTCCCGACTCCATTCGTCCTGCCGCATTGATGCGCGGGCCGATCTTGAAGACGATGTCGTCGATGGTAAGATGGGTCGGTTCGAGGCCGGAAAGATGGATCATGGCCAGGAGGCCTTCGCGCGGATTCACATTCAGCTGCTTCAGGCCGAAATGGGCAAGGATGCGGTTCTCACCCGTCACGGAGACGAGATCGGACGCGATGCTGACGACCAGAAGGTCGAGCAGAGGGATGAGCGAATCGAACGGAATGTCGTATCTGGCCGAATACGCCTGGACAAGCTTGAATCCCACTCCGCAGCCGGAAAGGTCGTCGAACGGATAATGACAGTCTTCCCTCTTCGGGTCAAGTACCGCCACAGCCTTAGGCAGCTCATTTTCAGGAAGATGGTGGTCACATATGATCATGTCTATACCCTTTCCGGCAGCATAGTCCACCTTTTCGTTTGCCTTGATGCCGCAGTCCAGGGTAATGATCAGACCGAAACCGTTTTCCGCTGCCCAGTCTATGCCCTTGTATGAAACTCCGTAACCTTCATCATATCTCTCCGGGATATAGAAGTCCACGGTCCGGGTAAGACGACGGAGGAAGGAATACACGAGCGATACCGCTGTCGTGCCGTCGACGTCGTAATCTCCATAGACAAGAATCTTCTCGCCGCTGACGACGGCCTTCCGCACTCTTTCGACCGCCTTGTCCATATCCTGCATCAGGAAAGGGTCATGGAGATCGTCAAGATTGGGACGGAAGAAGGAACGGGCCTGTTCGAAGGTATGCACGCCCCTCTGGACCAGAAGTTCCGCCAATACAGGGTCGACTCCCAGTTCAGAAGAAAGCTGTCTGACGTTCTGACGGTCAGAGCCTTCGCGTATTTTCCATATCTTTTCCACCGCCATAGCATACAAAGATATGGATTTTGTTTCAATTTCCGACACAGAAAATGAGAATATCACAACATTTTGGGATAAGAAGTCGCACGTATTATTATTTATTGTAAATTTGTACGTTTTTGCGCTAGCTAAAGCGCAGAACCGTATAGTGAAACAAACAAATAAAAGATATAAGACTATGAGCATTATGGACCTCAACGAGCAGGAGCTTTTCAGAAGAGAATCGCTCGCAAAGCTCAGAGAACTCGGAATCGAGCCCTATCCGGCACCACTCTACCCTATCAACACATCTGCTGCGCAGGTGAAGGCAGAGTATGACGAGGAGAAAGGCAATTTCCAGGACGTGGTCATCGCAGGCCGCATCATGTCAAGGCGCATCATGGGCGCGGCATCATTCGGCGAACTGCAGGATGAGACAGGCCGTATCCAGATCTATGTGAACCGCGACGAGATCTGTCCCGGCGAAGACAAGACCATGTACAACACCGTATGGAAGAAACTCCTCGACATCGGAGACATCATCGGCATCAAGGGATTCGCGTTCATCACCAAGACCGGCCAGCTTTCGATCCACGCGAAGGAGCTGACCCTCCTCAGCAAGTCCCTCCGCGTCCTCCCTATCGTGAAGGAGAAGGACGGCGAGGTATTCGATGCTTTCTCGGATCCTGAGCTCAAGTACAGACAGAGATATGTGGACCTCATCGTGAACCCTCAGGTACGCGATACATTCATCAAGAGAAGCCAGATCGTGGCTACAATGCGCGAGTATTTCAACGAAGCAGGCTGCCTTGAAGTCGAGACCCCTATCCTCCAGAGCATCCCGGGCGGTGCAACAGCGCGTCCTTTCATCACTCACCACAACGCTCTCGATATTCCGCTTTACCTCCGTATCGCCAACGAGCTCTATCTCAAGAGACTCATCGTCGGCGGATACCATGGTGTATACGAGTTCGCAAAGGACTTCCGCAACGAGGGTATGGACAAGACCCACAACCCTGAGTTTACCTGCATGGAGATCTATGTGGCTTACAAGGACTATATCTGGATGATGGAGTTCGTCGAGAAGCTCCTCGAGAAGATTGCCCTCAAGCTCCACGGCAAGACAGAGGTGACGATCGGAGAGAACCAGGTCGACTTCAAGCCGCCTTTCCGCCGCCTCCCTATCCTCGAGGCGATCAAGGAATATGCAGGAGTTGACGTGGCGGGCATGTCAGAGGACGAGCTCCGCGAGACCTGCAAGAAGCTCCATGTCGAGACTGACCCTTCATTCGGAAAGGGCAAGCTCATCGACGCTATCTTCGGAGAGTACTGCGAGAAGCACCTCGTACAGCCTACATTCATCACAGACTATCCTGTGGAAATGTCTCCTCTTACTAAGCGTCACCGCACGAATCCTGAACTTACAGAGCGTTTCGAGCTCTTCGTATGCGGAAAGGAGCTTGCGAATGCATACAGCGAGCTGAACGACCCTATCGACCAGTACGAGCGTTTCCAGGATCAGCTCAAGCTCAAGGACAAGGGAGACGACGAGGCAATGTTCATCGACATGGACTTCGTACGCGCACTCGAATACGGTATGCCTCCTACATCAGGACTCGGAATGGGAATCGACCGTCTGACAATGTTCATGACCAACTCCCCTACCATCCAGGATGTCCTCTTCTTCCCTCAGATGAGGCCGAAGAGTCTGTAGGAATCGGATCATTTGACTTTCAGGGTGACCTTTGCAGGCTTGAGGCCTGGGGAGGTCACCTTTATTGTAGCCTTGCCTGCGTCTGACGAGGCTCTGAAGACGGCAAGCGCATGACCTTTCCATACATTATGGACATCGTCGACGGTCGTGCCAAGCTCCTTTATGTCGGCATTTCCCAATGCGGCCAGTCCTGCCGCACCGGAAACAGCTACCTGCACTTCATTTGCAGCGTCCGGGCAGACTACCCCGTTCCTGTCGACCACTTCTATAGTGACGAAAGAAAGATCCTGACCATCTGCGGCAATCGAAGCCCTGTCCGCCCTCACTCTCAATGCGTACGGCTGTCCTGCTGTCTTCAGCACAGTATGGCCTCCATCATTCATCTGCGCAATCGGATTTCCCTGCATGTCTACAGCCTCGACACGAAGTTCGCCAGGCTCGTAAGCAAGACGGAACACCGCCTTGAATTCCTGCTCCCGCGCAGTGGCCTTTTCGCCCACAAGCCTGCCGTTCAGGTACAGACGTACCTTCGGGGCACGTGAATACACTTCGACCTCAATATCCTTTCCTTCGTGGCCCGGCCACGTCCAGCTTTCGAAGGTCGGCCACACGCTCCACTGGGTCTCCCTTATCGTTCCATGGTAACCGTCAGGCTCCTTGACACACAGATAAACCGGTCTGTCTTCATTCCAGAGCAGGTCGCGATAATACGATATCGGCTTCCTTTCGCCGGTCAGGTCGATGTCGCCGCAATACGCGGCATTCCACGGGAACTGCGGTCTGTGATAATGCTCTCCCGGAGAATCACCTTCGTAGTACCAGCGTCCGATAGCCGACTCGCCGAGATAATCGACTGATGTCCAAACGAAATCTCCGATGATGTACGGATAATCATTTGTATAGGCCCAGTTTCTGAACGCATCACGCGGATATGACTCAGTCTGCATGATGATCCTCTCCGGATCACGCTCATGATCCCCCGCATGCTTGAATATCATATAGTTGTATCCGACTATTTCAAAAGCCTCGGCAAGCGGGTCATAGATCTCCCAATCATGATCCCATGCACAGAGGGCCGAAGTGACCGGACGGGTCGGATCGAGCTTGCGGCATAGTCCGGCGAGTTTCCTCGCTGTCGTCACGACCTGGAGTTCCTTCCTCTCGATGACCTCGTTGCCGACGCTCCAGCAGAATATGCTTGGATGGTTTCTGTCCCTGAGGACCAATGCAGCGACATCCTCCTGCCAGTGTTCGTCGATGAGGGTGCTGTAGTCATAAGGCAGTTTTGCGCTCCTCCAGCCGTCGAAAGTCTCATCAATGACAAGAAGACCTATGGTATCGCACGCATGGAGGAAAGCCTCAGACGGATGGTTGTGGCTCGTGCGGACCGCATTGAAGCCCGCGTCCTTCATCAGACGGACCTTGCGCACCTCCGCGCGGTCGAATGCCGCAGCCCCGAGGATACCGTTGTCGTGGTGGATGCAGCCTCCGTTCAGTTCGACCGGTCTGCCGTTCAGCATGAGTCCGCCGGCTGCCGAATATGTCACAGTCCTTATTCCGAATGTTTCCTCTATAGCATCCTTCACATCACCATCTTCAACGACATTAAGCCTCGCCGTATATACTTCCGGCGTATCCGGACTCCAGAGCAATGGGGCAGTGACTTCGATATCCTGTACCGACGTGACCACGGCACCTTCCTGAAGGACCAGTTCTTCTGAAGACCGGCCGACCTCTCTGCCACGAGGATCGGACAATACGATCTCGACCGTCACTTTTCTGCAGCCAGCACTTTCATTGGCGATTTCCGTCGCGACGTTTACCGTTGCCGAAGCATCATCGACCTTCGGGGTCGTGACGAATGTACCCCAATGTACGAAATGCACATCTTCCGTTGAAACCAGCCAGACATGCCTGTAGATGCCCGAACCGGAATACCATCGGCAGTTCTTCTGCTTCGAATTGTCTACGCTCACAGCGACGACGTTCTCCCCCTCCTGAAGCCACGGGGTGACATCGTGAATGAAAGACGAATATCCATAATGATGAACGCCGAGCGAATGGCCGTTCACATAGACTTCAGCATCCATGTATACGCCTTCGAAATAAAGGCTGTGACGCTTCTCCAGCAGATCGGAAGACAAGCTGAAAGTCTTTCTGTACCAACCTTTTCCCGTCGGACGATAGCCGCCGTCATTACCTGACGGTTCGTCAATCGAAGGCACTCCCTCAATGCTCCAGTCATGCGGGAGGTCCACTATACGCCATTGAGAATCATCGTACTTCGGTTCACTGAAGCACGTTTCACCCTCTCCCTTGAAAAAGCGCCAGCCGGCATCCATAAGTGTCTTTCTTTCTCCTGCCGAAGCTACGGTAGAAGACAGCAGCACGGCGCACAACATAATGACGAAGCAGTGGAAACGTTTCATATCCTTGGAAATTATCGGATTGTTATTGCAATGACAAATATAACATTTGTCTGCCAAATACCGCATGCATCCGTTCGGTATGAAACATAATGAACAGATTATGACGGGAAATTCATATATTTGCATCATGGCAATAATAAAGGAACTCAAGGGCGACATGCCCGTCATAGGAGAGCGTGCGTTTCTTGCGGAGACGGCGACGATTATCGGAGATGTGGAGATCGGGGACGACTGCAGCATATGGTATGGTGCCGTGCTGCGCGGGGACGTCGGAGCTATCCATATCGGTGACCGCGTGAACATTCAGGACAATGCCGTCCTTCATGCGACATACCATCAGTCGGAATGCATCATCGGCGACGACGTATCGATAGGCCACGGCGCTAACGTACACGGATGCATCATCGGGAATGACGTCATCGTCGGCATGGGGGCGATCGTAATGGACAACACTGTCGTGCCGGACGGAACGATCATAGCCGCGGGTGCGGTAGTTCCTGCGAATCAGACGCTTGAGCCCGGCATCTGGGCAGGCATTCCGGCAAAGAAGATCAAGGATGCCTCTGAGGCCGTAAAGGCAAAGGCCCATGCCAATGCCGAACATTATCTGCATTACAAGACCTGGTACGAATAGAACATGAGAATCGAAACCATAACATCGGCGCAGAATCCGAAGATCAAGGATCTGCTGGCGCTTCAGGAAAAGTCGAAGGAGAGGAGGAAGAAGGGACTGTTCGTGGTCGAGGGAAGACGCGAGCTGCTCCATTGCATCGAGGCTGGATATGAACCATATACGGTCTTCATCTGCCCCGACATCCTGTCTGAGACGGACCGCAGGGAGATAGAAGAAGCAGCAGGGCGATGCAGCTGGATAGAGATTCCGCAGCATCTTTACGACAAGGTCGCATACCGCGGAGGGACCGAAGGAGTCATAGCCGAGCTTCACTGCAAGGAAATGACGCTGGAGAGTCTTGAGCTTCCGGATAATCCTCTTGTAACAGTGCTTGAATCCGTCGAGAAACCGGGCAATCTGGGAGCGGTTCTTCGCAGCGCAGACGCATCCGGCGTCGACGCCGTCATCGTATGCGATCCGCTGACCGACATGTACAATCCTAACCTGATACGCTCGAGCATAGGGGCTATATTCACCGTACCTGTTGCTACCGCATCTTCAGAGGATACCATCAAATGGCTCAAGGACAACGGGATAAAGATATACACAGCCCAGCTTCAGGATTCGGAGTGGTATTATGATACCGACATGAAGGGGGCGACAGCCATCGTAATGGGCACAGAAGCTACAGGACTGACGGACGCATGGAGAAAGGCCGCAGACGCCCATATCAAGATCCCGATGCTGGGAAAACTGGATTCATTGAACGTATCAGTCTCAGCGGCTATCCTGATGTTCGAAGCTGTAAGACAACGCAATAATTGACCAAGAGCAAAAAACGCCAATAATGCTCGTGACACCCCAATAATTCTAGGGGTCAAGAGCAAAAATGGGCCAAAATGCCCGTGACCTAAAAAATGTATGATGAAATTCGGACTGACAGGACACCCTATAGGACACTCGCTGTCCCCTGCCCTCTTCAGGGCCGGGTATGACGGAAGATATCCTTATGAACTGATAGAGACAGCTGATTTCGAGGAGGCATACGGACGCTTCCTGGAGGAATATGACGGTATCAATGTGACTGCGCCGTTCAAGGAGCTGGCTTATGCCAAAGCTGACATTCTTTCCGAGGAATGCAGGATGATCGGTGCGACCAATCTGCTCGTAAAGACTCCTGAGGGGATCAAGGCATATAATTCCGATTATCTTGGAGTCAGGATGTGGTTGTGTGAGGTGGCTGAGGGGATGAAAAGAACCCCGTTCTTCCCTGCGGGGTGCCTTCCCCCTGCGGCCAGGGGGGTAGCACGCTTTTCATCCCCTCAGCCACCTCACACAACCCCCGTCAAGGCACTGATCGTCGGGCTTGGCGGTGCCGGAAAGGCAGCCGCTGTGGCAGCTGCATCACTCGGGATGAGTTGTATCCTGATGAACAGAAATATGTCAAAGGCCGAAGCCATGGCAGATAAGCTGGGAGCGATGAAGGTCAAGGCCGACGTCCGTCCGTTGAGCGGATTCCGCAACGCCTTCAAGGAAGCCGACATAATCATATACAACATACCGGCAGCGATTCCGGAGCTGAACATCCTTGCCGACAGCGACTTCAATCCCGGCAATCCAAAATTCATCCTCGAAGCGAATTACAAGGACCCGTCATTCGGAAAAGACTTGATTGCCAGAATGAAAGCAGGCAATCCTCTGGCACAATATACAGAAGGCAGGACATGGCTGCTTTATCAGGCACTCACCGGTTATGAGATTTTTACCGGAGAAAAGCCCGATTTGAAGAAGATGAGCGATGTTTTATGAGAAAATATCACTATCTTGCAAAGTTTTTGGGCCGCGCCCTATTGAAAACATTATAAAAACCATACTATGTCATTGAATAAAGCTATGCTGATCGGTAACGTTGGTAGAGACCCTGAGGTACGTTACCTTGATGGACAATCCGGAAATGCAAAGGTGGCGACATTCACGCTGGCCACTACAGAAAGGTACAGGGACCGCAACGGAGAAACGCGTGAAAACACAGAGTGGCACAACATCGTAGCCTGGAGAAGCACTGCGGATGTAGTGGAGAGATTCGTGAAGAAGGGCACTCAGGTATACATCGAAGGCCGCATCCGCACAAGGTCATGGGACGACCAGAGCGGCAACAAGAGATACACCACGGAGATCATCGCCGACAATCTCCAGCTCCTCGGCAAGAAGTCCGACAATCCTGGCGCACAGCCTGGCGGATATCAGGCTCCGACACAGCAGTCTGCCGGCTACCAGCAGCCGGGTTATGCACAGCAGACTGTGGCCGAAGACATGCCTGACGACGATCTTCCATTCTAACACTCAGATAACTAACAAGATAACATACACCAGAAAATGAAACTCGATGTTGTACTCGGCCTCCAGTGGGGCGACGAAGGCAAAGGTAAAATCGTTGATGTGCTCGCAGGAAACTATCCTGTAGTCGCACGTTTCCAGGGAGGTCCTAACGCAGGACACTCACTCCATTTCGACGGAAAGAGCTTCGTGCTCAGATCTGTTCCGTCAGGAATCTTCAGAGATGATGCGAAGAACATTGTCGGCAACGGCGTGGTCCTCGACCCTATCACTTTCAAGGGAGAATGCGATAACATTGCGGCAAAGACAGGAATTCCTGTGACTGAGCGTATCGTGATCGCAAAGAAGGCACACCTCATCCTCCCTACCCACAGGCTCCTCGACGCAGCAAACGAAGCTGCAATGGGCAAGAGCAAGATCGGTTCGACCCTCAAGGGTATCGGCCCGACTTATACTGACAAGATCAGCAGAAACGGCCTCCGCGTAGGTGACATCCTCGCGCCGGACTTCGCCGACAGATATGCAAGGCTGAAGGCAAGACATGTAAAGCAGCTCCAGCAGATGGGATTCGAATGCGATCCTGACGCTGAAGAGGCCGCATTCATGGAAGCTGTGGATTTCCTCAAGAAATTCGAGCTCATAGACTGCGAGTACTATATCAACAATCTCCTCAAGGACAATGAGATTCTCGCAGAGGGAGCACAGGGCTCGATGCTCGACATCGACTATGGTTCATATCCTTTCGTGACTTCTTCGACAACTTCATGCTCAGGAGCGTGCGTAGGACTTGGCGTCAGCCCGCAGAAGATAGGACATGTATACGGTATCTTCAAGGCATATTGCACCCGCGTCGGCAGCGGTCCTTTCCCTACAGAGCTCTTCGACGAGACAGGCGAGAAGATCCGCGCGATCGGACATGAGTTCGGAGCTGTCACAGGCCGTCCGCGCCGTTGCGGCTGGCTCGACCTCGTAGCCCTCAAGTATGCAGTGATGATCAGCGGAGTGACCGACCTGATCATGATGAAGTCAGACTGCCTCGACACATTCGAGACGATCAAGGTCTGCACATCATACATCGTGGACGGCAAGCCGTCAGACCAGTGGCCTTTCGACACATATGCAGACATCCAGCCTGTTTACACGGAATTCAAGGGATGGCATACCGACCTGACTCACTGCCGCGCAGAAGAGGAGCTTCCGAAGGAATTCCGCGAATACATCGCATTCATGGAGAACTTCCTCGAAGTACCGATCAAGATCATCTCTGTCGG
>JAGBCS010000029.1 GCA_017937885.1 Bacteroidales bacterium
AAAAACAAATTTATAAAACTATCCGTTCAAAAGCAAATCTCGTATGTTTCTGTCGGAATTATAAGTTTATCATATGCATCAGCAGAGTAGGGAAGTCGAAGGCGGCGGTCTTTATGAACCATGCGAAGATGGCGAAGATGCTGATCAGCCATGCGATGAAGAGGACCATTCCGGGCCTCCAGGAAGGGTACTTGAGATCGAATAGCAGCATGACTCCGTTGTATATGAACCATACGAACATGATGCAGCACAACACGAATATCAGATGCCAGAAGGTCTTGAAAGTGATTATATCCACAAGCACCTGCTCCGACGGATCGAATGGTGTGAATTCCGCCAGCATTGTTCCCATCAGGTTCGGCATCGCAGGGATGATGATGCTTCCCAGAAGACCGCAGAGGCCGACAATGAGGAGAATGATGCCGAGGAAGACGCCTCCGGCACGTTTTGCTGTCTGTCCGGCAGGGGATTGTGCTACATCCTTGACTTCCTTCTCGAAATCGAAGTCCTTCTGCTTGTAGCTCTTCAGGTTCATAGGCTTGCCCTTCATCTCCCTCTTCTGCTCGGCAGTTCTTGCGGCCGGCATGGCGATCCAGAGGCAGAGATATGCCGCGACTGATATGAGGATGAAAGGACCGTCCTCGATGCCGACGAAGCCGATGAAGAACAGGACAAGGAAAATGATTCTGAAAAGGACCTTGTCGATTCCGAAATACGAGCCGAGTCCCGAGCATACTCCTCCGAGTATCCTTTCGTCTATGTTACGGAACAGTCTTTTGCTTTTCCAGTAATTATGATGCTGTTTCTTCTCGTTTTCCTTCTGTGTGCGGGGAGTTTCGACTGCTGGTCCGGGGTTTGCGGCGGTATCCGGGTCCTCCTGTGCGAGCATCTTAGGATCGCCGATCCTTTCCTTGATTTCCTTTACCATAGCGATGTCCACTACCATTCCGCTGACGTATTTCTCCTTCAGGAGTTCGGCCACTCTGGCCTCTATGTCAGCAGTGATCTCTTCTGCGCTTGCGTCGGATGCGAATGCTTCGCGTATGTCGTTGAGATATGTTTCCAATTCCTGGCATGCATCCGTCTCGATTGTGAATGCATAGCCTGCAAGGCTTATGTTTTCAGTTGTCTTCATTTTATCCAAATGGTTATGCCTTAGATCCTTTCCTTATTGTGTCAATGCCTTTTGCAAGTTCGTCCCATGCTGCGTCAAGACCTGCGAGCTGTTCGCGTCCCAGATCCGTGATCATATAGTATTTCCTTGGCGGTCCCTGCGTCGATTCTTCCCATCTGTAGTTCAGCAGGCCAAGCTTCTTGAGGCGGATGAGCAGGGGATAGGTGGTGCCCTCCGCGACGATTATGTTGACCTCCTTGAGCTTCTGGATTATCGACGAGGCATATTCGTCGCCCGCGGCCAGGATGAGCAGGATGCTGTATTCCAGCACCCCGCGTCTCATCTGGGTCTTGTTGTTTTCGATTATGCCTGTATTGGTTTCCATGACTATCTTCCTTCAGTGAATCTTCTGATGTTTTCTGCCGTTGCCGGGATACCTCTGAGCTCGCATTTCTCGGCTGCAGTCCTTGCTTCAGGAGCAGCTATCCAGATCACAAGATAGATCCATCCTCCTGCGGAACCGCAAAGAAGTGCCACAAGGAAGATGATCCTGATCAGGACGACGTCTACGCCTAGGAAGAGAGCCAGTCCCGAGCATACTCCGGCAATCTTCTTGTCGTCAGGATCCCTGAAAAGCTTCCTTACCGGACGCTCGTTGCATCTGCTGCAGTCAGGCCCGTCCTGAGAGCCGGTGGCTTCGCCTGACGCTCCGTCGCTCTGCGACTCCGCCTCCTTGTATCCTTCCGGATAGCCGAGCGCTCCGATGACATCCTGTGCCATCTTCATATCCACGACTTCGCGCGATCCGAGCTTTCCTTTGAGAAGGTCTGCGATCCTTACTTCAAGCTCATCCATGACATCAGAACTTGTACTTGAATTGTCCAAAGCCGCCTTGAAGCGGTCAAGGTAGTTGCTGAGGGTGTTGTAGGCGTCGTCGTCGATGGTGAAACTGCATCCGCCGATGGCTACGTTGATTGTCTTTTTCATGTCTGTCCGTATTTAAAGTTATTGTTTTTCAGTTTGGTCACAGCAATAGTCATTCCATTTCAAAAGTACTATTGTACTGCAAAGATATATAAATTTTTGAATACCTTGCAATACAAGGTACTGAAATTTTCAAAAAATAGCACTGACATGACTCAAATTGTCATTCAGTGCTATTCCCTCAGGTGAGTTGTCGATTCCTATTCCTGCTCGTCGACAGAGTTTGCTGCGCGCGCCTCGTCGAACAGAGCCTTCATCGTCGGATTCTTGTATGTAAGCTTCCTGATGGTCAGTTCATCCGCCTTGTCGTTCGCCAGACGGAGATTGTTCTCCGAACTCATCAGGGCTTCCTTTGTCTTCTGGAGCGCGGCAATGGACTTGTCGATCTCCTTTATCGCCTCCTGGAACCTCCTGCTGGCCAGCTCATAGTTCTTTCCGAACTTATCCTTGAACTCGAGGAGCTTGTTCTCGAAATTGGTTATGTCGAGGGACTGGCTCTTCGCGATTGCGAGCTCTCTCTTGTATCCGATCGACTTCTTCGCCGCATTCGAGAGGAGGGTGATGATAGGCATGAAGAACTGCGGACGGATGACGTACATCTTGGGATATCTGTGGGATACGTCGACTATGCCGTTGTTGTAGAGCTCGTTCTCCGGTTCGAGGAGCGATACCAGCACTGCGTACTCGCAGCCCTTTGCATTCCTGTCTGCATCCAGCTTCTTGAAGAAGTCCTCGTTCTTGTGCTTGGTAGCCGTTTCGTCCTGTTCGTTCTTCATCTCGAACATGATCGAAATGTACTCTGTGCCCTCGTCCAGGTCACGGAAGATGAAGTCCCCTTTGCTTCCACCGGACGCGTCGTTGTCTTTCTCAAAGTATGCATTCGGGAACATCGGACGCATCTGGCCGTTGAAGATGTTGCTGCAATGGGCTTCGAGCGACTCGCCGACCATCTTGGTCGACATCTTCAGCTTCATGTCCTTGTAGTAGTCCACCTGCTCCTGTGCGAGCTTCAGTTTCGCTTCGTACTCGTCCCTTATGGCCGTCTTCTGAAGCTCTGCCTCGCTTTTCGCCAGCGAACGCTGGCTTTTCAGCTCGGCGATCTCGAGGTCCTTTGTGCTGAGAGTCTCGTTCATCTCGCTTCTGGCAAGCATGACGGCCTTCTCCTTCTCAGACTCACTGAGCTTGATCGTGTTCTGAAGACCTGCGATCTCCAGATTCTTTGCGGATACCGCCTTGTCGATCTCCAGCCTGGTCTTTTCCTCTATGCCTTCAAGGCTTGCCTTGAGGCGGCTGATTTCCTGTTCCTTCTCGAGTATAGCCTTTTCCTTGTCACCAAGTCTCCTGCTGAAATCCTCTCTGGCCTCAGCCTCCCTGACCTTCTGCTCGGCATTCTGTCTGCCTCTCATCTCTTCGACGCGGCGCCTGAGCTCCTCCTCGAATTCCGCATTCTTGACCTGGCTTACGATCGAAGCATAATCTGCCTCGTCAACTGAAAATACGCTTCCGCAATTCGGACATTTAAGTTCCTTCATTCGTCTTCTTTTTTGTAGGTTTACGTATATCATTACTGACCATACGGGAAAATGTTACATTCCGGCGATAAAGTTACGAAGAATTATGCTAATTTTGGAAAATGAATATGGAAACACCGATATTAAATGCACATAACAAATCCGAATTCGAGCCTGCGCATACCGCTGAGCATCTGCTGAATGCGACGATGGTGAGGATGTTCGGATGTCCGCGTTCGAGGAATGCCCATGTGGAAAGGAAGAAGTCGAAATGCGACTACATTCTTGATTCGGAGCCGACGCCGGAGCAGGTCGCCGAGATAGAGGCGAAGGTCAATGAGGCCATCGCGGCCGGTCTGGATGTCGTCATTGAGTTCATGGATCGCGAAAAGGCGGCGGCGATAGTTGACCTGAGCAAGCTGCCCGACGATGCTTCCGAGACCCTCCGTATCGTCAGGATAGGGGATTATGACACATGCGCCTGTATCGGTGCGCATGTGTCGAATACTTCAGAGATAGGATCTTTCCGGATCATCAGCCACAGCTACGCCGACGGAGTGTGGCGCCTCAGATGGAAGGTCGTCAGAATACCATATTCCATGTAGCGTCCTGGACGGCCTGGCTCTTCTTTGCGTTCATCTTTCCGAAGTTGAACGACACGCTGAAGAGGAAGTATCTTCCGAGAACGTTCCTGTAGGTGTCGATGATGTATTCGTCTGTAGCTGTACGCTGGAGATTCCTGCTCGCCTGATTGAGGAGGTCTATACCCTTCAGCGACAGGGTGACGGCCTTGATCGACTTGCTTATGCTTGCGTTCCAGTTGTACTGAGGCGCTCCGAAACCGGCAGAGTAGCCGACATAGAAGTTCGCGTTGAACTTGCTGCTGAACTCCCAGTTGCTTCTGGTCGTGTACATTGCCTCGATGCTGTAGCTGTGCATCCATGTATTGGCATTTGCGTCAGGATCAAGGGAATACTTCGATATCTGATTTCTTCCGTAAGCATGGACGGCCGTGTTGAAACGATCCCTCTGGTATTTGAGGCCGAGGTCGGCTGCATAGTGGAGGGTCGTCATCTTGCTTTCGGCGAAGCCGCTTTCGCCGGAGTAGAATCTGTCACCGCCGGCATTCCCCCAGAACTGCGACATGAATTCCGCATAGTCGAACTTTTCGATGTCCATTCCTTCGAGCTGTCCTTTCGCCTGATAGCTTCCGCTTGACGAGAACGACGAATTGACATAGGTCGAGAAGGTCCAGTGTCTTTCCTTACCGAAAGGCTTGTTGTAAGTCACGCTTCCGCTTACGGTGTAGGACGGTGTCTTCGAATTGACAGGGACGGAGTATCTGATCGCGTCGCTGTCGAACCAGCTGGCCTGCACGATGCCGTTCTGCTCCAGTCTTCCGTTGAAGTTGGCGCTGACATACGAGAAGTTCTCGCGGTTGTTATGCCTTATGTATGTACCCAGGTAATTCTGCATGTATGGCCTGAGGTAGATGTTTCCGGCGGAGATCATCGTCGCGTTGCCCATGTTCAGAGTCGGGCTCATCTGGCTGCTGCCCGGCTGCTGGGTCGAACCGTAATAATAGATGCTTGACGAGAATGTATCCTTCTCGTAATAGTAATCCATCTCAGGATTGAGACTCATGACCCAGTCTCCCTTTCCTGCTGTAGTCTCTGTACCGAGGTTCTTGACATAGTTTATCGTCTCGGTTCCATGAGCCGAGAGTCCGAATGAAAGGTTGTGGTTCCCGTTCTTGTATAGCGTCGTGAATCCGGCTGAGAGGTCGGTGTAGTCGTTGTCGGTGATATTGGTGTAGTAGTCGTTATATGTGCCGTCGAGGCCGTTTGTCGCAATCTTGTCCGACCTGCTTGCGCTGAGGTTTGTCCTTGCATGAAGATGCAGCGACCATTTGTCGTTCAGAGGCTCGACATATCTCAGGCTTGTCGACATGCTCATGCTTGAAGACTTGCTGTCGTAGAGCAGTGATATCAGGTCTGTCATTTCTCCGGCTCTGGTTGTGGACGTCTCTCCGCTTCTTCCGTCGCCGTTGCTGAGGCCGAAGTATGAGTACAACGATATGTTCCTGCCTTCCTTGCCGCCTATCTTCAATATGCCCATGTCAAGCTGGCCGTTGAGACTTACGCTTCTGACATCGTTGAACTTTGATGAAACCGAGCTGTTCAGAGTGTCGGTGTCCATTGTTGTCTGTGACGTATTGGTGTATGAATGCTGCTTGGTCCCGAACGAAACCCTTGGCTCGAATGAGAAGGCGAATCTGTCTCTCTTGGAATTCTTCATCTCGATGCTCGTCGTGACTGTATGGCCGTCTCCGGTTCCGCTGAAGAAACCGTCGGTGTGCAGGTCATCGCTGCCTGTTATGAACGAAGTCCTGGCAGTCTTCTCCTTTGCATCCTTGCCGCTGTATTTGTATGATACAGAGACTGTTGTCGGAAGTCCGCTTATACGGTCTGAGTTGTAGTTCACTCCGGCGGTCGCATTTGTCGAAAGTCCCTGCTTCGAGTCGAATTCATCGTAGTCGACTCCATAGAAGATGATGGCCGAGCTGGAGGCAGACGGGTCGACTGCGTTCTGTCCGTTCGCTATGACCACCACTTGATCCTTCTCGCCGTAAGCGGACATCAGACCGTTGGCATTGTAGAGCATGCCTTTGTGGTCGGTCAGCTCATTGCCTGTCTTCGGCGTGAGGGTGTATCCGCCACCGAATTTCGCATTGCCGAACCATCCTTTCTTGTATTCCTCCTTCAGCGCGACATCCATGACCTTTTCCTTGCTGTCGTGGGTCTCCATTCCGGTAATTTCCGCTTCTTCTGTCTTCTTGTCGATGACCTTGATCTTGTCGACGATCTTCGCCGGCAGATTCTTTACCGCCATGCTAGGGTCGTCGAAGAAGAATGTCTTTCCGCCGACTGTTATCTTGTCGACCTGTTCGCCGTTGACGGATACCGAACCGTCCTCACCGACCTCCATACCCGGCATCTTCTTCAGCAGGTCTTCGAGCATGGCATTCTCGCCGACATGGAATGAAGATGCGTTGTATTCGATGGTATCCTTCTTGACGGTTATCGGGTTGCCTATTGCTGTAATCGTCGATGCATCAATGAATTCCGGGTTTTCCTTCAGTTTTATGATACCGAGGTCGTTTCTCCATCCCTTGAATTCATGGACCTTCTTGTATGGGAGGTAACCGATCATCTCCGCGTTCACTTCATACTTGCCGGTCAGGACTTCCTCCAGCACGACGTTTCCCTTGTCGTCGGAGATCGAGAAGTTTGTGATCGTCGTATCTCCCTGCGGGATGATGTAGACTGATGCGAAACTGATCGGCTCCGAAGTCTTGTCGTCCTGCAGGGTCATCTTCACTTCGACAGTCTGGTATTTCTGGTAGTTGTCGAAATTGATGACGACCTGTGCGCCTGCAGAAGTCGCGATGATGGCCGCCAATAGGGTAAGGATAGTTCGTTTCATGTTTTTCGTCTTTATATCTTCAATCTGTCTTATGTTAGACGTAAGATCATGTAAAAAGCAACATTAATTTCTGATAATAATCACAAATGTAGCTATTATTTCTGAATAAACTGGTTGTTATTCCTTCTTCAGTGCGTCAGCGGGGTTTGTGCGCATGAGGCGGAGGGCCTGCAGGACGACGGCAGCGACCGTGACCGCCAGTACGACTGCGAATGCTCCACCGTAGATGAGAGGGGAGTTCCCGGTGCGGATGACGTAGCCTTCGAGCCAGCGGCCGATGACGGAGTATGCGGCCGGAATCGCCACGACAGCAGAAATTATCACCGGCAGCGTGAAGTCAAGGGTGAGTTTGCGGATCATCTCCCGCTTCGAACATCCGAACACATTACGCACGGCATTACTCCTTTCGTTGGTCTTGGAATGGTAGCTGCTGAGTCCGACGATGGTCATGATGGTCATAAGGATGCAGATGATGGAGAATCCTGTCAGAAGCTTGAGGATGTTCCTTTCCTCACGTATCTCGTTTTCGAGGCTGCCCTTGAGAGTGCCGATCGTGCAGATGTCGTCGTTGTAGCCTTTTGATCTGTAGAATTCCTTGACTCTTCTGAGTGCTTCCTTCTCATTTCCCTCCGCTTTGATGCAGAGCATCTCGCCCATGGTTCCGCTGAAATCGTTGAGGATATTGATACCAGCAAACTTTCCGGTTGTCTCTTCATTAAGATGTCCGAGTTTAAGGTCCGAGACTATTCCGCATAACGGCATAGGTCCCATCGCAGTTGTGAGCATCCTGTTTTCCGTGAAGCCTACGGCAGCATCATATGTGCTCTGGCACATGTAGTAGTTCTCTGTTCCAGATGGAGCGGAATACTCCTCGATGAATTCGATTCCCAGGATTTCGAAGTAATCCCTGTCTCCATCAAGCAACCTGATCTCTGCTCTCTGCCCGTCATTGGATCCGATTATTGTTGCATAGGCAGAGTTCGGAATGCTGCTGAAGCGTCCGACCTTTGATACGAATGACTGTGCCTTCAGCTCATCATGATACCTGTTCAATCCCTTGTCCATGAACCGGATCAATATGACTCCGTCTGTCTCGTAGCCCAAAGGCTGATTGATCAGATGCCTGGTCTGTCTGGTGATTCCGAAACATACAGCCAATGCTCCGATGCTCAAAAGTCCTGCGATACCGATGAACAGCTTTCCGAACCATGTCTTGTCGTTGTACCTGACTTCGCCCTTGATCACGTTGATCGCGCTGTATGATGACAATATGACTGAAGGGACTGCGCTTGCAAGACCTACCATGATCAGGATGATTCCCGCAAGTATCAGATACTCATTGAAATGCGACAACGGGTGGATCTCGGATCCCAGTATATGTCCGACAGGCTCCTTGAATGCGACCGCAATCAGGACTGCGAAGATGCATGATACCATCAGGAGCATGAATGCTTCGAGGAAGCAGCGTCCTATGATTCCTCTTCTTCCGGTGCCGAGAAGCTGGCGGGTAGCTATCTCCTTGATCCTGAACCTTGAGAATGCGATGGTCAGGACAACATAGTCAAGCAGGGCAACCACGGTCAGGAATATGCACATTATCAGGTATATGCCGAAAAGTTTTCCGTTTCTCAGATTACAGAAGAAACTGTGGATGTCTTCCGCCTCATCCTGAGACATTGTCTTTATCTGATCGAAAGCAGTGAGTCTTACCTCTGCCTTCGACGCGTCATACTGCGGACCATATGCTTCCTTTGCATGTTTCCTGTATTCGTCCGTAAGCTGCTGCGATATCGCGTCTATGTCAGCGCCGTTCCTGACGCGCACGAAACTGAAATCATAAAGGCTCAACATTCCATGATACATTTCTTCCTGAAGTTCATGGTACATGTCTATATGGATGATGATATCTGGTTCATAGAATACGGTTTTCGAGATTGGCTTGAAGATGCCGGTGACCGTAAGGTTTACGTCCATGTCCTGAAATTCAGGATAGTATCCCTTCAAGGCATTTGTCTCGGAGAGGTTTATCTCCTTGCCCAATGCATTTCCGTCTGGAAAGAATGTATTTGCCAGATTCTCCGATATCACAATCGATCCTTTATCAGCCAGCACCTTGTCCGGATCTCCTGCAATCAGAGGGAACGTGAAGAAATCAAACAGGTTCGAGCCTCCGGCCATGGTAGATACATGGGCTTCCTTATCGGCATGACGGGCGCATGTGACACCGGAGAACATCAGTTTCCCGCCACCGAGGCTTGTCACGAATGCACATGACTCCTCGATGTCTGGAATACTCTCATATAGAGTTCCGGCCAGATCATATGCTGTTATTGAGGCGTTCTTGTGACAGATGTAAATATTCTCTGTATTTTTAAGTTCCTTGTTCACGCTCATATCATCCACGATGTATGAGCTCAATACGATCACAAATGCCAATGCCATACTCAGTCCCACAACCTCGATCGCAGTGTACAGCTTATTTCTTCCCAGGAATCTCAGGTAACTTTTCATGTTTTATGTGTCTTGTAACTTATTATCTTTCAACGCTTTCCTTAAACTGCGTGCCGCCAAAGGGGAGCACGGATATCATGTAAGTTGTTGTGCTTCAGTTCTTTGTGAGCCACGGTCCGCCTGGCTCCGACCGGGCATCTACTCCTTCTTCAGCGCCTCGGCAGGGTTCGTTCGGGCGGCGCGGAGGGTCTGCCAGAGGACGGAGACGAGGGAGATGGCGAAGGACAATGCGACCGAGATTACATATATCCACCATACATTCTTCGGAACCGATCCAAGCTCAATGAATAACTGCCGAACCAGTTCAGCTACACAGATTCCCAGTACCGATGCGATTCCAGTTATGATCAGGTAGAACCGAAGGTTTCTCATCACTTCGCCGTTTTCCGTGGCTCCGAATATTCTCCTGACCGCGATCTCGTTCTTCCGTTCATTCATGAAATGCATGCTCATTCCGATTAGTCCCATCATGGACATGATCACGACCAGCACCATCACTATTCCGATCATCTCGATGATCATTCTGAAAGGTGCAGTTGTTTCCTCGAATATGTCGAGAACATATTTTGGCTTTTCCATACCGGTGATGTCGCCATCCGGA
>JAGBCS010000030.1 GCA_017937885.1 Bacteroidales bacterium
AACGGTCTCGAGATTCCTGCCAAGCACATCGTCGACTACCACAAGCAGGACGACTGGTCCAGCCGCGTCCTCCGGCTCATAGCCGAGTAGAACCCCGTGCTCTCGAAATCCACGCTTGACGCGCCTGAAGAGAAAGCGCAGCGGCAGACGACGCTTCCCATGTAGAGATAGCCAGAACCGTTTCGTTGTAGGTTGAAGAAGATATTCCGCTACGAGTGTCGAGGTTGCTACTGTTGAAACAAGAAGTGGCTGAGCGCTATAAAACACTCAGCCACGATTACATTCTAAAGACTTATCATAACGTTTTATTACCGATACTTTCTAGCGAAGAATTCATGCTCTCCAGTAATATCAAAAAATACTCCATTGTTATGCTTTTTTGAGGCCCCAATAATCGAAATGGATAATGTATTCGTTAGGAAGATTTTTAGAAACTGTATTTTTGCATCCTTTATTTTTGTTCCATATCCTTACCCTCATACGTTATGCGGTATTTATATGTTAGAAAAAATAATGGTGTAGTAACACATTCTACAGCTATCGCCCAAAGACCGGAATTTAATACGTTGATAGTGTTTTTGAAAATTGCAGGAGAATAGACAAGAGCACAAGTCAATGCGAATGATGCCAAATAATGTGCCCCAATCAATATACATTTATTGATAAAAGAACTTGTCGTTTTTTTTATCAATAGACATAGAATCAAACTGCCGCTCAATAATGGTACAAGGGTGGTTAGAAATAGTATGAAGAGTACCTCATACCAGAACATTACTTTTAAATAGCATCCTAACATTTTACTCTATTTTATTATAATAACTTATGGGCGTAAACTCCTTTTGCCATTTCTTAACAACTGAATTTGGTATATTGAACAAACTTGTTGGTGACTTTTTTCTAATACTTTCATCCTGTTTCAAAACCTCCTCAGCGAATGTAGAGCAATTATTACTCATGATATTATATTTTTCTCTTCCTCGGTTTTCATTTTCTGCCATGAGTGATTGAGCATAATCATTCATGACTTCAAACTCATTACTCTCAACGTATGCACCTTCAATTCTTCCATCATGTCCAGCTGTATGTGAAATGACGTTAAAAACTATATCTAAGGATTCTTTTGTAGGCTTGCCATCTTCACCCAAAACAACATTAGGAACCTTAATGTTTCTTACTATTCCCCTATTCTGTTTATCGTATCTTCCATATTCATAATATTTGGTAAGCCCTGTTTGATTGTTAATTAAAAGAATTCCAGAGTGGCCTAAGTTTTCTAATTGTATGTTTCCCACAGATATAACATAGTCAGGAAAATTAATATATATTCCATCCCTTCCATCCGGATCCACAAAGTTTACCGGATTGTTGTTGCAGTAGGCGTACGGGCTGATGCCGTGGTACTGGTCTGCGAGAGGGTCCTGGGTCGTCCAGCGGGCCAGGTCGGGGTCGTACATCCTCGCCCCGAAGTCCTGCCATGGAAGTCCGGCGAAGCCCTGCTCCTCCTTGCCGCTGAATCGGTAGCGGTTTGTGCTTCCCGTCGAGCTGTCCAGCCTCTTTCCGAATCCCGAATAGTCATTACGTTCAAGAACTCTTCCTATGTAGTCGGTGACCACACGTACACTGCAAAGATAATCATTTACATGATACTCCGGCCCGACCGAACCGTTCTTTTTACCAGCCCTACGACACGATGAGTTCGAGAGTGCAGCCCCAGAATGTTGACGGGCTGCATTCTTCTTCTGTGTCGTCGGTGCGTATCAGGGCTACGCGTCTGACAGTAATGGTGAACGGGTCTTCCCTGGTGTACTGGAGGGTTACGCGCTGCGACTTTGACCCGATGATCGACGGGTCGAAGAGCAGAGTTCCGGATGCGCCTTCAAAGTCCCCGAACTGTTCTTTCCCATCGCTTTCCCCGTAGACCTTGATGTGCAGGCTGCCAGCCGGCGGCGTTTCTTCGAGCTCAAATGTTACACCTTTGTATTCGTCAAGATACAGGGTTGAAGAAGAAAGGTTCAGTTCGGACCAGAGGCTGTTGTATGTGACCTTATATGACAGATCATAGTCACCGAGTACCGGTATCTCAGGAGTGAAACCGGCGCCATGCCAGGCCTTTACGATGGATTCAGCAATCTCCGGATGGCTGAAGACCGGGATCGAGCGGTGGATGCCGTCCGATATGCTCATCCAGTGGAAGGTGCCGATGCCGCGCTCCTTTGCGTTCCTGACAAAGTAGTCCGCATAATGGCAATAGTTCTCCAGCGGAGGGTTTTCGCTGAATGTTCCCCATTCTCCTACGATCACAGGACCGCCGAGAGGCTCGAGGTGGGCCTCGAGAAGGTCGAGCATGTAGCTGACCTCGGATTCCATCGAGGCAAGATTGTCAATCATCGGGTATGAATGTACCTGAAAAAGGATATGTTCCTCAACGGAATCGACAGGCTTCTTCATGTATTTGAGAGGATCCGGCAGATAAGGACTCCAATCTCCGACTCCATTGCAGGATCCGTATGTGTTGACGACAAGATTTCTGACTGCATTGTTGCCTCCTGTTGCCCGGACGGCGTCGACAAAGCTCTGTGCATAATCGTTGATTGCCTGATATGCTTCTGCTGCTGCGGTCGCGTCATATCCGAGGTTCATCGAGGCGTAGCACCACGAACGGCTCTCGTCGAGCATTTCGTTGTATCCTTCGAACAGCAGGCGCTGGTCATAATCCTTGAAGCGCTCTGCAATCTGTGTCCATAGTCCTTCGAATCTTTCCTTTTCGCGCGAATATGCGTCAGGGCCGGCCACAAGCCATGCTCCTTCGTCAGCTCCTGTGTCATGGTGTACGTTGAGAATGCAGTACATCCCGGCATTGATGACGTAATCTACAACCTCATTGACACGGTTCATCCATTCGTCGTAGACCTTGCCGTCCGCATCCATATGGACGCCCCATGTCGCAGGCACTCTGATCGCTCCGAATCCTGCATCCCTCATCATGGTCATGAGTTCAGGTTTTGTCACAGGCTGCCCCCAGCCTGTCTCCCATGCCTTCCAGTCTCTTCCGTCGGTCCCGCCTGTCCACCAGACTGCGTCCAGCGTATTGCCGAGGTTCCAGCCTACGCCCATGTTCTGCACTGCTTCGTATGCGGTTTCGAATGCGGGCAGGGGGGCAGGGGACGGTTCCGGTTCAGGCTTGGGCTCTGGAGTCGGATTCTCCGGCACAGGGTCCGGATCGTCAATGACGGTATCTTCGTCGGGAACGCATGATACCATCATGAAGGCAGCAAGCAAGTAGAGGAACAGAGCTTTGCGCATGGCGGTTTATCCGAGTGTTACGATTACTTTATGCTCTCCAGGAGTGTGTCGGACAATGTTACCTTCGACTTCAGTTCCGTCTACGGTCATTGATCTTACGCCCTTGCAGACTCCGTCAGGGTTGAGGACCTTGATTTCATATGTGGCTCCGCGGAAACGGCGGCTGACAGTATATTCCTTCCAGTCAGGGCAGATGCAAGGATCTATCTCCAGTCCTTCATATGAAGGCTTCACGCCGAGGATGAACTGCGAGATGGCGTACCAGTTCCACGCGGCGGTTCCTGTAAGCCAGCTGTTCTTCGCCTCGCCTGGCTTTGCTGCGTCCTTTCCTGCTATCATCTGCGAGTATACGTAAGGCTCGACCTTGTGCAGGGCGCTGCGCTCTTCTGTGTATGACGGGCATATCTTGCGGAAATAGTCCCATGCGTAGTCTCCGCGTCCGAGTACGGTCTCGCCGATGATGACCCAAGGGTTGTTGTGGCAGAAGATGCCGGCGTTTTCCTTGTATCCTGCCGGATATGACGAGATTTCTCCGTATTCGACGAAGTATTTTGTGAATGCCGGGTTGTTCAGCACGATGCCGTGCTCGCAGTCGAGGCGCTCCTTGACAGAGTCGAGGGCCTTCTGCACCATGCCTTCTTCCAGGCCGATGCCCGCCATCGAGCACCATCCCTGCGATTCGATGAAGATCTGTCCTTCCTCGTTTTCCTTCGATCCGACCTTCCTGCCGAAATAGTCGTATGCGCGGAGATACCATTCTCCGTCCCATCCGTGCTTCTTCACGGCCTCCACCATGTCGTCGATGAATCTCTGTGCGCGGACAGCCTCATCGCTCTGTCCGAGCTGGAGGCAGAGCTCGACGTAGTCTCGTCCGCAGACGACGAACAGTCCTGCGATCATCAGCGATTCCGCTTTCGAACCTTCTGTCTTGTTCTCCGTAGTCTGGAAAGATTCATTAGGATCCCATGAGAAGCAGTTCAGGTTGAGGCAGTCGTTCCAGTCGGCTCGGCCAATGAGCGGCAGCATGTGCGGACCTAGGTTGTTGACGACGTGGTCGAAGGATATGCGCAGATGCTCCATGAGTGTCACCTCTGATCCCGGCTCGTTGTCAAACGGTACCATCTCGTCGAGGATGCCGAAGTCGCCGGTCTCCTTGATGTAGGCTACCGTGCCGAAAATCAGCCACATAGGGTCGTCGTTGAAGCCGCCTCCGATGTCGTTGTTTCCTCGTTTTGTCAGCGGCTGGTACTGGTGGTAGCAGCCTCCGTCAGGGAACTGGGTCGAAGCGATGTCGATGATGCGCTCTCGTGCGCGCTCAGGTATCTGATGCACGAAGCCAACGAGATCCTGGTTCGAGTCGCGGAAGCCCATGCCTCGGCCGATGCCGCTTTCGAAGAACGAAGCGGAGCGGGACATGTTGAATGTCACCATGCACTGGTACTGGTTCCATATGTTGACCATCCTGTCGAGCTTCTCTTCAGGGCTCTTCACGCTATATATATTCAGAAGGGCGTCCCAGTATGCCTTGAGCTGTGCGAATGCGGCGTCCACTTTGGCTGTAGTGTCGAATGCCTCGATCATCTTGCGGGCCTTTGCCTTGTTGATGATCGGAGAGCTTCCGCTGTGAAGCAGGCCAGGCTCCGCCTCAGAGACGAATTTTTCCTCCTGCTCGTTCTCTACGTATCCCAGCAGGAATACGAGGTCCCTGCTTTCTCCGGCCTTCAGTTCGATGTCGATGCAGTGTGACGCAATAGGGCTCCAGCCATGAGCTATGCTGTTTCCCGGAGTGCCCTCAAGCACATTCTGCGGGTCACGGAACTCGTTGTAAAGGCCGATGAAGGTCTCCCTGTCGGTGTCGAATCCGTCGATAGGGGAGTTCACGCTGTAGAAAGCGTAGTGGTTGCGGCGCTCCTTGTATTCTGTCTTGTGATAGATCACGGAACCGTCGATTTCCACCTCTCCGGTCGAGAAGTTGCGCTGGAAGTTCTCCATGTCGGTCGCTGCGTTCCAGAGGCACCATTCCGCGAACGAGAAGAGCTTGAATCGCTTTGTCTGCGACGATGTGTTGCGCAGGGTCAGCTTCTGAACCTCTCCCCAGACCCCGAGCGGTACGAAGAACAGGACGCTGGCCTCGATTCCGTCCTTCGCTCCCGTGATACGGGTGTAGCTCATGCCGTGGCGGCATTCGTAGAAGTCGAGCGGGGTCTTGCATGGCTTCCAGCCCGGCGACCATACTGTGCCTCCGTCGTTGATATAGAAATATCTTCCGCCGTTGTCCATCGGGACATTGTTGTAGCGGTAGCGGGTTATACGGCGGAATTTGGCGTCCTTGTAGAATGAATAACCTCCGGCGGTGTTGGAGATGAGCGAGAAGAAATCCTCGTTGCCGAGGTAGTTGATCCATGGCCACGGTGTCTTAGGGTCCGTGATCACATATTCGCGGTTGAGGTCGTCAAAATGACCGAAGCGTCTGTCCTGCATTGTTCAAGTTATTTGAGTGTCACGCTGATCGTAAAACGATTTAAATGCTATTTCGCCAGGAGTTTCTTTACGAGAGTTGAGATCAGGCGTCCTTCCGCGAGGCCTGCGAGGCGTTTTGTCGCCACTCCCATCACCTTACCCATGTCGGATGGCTGCGAGGCTCCGACCTCGGCGATTATCTTCGTCAGTTCAGCTTCGACTTCCGCTTCGCTGAGCTGCTTCGGAAGGTATACTTCCATAGCGGATGCCTCTGCGAGTTCGTTCTCTGCGAGTTCCGGACGTCCGGCGTCATTGTACTGCTGTGCGCTTTCCTTTCTCTGCTTGACGAGCTTCTGGATGATCTTTACGATATCCTGGTCGGAGACCTCTCCGGTCGCTCCTTCTGCAGTCTTGGCCAGCATGATAGCTGCCTTTATCGCTCTCAATGATGCGAGACGTACCGTCTCCTTGGCTTTCATGGCTACTACCATGTCTGCCTGTATTCTTTTTTCCAGTTCCATGTTGTTATCTGTATTTTTCGAATTG
>JAGBCS010000003.1 GCA_017937885.1 Bacteroidales bacterium
GCATCGACATATATGAGGTTTGCGCTGAGCTGGTTCCTGAAGACTTCGACTACGTTTTCAGACTCTCCCTTGCGCATGAGACCGTGGTTCACGTGCACGCAGTAGAGCTTGTCTCCGATGGCCTTGAGAAGAAGTGCGGCGAGGACAGAACTGTCGACTCCGCCCGAGAGTGCGAGGAGCACCTTCTTGTCTCCGACCTGTCTGCGGATGAGCTCCACCTGGTCTGCGATGAAGTTCTTCATGTTCCAGTTGGCCTCTGCCTTGCATGTGTCGAAGACGAATGACTTAATCGCGTTCTTGATCGCCTCCTCGTCGTTTGTGAACTGAGGGAGCTTCACTTCGCAGAGGGCCTTGTCATGTCCTGCAGCCATCACAGGGATGCCGGCTTCGTATATTTCAGGAAGGACGTCGATTGCAGCGCCGTCCACGATGTTGTTCGGGCCGCCGTTGATGATGACGCCTTTTACGTTAGGCAGCGCTTTGAGTTCGTTGGCGGTGATGTCGTGCGGGTGGATTTCGCTGTAGACACCCAGTGCGCGTACCGCTCTTGCGAGAACCGTGTTCTCGTGACTTCCCAGATCGAGAATGACAATCATATCCTGTTTCATAATCTCTAATATTTTTCGGGCGCAAAAATATAAAAAGTGTTTCAAATATTTTCCAAAAATATCTAATTTTGCAAATCTTTTTCGGCCGACTTTTCCGGTCGTGTGGCTTTATGCCGTCAAATGATTAATTGTTAGATGATTATGCAGGATATCAGAAATATCGCGATCATCGCCCATGTCGACCATGGCAAGACGACCCTCGTCGACAGGATGATCTATCAGGCACGCCAGGCGCGTGAACAGGAGAAGCTGGGAGAGCTCGTCCTTGACAACAACGACCTCGAAAGGGAACGAGGCATCACAATCCTTGCAAAGAACGTATCCGTAACATATAAGGGTGTGAAGATCAATGTGATCGACACCCCGGGCCATAGCGACTTCGGAGGCGAGGTCGAGCGAGTGCTGAACATGGCAGACGGCGTCATCCTCCTCGTGGATGCCTTCGAGGGATGTATGCCGCAGACACGCTTCGTGCTTCAGAAGGCCATCGAAATGGGCAAGAAACCGGTGCTCGTGATCAATAAGGTGGACAAGCTTAACTGCCGTCCTGAGGAGGTGCAGGAGGAGGTCTTTGACCTTATGTTCTCGCTCGGCGCGACGGAGGATCAGCTCGACTTCAGAACAATCTACGGAAGTGCGAAGCAGGGATGGATGTCGTATGACTGGAAGCAGCCTACCACTGATATCACAGCTCTTCTTGATACAATCCTTGAAGTGGTTCCGTCTCCGGAAATCGTGGCTGGAACTCCGCAGATGCTTATTTCTTCGCTGGAGTATTCTCCATATGTGGGCCGTATCGCGGTGGGCCGTGTGACGCGCGGATCGCTTCAGGCGGGCATGAACATCACTCTCTGCAAGAGATATGACATACAGCAGAAGCAGAAGGTAAAGGAGCTTATGGTCTTCGACGGGCTCGGAAAGGCGAAGGTCGAAGAGGTGCAGTGCGGTGACATCTGCGCTGTCGTAGGCCTCGAGGGCTTCGAGATCGGTGATACCATCGCCGACTTCGAGAATCCGGAGGCGCTGCCTCCTATCGAGGTGGACGAGCCTACCATGAGCATGCTCTTCTGCATCAACAACTCTCCGTTCTTCGGAAAGGAAGGAAAGTTCGTTACGTCGAGACATCTCAAGGAGCGTCTTGAGAAGGAGCTCGAAAAGAATCTCGCGCTCCGCGTGAAGCCAGGTCCGAATGCCGACTCTTTCATCGTGTACGGACGTGGCGTGCTGCATCTTTCCGTCCTCATCGAGACCATGCGCCGTGAGGGCTTCGAGCTTCAGGTCGGCCAGCCGAAGGTGCTGGACAAGATGATCGGAGGTCAGAGGTGCGAGCCGATAGAGAACCTGACGATCGACCTCCCTGAAGAATTTGTTGGAAGAGCCATCGAGATGGTCACCCGCAGGAAGGGAGCCCTTATCCAGATGGAGGGCAGGGGAGACAGGACCCACCTCGAGTTCGATATCCCTTCACGCGGACTCATGGGACTCAGAAGCAATCTTCTCACCGCGACCCAGGGCGAGGCCGTCGTGGCGCACCGCCTCAAGGGATATGAGCCGTACAAGGGTGACATCGAGCGCCGTACGAACGGATCCCTCGTGTCTCTCGAGACCGGACTTTCCGTGGCTTATTCGATGGACAAGCTTCAGGACAGGGGCCGTTTCTTCATAGAGCCGGGTGTCGAGATCTATGAAGGTCAGGTGGTTGGAGAGCATACCCGCGACCGTGACCTCAATATCAATATCTGCAAGACGAAGAAGCTGACGAACATGCGTGCGTCCGGCAGTGACGACAAGGTGATGCTTCCTCCTCCGGTCGTTTTCTCTCTTGAAGAGGCTCTGGAGTACATTCAGGAGGATGAACTTGTGGAGGTTACTCCTAAGTCGATGAGACTCAGGAAGATAATTCTGAATGAACTTGAGCGTAAGAGAAAAAGTTCAGATATAAATTGCTAATGATAAAAGTTTTTGTTACCTTTGCGGGCTCAAATCTATTTATGGGTCGTAATGAGTGAAAGTTTTATCATACCTTTAAATGGATTGGCGACCGGAAAGAACGAGTTTTCCTGGATGGTCGGCAAAGAGTTCTTCGAAAGCTTTGAGAATTCGGAAATCATTGATGCTGAGCTTGATGTGACGGCTGTGGTCGAAAAGTCAGGAAGATATGTGGGGGTTGACTGCGACGTCGTCGGAAAGGTAGTCGTAGAGTGCGACAGATGCCTTGAGGAGCTGGAGATGCCCGTGGATGTAGAGATCATGCTGAGTGTCAAATATGGAGAAGAAGAGTCATCGGAAGATCCGCACGAAGGGGAACGGGAAGTGATCTTCGTTCCTGAGACTGATGCGGAACTGGACATGAGCCAGATAGTGTACGACTATGTATGCCTCGCTCTTCCTATGCAGAGGGTTCATCCTGACGGAGAATGCAATCCTGATGCGATGAGACATCTTTCCGGAGAAACTGAAGATGGTATGGCGGAAAACAGTCCGTTTGCAGCCTTGAAGGACCTTATGAAGTGATTATTAATAATTTAAAAATATAGAACAATGGCACATCCAAAACACAAAGTCTCTAAGCAGAGACGTGACAAGAGAAGAACACACGACGTGGCAGTAGTGCCTACGCTCGCGACATGTTCAAACTGCGGTGCAACAATCATGTACCACAGAGTATGCCCTGAGTGTGGCTACTACAGAGGTCGTCAGATCATCGAGAAGAAGGCTGAGTAATCAGCGTCTTCAGACGGCCCTGTAGTTCAACGGATAGAATGGAAGTTTCCTAAACTTTAGATAGCAGTTCGATTCTGCTCGGGGCTACAAGAAAGCCAGGTCTTCAGAGGCCTGGCTTTCTTGCGTATATGCGCCCACGCGCGCGTGTTGTGTTTTTATGTAAATATGTTTATATTTGCATGATAAATTAATTGTAAAGTCATGAAAAAGGTAATTGCAACTCCTGATGCACCAAAGGCGGTGGGCCCATATTCACAGGCCATTGAAGTGAATGGAACTCTCTATATTTCAGGTCAGATCCCTGTAAACCCTGCTGACGGCAAGGTGCAGGAGGATATCGTCGCAGCGGCACACCAGTCTCTCAAGAACATCGGTGCCATCCTCAAGGAGGCAGGAATGGATTACAACAATGTAGTGAAGACAACCGTACTTCTCGCTGACATCGCTGACTTCAAGGCTGTCAATGAGGTGTATGCAGAATACTTTACAGGCGACAAACCGGCAAGGGCATGCTATCAGGCTGCTGCGCTCCCTCTCGGCGTCAAGGTTGAGATCGAGGCGATTGCAGTCAGGTAATGAGCAGGAAATCGCTCATACTCTGTCTTGTAGCTCTGGCGGTTCTTGTGGCCGGGACGGGACTGGCGGTGGCCTTCCTGTATTCCGGTATGGAAGATGACGGCAAAGGTAAGACTTCGCAGGTGGCGGATGAGGACCGCTACCTGCTGTTTCCTGCCGTGCCGTCTGATGCCGTCCTTGTCGCAAGCTTCCCGAAAAGGGATCTTGCGGTGTCGATGCATTATTCCGGCAAGCTTACCGCCCTCTATGTCTACGATGCCGGCAAGGCTTCTGAAATCCCTTCGGACAAGGCTGTCTCCATCATGGAGGATGCACGTGCAAAGGGGCTTGTGGCCGAATATGTGGATTGCTCGCAGATGGAAGGTGTCGGCGGGAGACTGTCCGGAAGGGCTCTGGTCGTGGCTTCGGCCTCAGACCGTCTTGTGGAGTCTTCTGTAAGGCATCTGTCCAAGTCCGTGTCTGTATTGGATGCGCCCGGATTTGCCGATGCATCAAAGGCGGCTCTGGGCAGCGATCTGCTTTTCGTTTCACATGCCGCTTCCGCCAATCTCGTACCGGTGGTGATGAACAAGGCGTATAAGGGATATGCAGGCTTCATGTCCCGCCTCGCGGATTGGACTGTTTTCAATATCGATGCTGCAGATGAGAGGTTTACCCTTTCGGGTTCCGCTGTCTATGGAGGAGGTGCGTCGGATTTCATGACTGTCCTGGAACAGTCTGTGCCTTCCGAGTCTTCTCTCTCGTCCGTTCTGCCTTCTTATACCCGCTTCGCGGCTTCTCTGCCGCTTGGAGACGCCGGCAGCTACATGCAGGCATACAGACAGTATCTGGATTCGCGTAATCTTCTGCAGAAGAACGCTTCCCTTAAAAAGGCGCTGGGAAGCAGGCTCGGCATAACTCCTGACGAGTTCATTAAGCAGCTCGATGTCAGAGAAGTGGCTATAGCTTCGTTCATGTCCGGCAGCCAGCTTGATACGGTATGTCTGATGAGGACCGGTGCTGGCGATGTGAGCCTTCTCTTCAAGGGGACCGATGTCAAGCCAGGCAAGAATTACGTGCCTGCTGTCCACTCGTGGCCATATGCCGGTTTCGCCTCGTCCGTATTCGGCGACCTTTTCTCCCTTAAGGATGAAAGCTGCTTTACCTGGGTTGACGGCTGGATCGTGTCTGGAAGCATGACGGCCGTAGAGGAATATGTCAGCGGGCGTGCTCTGGATTATACCCTCGCCGAATATATGGCTGACGCTTCTCAGGAAGATCTGCTTGCGCGAGACAAGACGTCATTCGTCTCATATTTCTCTTTCAGCGAGGCGGAAGGAGCTCTCAAGGATATCTTCGCTCCTGCCTTTCTGGATCTTGTCTGCGAGCTGCACGAAGGCGCGGAGTATTGCCCGGCTGTATTGTCCGTATCCAAAGGCAAAAGAGGTCTGACCGTCAGGGCTGACGTCCTGAAGCTGGCGCTCCAGAAGACCAAGGCTCCGGCATTCGAGCGTGACACAACGGTAGTCGTGCCCGAAGGACCTTTCGAAGTGAAGAATTCCGGTACAGGAAAGATGGACCGGTTCTATCAGAATTCTCATCTCTCCCTCTGTCTGAGCGAGGACGGAAAGGATCTCTGGGGCGTGCCTTTCAAGAAGCCTTTGTGCGGTACTGCACATAATGTGGATTATTATGCAAACGGAAAGCTTCAGATAATCTTCGGTGCAGGAAGCGAAATCTATCTTATAGACAGGCTCGGACGTTATGTTACCGGCTTCCCGGTAAACCTGGGCAAGGATATTCTCGTTGGACCGGACATCTACGATTTCAACGGTACGAGGAAATACAACATTATGGTCCTCCACAAGGACAATACGATTGAAATGTACAACCTCAAGGGCCAGAAGCCTGCCTCATGGAAGGGTATCACGGCCGAGGAGACTATAAAGGGCCTTCCTGAAAGGATTGTAGTGGAAGGCAACTCATATTGGGTCGTGAGGACATCGATCCAGACCCTGATCTATCCGTTCTATGGAGGCGAGCCTCTGTCGAAGTTCAGCGGAGATCAGATGATAAGACCGGACAGCCCGGTTACTGCTGCCGAAGGCGCTTCCGTCCAGGTGATGTGTTATGACGGAAAGCAGCGCGCGGTCGCGTTGAAATAGAATATTGTACTTTAACTTAGAATAAAATGGAATTCACATCAGTTAACAAGATTTTTGAAGAATCCTTCAAAAAGAACTGGGATCGTCCGGCGATCTCCAACTATCAGGGGGTGACCCTGAAGTTCGGTGACGTAGCCAGACGTATGGCCAAGCTCCACATCATGTTCGAGGAGTGCGGTCTTCAGAAGGGTGACAAGGTAGCCATCTGCTCAAGGAACCAGGCCAACTGGGCCGTGGCTTTTCTGGCTACGACCACATATGGAGCCGTACCGGTTCCCCTTCTTCATGAATTCAAGTCAGGCAACATCCACCATCTTACCAACCATTCCGAGGCAAAGATCCTCTTTGTCGACGAGGTTATATGGGAAGGTCTCTCAGAGACCGAGATGCCGGGTCTGCAGGCGATCATACAGGTCAACAACTTCAAGATCCTGCATGCGGCCGATGAAAAGATCGTTGAGGCCAAGGAGCATCTTAACGAGCTTTTCGGCAGGAAGTATCCTGAGGCATTCGAGGCAAAGGATATCTGCTATTATGAGGATTCGGCTGATGAACTTGCTGTAATCAATTATACATCAGGAACATCAGGTTTCTCTAAAGGAGTCATGATCCCTTATCGTGCAATCTTCTCCAACATGGAGTTCGGACATAAGGTGCTTCCGCAGATCAACCATACTTCAAGGGTGGTGTCCATGCTTCCTTGTGCACATATGTACGGCCTCATGTTCGAGGTACTGTATGAGCTCAGTGTGGGATGCCATGTGCATTTCCTTTCACGTGTGCCGAGCCCGAAGATCATCATGCAGGCGCTTGCGGAGGTCAGGCCGACGATTGTGGTCGCTGTGCCTCTGATCATCGAGAAGATCTACAAGAGCAAGGTGAAGCCTGTGCTTGAGAAAGAGGGAATCAAGTTCCTCATGAAGGTTCCGGGACTGAACCAGGTCGTTCTCAACAAGGTCAGGACCGAGCTGATCAATGCATTCGGAGGCGAGTTCTATGAGGTCATTATCGGAGGTGCCGCCTTCAATGCGGAAGTGGAGGCCTTCTTCAAGAAGATGAACTTCCCGTTCACTGTCGGCTACGGCATGACGGAATGTGCTCCTATCATCACATACGATGACTGGAAGGAAGAGAAACTTTATTCATGCGGAAAGGCAGCTCCTAATATGGAGGTGAAGATCAATTCGAGCGACCCGGCAAATATTCCGGGAGAGATTCTCGTAAGGGGTGCGAATGTATTCCTCGGATATTTCAAGAATGAGGAGGCTACAGCCGAGGTCTTTACCGAGGACGGATGGTTCCGTACAGGAGACATGGGTGTACTTGATGCTGACGGATGTCTCTTCATCAGAGGTCGTGCAAAGTGCATGATTCTCGGTCCGTCGGGACAGAACATATATCCTGAGGAGGTCGAGACAGTGATCAATACGCGCCCTTATGTCGTTGATTCTCTTGTGGTTGAGGATAACGGCGGACTCACTGCCCTGATTTTCCCTGACTTTGCCCAGGGCGCAAAGGACGGAATGAATCAGGATGCGTTCATCAAATATATGGAGGGAACGCTCGCTGAACTTAACAAGGAGCTTCCTAACTATGCGAAGATAAAGAAGATAGAGGTGATGTCGGAGGATTTTGAGAGGACTCCGAAGAAGAGCATCAAGCGCTATCTTTACCAGAGATAAGAAAACATTTCATTATGGAGAAATTTGACCGAAGCTATATCGAGATGGCGGGAGTCTGGGCACAGAACTCCTACTGCAAGCGACGTCAGGTAGGCGCGCTTCTCGTGAAGGACAGGATGATAATATCGGACGGATACAACGGCACTCCTTCAGGATTTGAAAACACTTGTGAGGACGAGTCCGGGGTAACCAAGCCATATGTACTTCATGCTGAGGCAAATGCGATCACCAAGGTTGCGAAATCCGGCAACAACAGCAAGGATGCCACCTTGTATGTGACCGCTTCTCCATGTATGGAGTGCGCCAAGCTGATAATACAGGCTGGCATCAGGCGTGTCGTATATCGTGACGCCTATCGCCTTACTGACGGTATCGATCTGCTCAAGAGAGCCGGTATTGAAGTGGAACAGGTAGAGTAGTGATTATGAAGAAGACGGACAATACAATCCTCATTGCACTCCTGGGCGTAGTCCTGGGAGTGCTTCTTACCATGGTCGTACATAAGGTGCTGCCAGAGAAGAAGTTTGACGGAGACTACAACAGATGGCGCAAGCTGAATCTGATCCTTCAGGAGGTCGAGAAGAACTATGTCGACACTATCAATATGAAGGGGATGACGGATGCGGCTGTGGTAGCTGCGCTTGCGGAGCTGGACCCTCATTCGGTATATATGCCGCCGGTGGAGCTGACGGAATCCGAAACGGAGCTTTCCGGCAACTTCGAAGGCATCGGAATCACCTTCAATGTTCCCAATGATACGGCGATTGTCCTGAGCCCTGTTTCCGGCGGTCCTTCGGAAAAGGCCGGCCTTCTTCAGGGAGACCGCATCATCCGTGTGGATGATGTCGACATCGCCGGCGTGAAGATGCCGCAGGACAGCATGATCAGACTCATGAAGGGACCTTCGGGTACGAAGGTGAAGATCACGGTCAACAGAGACGGTACGGTCATTCCTTTCGATATCACGAGGGACAAGATTCCGGTACATTGCGTCGATGCGTCGTTCATGATCGACGAAACGACTGGATATATCAAATTGTCAAAGTTTACCAGAACGACATACAAGGAGTTCAAGGAGGCGACTTCCAAGCTGCTCGAGCAGGGCATGAAAAGGCTCATATTCGACCTCAGGGACAATACTGGAGGCTATTTTGACCAGTCTCTCATGCTTTCCAACGAGTTCCTTCAGAGAGGTGACGGAATCGTATATATGGAAGGCCTGCATCGTCCTCGTCAGGATTATGATGCCGACGGCAGGGGAGCTCTCAAGGACATCCAGCTGTCGGTACTCATCAATGAAGGCACAGCATCCTCGAGCGAGATCTTTTCCGGGGCCATCCAGGACAATGACAGGGGAGTGATTGTCGGACGCCGTTCTTTCGGCAAGGGACTTGTGCAGGAGCCTGTCAATTTCACCGACGGTTCTGGAATCCGTCTTACCGTGGCACGGTTCCATACACCTTCCGGACGCTGTATCCAGAAGCCATATGACAAGGACAAAGACTACGAGTACGACATATATGAGCGTTATGCCCACGGAGAAATGACGTCGGCCGACAGCATGAAGATCGATACTACCGCTCTTTTCTATACCGTGAAGGGACGTAGGGTATATGGAGGTGGCGGCATCATTCCGGATGTCTTCGTTCCGATGGATACAACGAAGGCGACAACCTTCTTCATCAACTGCAACAGGAAGGCGACCCAGGTCAGGTTCGCCCAGGCCATGTTTGACAAGTATCGCGGTTCTTTGGGAAGCATTGATGATTTCGAGAGGCTCGAAAGCTGGCTCGACAGCCAGGATCTCGGATCTCAGTTCCTTGAGTATGCCAGCCGAGTGGACGGCATAAAGCCGAAAAAGGGAGAATGGGATGAGACCAAGACTTATATGATGCCTCAGCTCAAGGCATTGGTAGGACGCTTCTCAAAACTCGGCGACGAAGCTTTCTACCGTTTCTATCTCCCGATAGACGACACGATCCAGACAGCCCTGAAGAATCCGAGTTCCGTTACTGAGCTATAATCAAGTAGCGGCCCCTGCGTTCTCAAACCATTTGTAATTGCTTTCACCCAAATATTCATTTGTCGAATCTATAGATTGTTTGATGTCGTATGGATATGACAGTATAAAGTGCTTCCCAGGTATTTGAGTATTTTCATTTATCTCTACTTTTGTGATCCTAAACCACTTCCTTATGAAAAAGACTCTTCTGTTCCTCTGCATGGTACTGACTCTTGCAGCATGCGATATACAGCTTGGCGGCAACGACTATATCGAAGTCGAGCCATCGACCGAACTTACTTTCGAAAGCGAAATGTCAGCAGCAAAGTTGACTGTGACAAGTAGCGGAAGCTGGGCAGCTGGCGAACTGCCTGATTGGATCGCAGTCACTCCTGCAGAAGGTGAGGACGGGGAGCAGATTACGGTTTCTGTCACAGAAAACAAATTGGAAGACGACCGCACCGGAATCTTCACACTGACCAGCGGAACTGCATCGGCAACGATATCAGTAACACAGTACGGAGCGATACAGACAAACTATGCTGAACTCGGACTTGAAGATGCCGGAACGTCTGTTACGTACAGTTCGGATACGGGCGTCCTTACAGTCACATATGACGGAACCACTCCGCCTGATGTCGGAGCAGGACAAGCTGTAGTGCTCAATGCAGAACACGGATACGACATCAGGGTAGTGGAAAGCGCATCGGTCTCTGGCAGCACCCTCTCGCTTCAGACTGCAGAAGGCAATATGGCAGACCTGTTCAAGAACACCAGCTTCACGCTCGTGACATCCGGAACGACCGACACGAGAAGTGTAGACGGTAGAAGGATAATAAGTCCATCTGAAGTCGGATACTTTGATATTGAGGGAATATACCACAAGACATATGACCGTTCTGACCTGACCAAGGGAGATTTATATCAGAACGGACAGGAACTCTGGTCATTCCACACTGACTTCAACGGATCGACCATAGCGCAAGGAAGCGCAGGAAGGCTCTATTGGGAAACCTGCTCATTCGATGCGGGACTCAACGGAGAGTTCACATTCGACTTCGGAGAGAAGAAGATCGATGAAGTAAGGAGCAAGGGTGACATAAAGCTGTTCCGCTATGTGCTCAAAGGGTCTCTGGACATGGACTTCCTTCTGCGTTATCAATACGATGCAGAGTATTCGGATGAAAAGGATGAGATTATTGAAAAGAATGTAATCCGCACTATTTCATTCAAATTCCTTGTCGGAAACGTCCCGGTCTACATAACAGTCGACACCCACCTTGGGAAAAGTACGGAGTTCTCGGCAGAAGGACATATCGATGCTTCTGCGGGAGTGAAACTCGGCACCGAAGTCAACATGGGAGCCGAATGGACGAAGGATGCCGGAGCACGTGCTATTCAAGAGGTCAACCCATACATGACGCTACACCATCCGGAATTCAAGGCAGAAGCATCGGCAGAGGCGAAGGTGTCGTACTATCCGCACATAGACATACGTCTGTATAA
>JAGBCS010000031.1 GCA_017937885.1 Bacteroidales bacterium
TTCACGAACTTCGTACCACCGCTGATGTTGACATTGGCTGCATATGACATCGCTGTCTTGTTGAAGAGAGCGTCCTGCCAGTCAACGTTAGGATAGCGCTCCATCTGCTCGATCGAAGTCTGGTTGCGGTAGTTCTCGATGAACGACTGAGGACGGATGTACTCCCAAGAGTCATTTGTCACAGCGAGTTCGTGCTCGATCGCAACGTTACGGGCCATGAGTGCGTCATAAGAGTCAAGCTTGTTAGGAAGCTTTGATGGAGCCTTCATGGTTGCAGTGAAGCCGACATCGATACGTGCCTTTCCTTCCTGACCGCGCTTTGTGGTCACGAGGATGACACCGTTCGCACCCTTCACACCATAGACTGCAGTCGCAGATGCATCCTTGAGTACAGAGATGCTCTCGACAGACGAGATGTCTACTGAATTCATCGGACGCTCGATACCATCGACAAGGACGAGAGGGTCACTGCTGTTCCATGAGCTGGAACCACGGATGGTAATCTTCGGATCCTCTTCACCAGGCATACCGGTCGACTGGGTTGTCACGACACCCGGAAGGTTACCGGTGAGGGCGGCACCGATCGAGCTGATACCTGCAGCACGCTCGAGCACCTTACCTGTAGTCTGCGTGATCGCACCGACGACAGAAGCTTTCTTCTGCTGACCGTAACCGACCACGATAGTCTCCTCAAGAAGGAGAGTGTCATCATGAAGGACAATCCTCATCTTGCCCTTCGCCACCTGAGTCTCGACTGTCTCCATACCGAGTGAAGAAACGACGAGAACGGCGTTTGCAGAAGGAACGTTCAGGGAGAAATTACCGTCTAGATCGGTAATGGCTCCGACTGTCTCGTTACCCTTCAACGCAACCGCGGCACCGATGACTGGTTCACCATTGCCGTCCACAACGACTCCTGTCGCCGTGAACTGCTGTGCGACTGCCGTAAAGCAGAAGAACAGCATACAGAAAATCAACGATGGGATCTTCCGATTTAGCTTAGTTACATTTTTCATTACGGGTTAGTTTTAAAAATTATGGTTGATCAAAATCGTTTTCGCTCTGAATACAATTTCAAGCATACAAATTTACCTTATAATATGCGAAAGAACTTTTACGATAACTTCAAATCACTTTAATATTCGACCAGAAACACCCCTGAACGCAACATTGACAGCCGTCAAAACAGGATTAATTCAAAAATCTTCCCATTTTGAATCGTTTTTACAATAGGTTGAATCAAAAATTAAAACCACAATCACTACCTTTGAAAAAGAATTGAAAAGAAACGCAAAGGAGACACAAATGAAACGTATAGTTGCAGTAATCTTGGCCATTTCCTCGTTCTGCGCAATCGCATCAGCGGAACGATTCTACTATTTTGACCATCTGAACACCCTCGACGGACTGCCTAGCAATACTATATATTGCGCCATGCAGGATAAGGACGGCTTCATGTGGATAGGTACCAGGGACGGACTCTGCCGGTATGACGGCAGATCATTCATCCGTCTGTCGGAGATTGCTCCCGTCCACAACAGGACCGGCCTTGTCCGTGAAATCGCGGAAGACGGGATGGGTAAGATATGGTTCACCACACCATACGGCGTCGGCTACTACAACCCTAAGACAGACGAAGCCGGCAACATTGACCTTCCCGGAAACACGATGTGCAGGGATCTTGATGTGGACGGAAGAGGAAATGTCTGGATTGCGTCGCACATGCTGTTCAGGTACGACACCGAAAAGAACGGAATGTTCACATACTCCTTAGGGGCATCGCAGCCGGAATTCATGGCTGTGGACAGTTTCGGCACATTATGGGTCCTCATGCTGGACGGTGACATCTACACATACGATAAACTCAACGACACATTCATAAAGCAGTCGCCAAGCGACAGAATCAAGCTGATCGAACCAGTACAAGGAGGCAAGCTTCTGGACTGTATATCATTAAGCACCAAGCTGATATACAAAGCCCCCCCCAAGACAGAAATAAGATGTCTATGTGAGAGTATGCCCGGCGAATTCTGGATCGGTACAGACAACGGTCTGTTCATAAGAAGGGAAAACGAGATATATGACGGCGAAGCATTCCACGATGACGCAACCCCCGCATCGATATCAGCCAACCTCATAACAAGCATAGACAAGGACCTTTCCGGAAACATGTGGGTCGGAACGTTCTACACCGGCATCAACATATGGAAGGACATGCGGGACGAAATGACAATCCTTTTCCGTAATCCGACCGGCAACTCCATCAAGGGAGAGGTTATCCGTCGCATCAGCACTGACAGTGACGGAGTGATATGGTTCTGCTCTGAAGACGGTTGGCTGGGATGCATAGACCCGAAAACCAGAAAGACCGGAAACTGGAACCTTGCGGGGAATTTGAACATGCATGACATGATCATGGATGAAGACATGATCTGGCTATGTTCCTACGGGGACGGACTATATGTGTTTGATCTGAAGAAGAAGAAGCTTATCAGGAAATATGACCTTCCGGACAACACCTTGAGCGCCGGAATCAAGCTGTCAAGCGGCGATATGCTCATCGGATCGGTTTCAGGTCTGTATCTGTATGACACAGAGAATGACGGCTTCACGACGATAGAGGATCTGGAAGGCTATGACATCCACTGTCTGTACGAGGACAGCATGGGAACGGTCTGGATCGGAACCTATGGACAGGGAATCATATGCCTGGATCAGGATTTCAGGATAGTCGCCCGATATGAAGCCGATGAAGCCAGCAACGGACTGACGTCCAAGCTGATAACTTCATTCTTCGAAGACAGCAAAAGGCGTATGTGGGTCACAACAGAAGGAGGAGGAGTCTGTCTTACCGAGCCTGAATTCAGCAGGGATAAGATCAGATTCAGAAGCATAACCATGGAAAACGGAATACCGTCAAACGTGACCTGCGCAGTAGCCGAAGACAAGGACGGAACGATATGGATATCAACGACAAACGGTATCATCAGCATATCCCCTGAAGATCTCAAGATAACCGGTCATCTCAATAGAGGAAACACCGTGACCGGATACCAATACTCTTACGGCGCCGTGTACGCAAGCTCAGGAGGTACACTGTATTTCGGAAACACAGACGGGCTGGTCTCATTCATGCCGTCACTGATCAAGAACAGGAAGCCTATGTGGCAGATGCATCTCACCGGAATTGAAGCCCGCAACCCTGAGCATGTCATCCAGCTCAAGAATGAAGGATGCTCGGCAATGACATCTACGGACATTACTGTCAGGAACAAGGACGCATCAGCCATCTTCATCAGTTATTCGGTGCCAGAATACACGACTAGAAACACAATATACCGATATAGTCTGTATAAAGGCAAACGTGAGAGCTTCTCCGGTACCACACAGGAGAACAGCGTCCTTCTTACAGGTCTGGGCCCCGGAAAATACAGATTTGAGATTGGGACAGTAGGTGATACCGTACTGCCGAAATCGCTGGATCTCACCATCAAGCCTCACCTGATGCTCAGCAAAGGAGCGTATTGCATATACATATTGATTGGCATAGTCCTGCTGGTCATCATCCTGAGGCAGATGGAATTCAGAAGGAAGCAGGAAAGGGCAAGACAATATGCGAAACTTGTAAACAACAAAGAGAAGGAGATATACAACGCCAAGATCAACTTCTTCACAAACTTCACCCATGAGATCCGCACCCCACTGACACTGATAAAGATGCCTCTCGACAAGATCATCGCATCAGAAATGTATACAGCTGAGTCAAAGAAGGATCTGCTTACGATACAGGCAAATGCAGACAGGCTTCTCAGTCTGACAAACCAGCTGCTTGACATGAGGAAGATGGAAAGCAATGAGATGAAGATGTCATTCATAAAGGAAGATCTGTGCGCAATCGTACGCAAGGCTGCCGGACTCTTTGAACAGATGGCGATCGACTCCCATATATCCATGACGGTAAACACGCCTGAGAACCCGCTCATGATCATGTGCGCAAAGGATTCAGTCCTCACTATCATAGTGAACCTCCTTTCAAACGCCTTGAAATACGGAAAATCTGCCGTAACAGTCAATGTCGCCGCACAGGATGGAAACACCGTCGAGATCAGAGTCGAAAGCGACGGAGACCTGATCCCGGAATCCGACAAGGAAAAGATATTCGAGATCTTCTTCCAGAGGAATGACGCCGTCAAATCCGGACAGGGCACCGGTCTTGGTCTTCCATACGCAAGGAATCTTGCCAACATGCACAACGGAAAACTCTATCTTGACTGCAGCATAACAGACATGAACTCTTTCGTTCTCGAGCTTCCTGTAATTCAGCAGGAAGAGGTGATTGTTGACATTCCTGCCGTCAGTCATGAAAACCGTAACAACGAGATGAAGGAATACGACATGAGCCGTCATACGGTCATCATAGTAGAGGACTCGGAACAGATGAGAAACTACCTTGCAGAGCAACTGTCAGAAGACTATAATGTCAAGACCGCTGCAAACGGTGCCGATGCGCTTCAGATAATACAGACCGAAAAGATAGACCTCATCGTCAGCGACATCATGATGCCGATAATGGACGGCTGCAAACTCTGTAATGCGATCAAGACAGATTCCGACCTTAGTCATATACCGGTGATCCTGCTTACCGCTGCAGTGGGCACAGACATGCGCATCGAGACCCTCGAGGTCGGAGCAGACGGATATATCGAGAAGCCGTTCCCTATCGAGCTCCTCAAGTCAAACATCGCCAACCTGTTCAAGAACAAGGAGATATCATACCGTCAGTTCATAAACAAACCCCTGACCCACTACAGCAGCGTCACTGCCAGCAAAGTGGATCAGGAGTATATGGAAAAGCTGCATGAATTCATCATGAAGCATATTGCGGAATCAGACCTCAACATCGAGACGCTGACGATGCAGCTTGGTACCAGCAAGTCTTCGCTTTACAGAAAGCTCAAGGCCAACACCGGGCTCAGCATCAACGAATACGTACGTCTCTGTCGTCTGAAGCAGGCTGCCGAACTTCTGTCATCGCAGAAATACAAGATCAACGAAGTTGCCTTCATGACAGGCTTCTCGTCAGCCTCCTATTTCGCGACCTGCTTCCAGAAGCAGTTCGACCTTACTCCTTCCGAGTTCGTGAAGAACCTCGGGCAGTAACTACTTCGCCAAGCCCTTCTTTGTCTGTAAGACAGGCTTGATTGTGCCGTCCTCGTTGTAGAACATTTCGTCTACACAGACGCTTCTGCGGCCTGTTGCAGGACCGTAGCCGTCAAGAGAAAGTGTCGAATTGTGGTAGAACAGATACGACTTGCCTTTGTAGTCGATCACGCCCGGATGGATTGTGAAGCTGTCTTCCGCCATGCCAGAAAGTTCTCCCATGAATGTCCAAGGGCCTTCCATGCTCGGAGCCATAGCGTAAGAAATGGTCTCACGGCCCCTGCCCATTGAAGCATATACATTGTAATAATGATCTCCACGTTTGTAGATCCAAGGTCCCTCGACATATCTCTCCATAGGGATGGTGATGATCTCGCCGTCAAGTTCGATCATGTTCTTCTTCAGTTTCACGAGGAAGCATGTTCCGTTGCCCCAGCACATCCAAGGAGTGCCGTCGTCGTCTATCATTACTGAAGGGTCAATGTCATTCCACCAGCCGCGCGGACCGTTAGGAGTCATCTCATCAAGAATAAGCGGCTGGCCGATTGCATCCACGTATGGCCCTGCAGGAGAATCCGCAACAGCGACTCCGATGGCCTTGCAGTCAGGATTGCCGCACTGTGTCGACACAAAGAAGTAGAACTTGCCGTCCACCTCGATCACCTGTGATGCCCATGCCTCACCCACAGCCCAGCTGAAGTCCGTAGGCTTGAGAACCACTCCATGGTCTGTCCACTTCTGCATATCCTCGGTAGAATAGCAGAGCCATTCGGTAATGTTGAAACCGTACTTGCCTTCATAACCCGGCTTGTCCTCGAAACACTCGTCATGTCCGCAGAACATGTACAGACGTCCGTCGGATGCCACCATAGGAGCCGGATCTGCAGTGTAATTGTCACGGACAAGAGGATTTCCTTCATTCATGAAGGTCTTCTCTTCGACCTTAGGGGCGCATGCCGCCAGCAGCAGGCAGGCCATCGCTGGTAAAAACAATCTTTTCATAGCTTTTGTATTTATTTGAATGTTATCCAATCTATTTCCACGTCAGTTCCCCAATGGAGAGAAACTGCAATATCCTGCATTCCCTTGACCTGAGGCATGTCGAACACGACCTCCGTCCAATCCTGGGACTCAGGAACAGGAACAGAAGTGTAGGTCTTTCCGACCGCAACATCCACGACAGCCTCTGTGCCAGACTTCACCTTAAGCACGACTGTCTTCGGAGCCTTCTTTCCGAAATCCACCTCATTGAAGCAGACCTTGTCGCCTTCAATCTTGAAAACTGTCTTCCATCCCTTGAAGTAATCCGTAGTATCCAGATATTCGACTGAAGCTCCGTCAATACTGCTGTAGCGGTCGATATGTATCTTCTGACCGGCCTTGACAGGACCGACTCCGCGCTTGGTAGGCTTCACCTCCTGAATAGTTCCGTCAGGATTGAAATAAAGCTTCTCGATCTGGGCAGAACGGTTCTTGTCGAAATGCGGAGAATATGCGTTATGATGGTAGAACAGATACCACTGGCCCTTGAAATTCACGATGCTGTGGTGGTTTGTCCAACAGCCGTTTTCATGTTCGGCCATGATAATTCCCTTGTACTCATACGGTCCCATCGGATTCTTGCTCATAGCGTATCCGAGAACCTCGGTATTCTCTCTGACATAAGGGTATGTAAGGTAATAGTTGCCGTTGTACTCGAATGCAAACGGTCCTTCAGCCTGACGGCTCGGCAGGCCCTTGAGGCAATTGACACCGACCATTTCAAACTCGCGTGGCCCCCACTTGACGACCTCCTTCGGATTGTCGTCAGCGAGTTCCCTCATATTGTCCTTGAGCTTGGCGCAGCGTCCGTTCCCCCAGAATATGTAAGCATTGCCATCCGACGCCAGAAGCACGCACGGATCGATGCCGTGGATGCCCTTTATCGGCTCAGGCTCACACACGAACGGTCCCTCAGGCTTATCTGCTACAGCCACGCCGACAGCAAAGCCGCCGCCTTCGGCGCGGGCATCAGGGAAATAGAA
>JAGBCS010000032.1 GCA_017937885.1 Bacteroidales bacterium
CCAGCATACGACAAAGAGGATGACACAGGATACTACGCGCGAAAGGCCCTTTTCCTCAACAAGAAAAGCAACAGCGACTTCTAGCATTGAAATCGACGATGTGAGAGCTGCCACAAGCAGTGCCACAAAGAAGAGAATCGCGATGAATCCTCCGGCCGGCATCTGGCCGAATACAAAAGGAAGGGTCTCGAAAACAAGGCCCGGACCTGACTGTGGATTAAGGCCGAAGGCAAAGACGGCAGGCATGATCGCAACTCCGGCGATAAGAGCGAACATGAGGTCTGAAACAGCTGTTGCCGTACTCTGGAACATGATGTTTTCCTTCTTGTCCACATACGAGGCATAGGTCAGAATCGTACCAAAACCGAGCGAAAGCGAGAAGAAGGCCTGACCGAGAGCTGCGGCACAAGCTTTTCCCGTGATCTTCGAGAAATCCGGATTGAAAAGATAGTCAACGCCTTTCGAAGCCCCTGGAAGAGTAAGCGAATATATGGCTATTGCCAGCACAATCACGAAGAGAAGCGGCATCATGACCTTGCTGAAGCGCTCTATACCGTCCTTGATGCCGACAACAACGATAAGTGTCGTGACAAGCAGAAACGTTGTCTGGCATATAAGCGGAGCCCAAGGAGCAGAAACGAAGTCTGCAAACATTGTACTCATCGCACTCTGCGAATCATTTCCTGTAAAGGAGAAAGAACAAGCCTTGAGCATATACTCTATCGACCAGCCTCCGATGACACTATAGTAAGAAAGAACGATCAGAGGCACAATGATAGTAAAAAGTCCGATCCAACGCCACCAAGAGCCGCCGGAAAGATCCCGGAAGGCGGCATAAGCGTTCTTCTGGCTCCTTCGTCCGATCACGAATTCCGACACAAAGATCGGAAGGCAGATCATGAAAGACAGCAGGATATATACTATGATGAAGGCCGCACCTCCGTTTTCTCCGACAAGGTAAGGGAAACGCCAGAGGTTTCCGAGGCCGACGGCAGAGCCGGCCATTGCGACAAGGGCACCGAAACGGCTGCCGAAACTTTCTCGTGTCATAGGGGGTTATCGTTTTATATAGGTTACAAATTCAAAGTCATAGCCGGTCTCCGGATCGGTCATGACTTCCGACCTTTCAGCTATCTGCCATACGGAAGCATCTATCTGAGGAAAGAAGGTGTCTGCTCCTTCTATAACGGTATGAACATGAGTGACGATGAGACGGTCTGCGCCAGGAAGAGCCTGTGCGTAGATCTGACCGCCGCCGATTATGAAGCAACGGGAAGATTCTGCTGCCTTATATGCTTCTTCAAGGGAAGGAACGACCACGACACCTTCAGGAGCGTCATATCCACGGGAAACAACGATATTCAGGCGCTTAGGCAGCGGTCTTCCGATAGATTCGAAAGTACGCCGTCCCATGATGACCGGGCATCCGGAAGTCGTCCGCTTGAAGAACTTCAGGTCTTCGGAAATATGCCACAGCAGGGCGTTGTCCCTGCCGATGGCATTATTGTCCGCAATAGCTACTATTATACATTTTTCCATATTATACAGCGACAGGTGCCGGAATGCGAGGATACGGATCATAGTCCACAAGCTCGAAATCCTCATACTTGAAGTCGAATATGTTCTTCACTTCAGGGTTTATCTTCATCTTAGGAAGGGCGCGCGGCTCTCGTCCAAGCTGAGTGGCAACCTGTTCGAAGTGATTGGTATAAATATGGGTGTCACCTGTAGTATGAACGAACTCTCCAGGTTCCAGACCGCACACCTGAGCAATCATCATGGTCAGGAGGGCATATGACGCAATGTTGAACGGCACTCCGAGGAACACATCCGCACTTCGCTGATAGAGCTGACAGGAAAGCTTGCCGTCTGCAACATAGAACTGGAACAGCGAATGACATGGCGGCAAGGCCATCTTTTCCACTTCTGCAACATTCCATGCAGAGACGATCATACGACGGGAATCCGGATTCTTCCTTATGGTTTCGATGACGTTGGAGAGCTGATCGATGGTCCTCCCGTCAGGAGTCGGCCAGCTGCGCCACTGATGACCGTATACCGGTCCAAGGTCGCCGTTTTCATCGGCCCATTCGTCCCAGATTGTAACGCCATGGTCCTGGAGATACTTGACGTTCGTATCTCCTGCTATGAACCACAGAAGCTCGTAGATTATAGATTTGAGATGTACCTTTTTTGTAGTAAGAAGCGGAAAACCTTCACTCAGGTCGAATCGCATCTGGTAGCCGAACACACTCTGTGTGCCTGTACCGGTACGGTCGTTCTTCATGACCCCGTTCTCACGGATATGACGTAAAAGATCTAAATACTGTTTCATAGATTAACGTACGCTGAAAGCAAATATGATAGCCTGCTCGAACACTTCACCAGGACGGAGGACGCATGTCGGATAATCTGCCTTATTCGGAGCATCAGGATAGTTCTGACACTCGATGGCTACACCGTCATAATCATTATAAACATGGCCGTTCTTTCCCTCAGGACATCCTACAAGCCAGTTTCCTGTGTAGACCTGCACACCAGGCTGGGTAGTGAAAATCTCAAGCAGACGACCGCTTTCAGGTGCATAGAGTTCTGCACATGCCTGAAGCTGGCCTGGCTCTGCCCCGTCGATTACCCAGCAATGGTCGTATCCCTTACCTATCTTCAGAGGAAGGAAATCTGCCTCAATGTCCTGACCGATAGGTTTCTCGTTCACAAAGTCCATAGGAGTTCCTGCAACCGGCTCGCTTTCTCCGAGAGGAATCTGAGAGTCTGTCGTAGGAAGGTATTCTGAAGCATTAAGCTTGAGCGTATGACCGAGAACAGTACCGCTACCCTCTCCATTAAGATTGAAATATGCATGGTTGGTGAGGTTGAGAATAGTAGGTGCATCAGATTCTGCAGTAAGAGTCAGACGGAGCTCGCAATCCTCGCTCCATTCATATCGGGCAACTGCCTTCAAGGCTCCGGGATAGCCCATTTCTCCATCCTCAGAATAGTACATGAACTCAACTCCTCCTTCGTGCTCACGGCTGTCCCATACCTTGTTCTGGAAGCCCTCAGGACCGCCATGAAGATGGTTAGGACCATTATTTACAGGCAATTTGTATTCAACACCATCAAGAGTGAACTTACCCTCTCCTATGCGGTTTGCAAATCTTCCCGGAATCTTTCCCATGCACGGACCGTCACCGAAATAGCTCTGCGCATCATCATATCCGAGCACGACATCAGCCATGTTGCCGTCTTTGTCCGGAACGACAGCAGACACGACAGCAGCACCCACGCTGCCGAGTTTGACATATGCTCCCTTTGAATTGGTCAGGGTGTAAAGGTAAATCTCCTTACCGCAGGCAGACTTGCCCCAAAGTTCTCTTGTAATCATATCTTTATTATTTTAGTTTATCATCATATTGGATAGTACGGAGAGCACCTTCTGCTCTGGTGCGTCCTTCATCATCACTCTCTTTTCATCGTCAAGGAGATACAGTGACGGTATAGCCCTCACATCGTAGAGATTTTCTCCACGTATCACCAGATCCGGATCGAAGCCGTTATACCACTCTTCCGGATATATCGGCATATAGTCCCGCCAAGCCGCTATGTCTTCATCAATATAGATATTTGCCACAGCAAGCTTTCCTTCTGATATCATTGCGGCTATGCGAGGTTCATCCTTCAGCATGTTGATGATATTCATACATGCCTCGCAGCCTGGATTGCTGAAGAAAAGGAGCGTCAGAGGCGCCTTTATCTCATGAAGCCGATGCATTCGCCCCGCCTTGTCGGCAAAACGGAAATCGGCAGCAACAGTGCCCAGGCGGTTAAGCGAGCACATCCTCGCCTGTCGTGCAAATTTTTCTCTTTCCACAGGAGAGAACCCCTCGAAAGAAGCCATCCTGCCTGCAAAATGAAGATAGTACTCCTCGTTTCTCATCGGAGAATTCGGGTCATACAGATACTTCTCGGCAAGTAGCGCAACCGTCTCAAGCACATTCGAGGAAGAATCTTTCCTTTCGCATGCCAAAGCCTTGTCACACAGTCGCTTCACCGAACGGGATACCACACCAAGGTCATTCATTTCCAAAATACCTGTCCAATCAGCAAAAGCCTTTTCAACATCACCCTTACTCACTCCGCTTGACATAAGGGAATCGCACGGATAATTCCTTGAAGGATCTGCAAAGTCATCCCAGAAATGCTCGGCAATATATTCCGCCGCTTCCTGCTGTGACGAAATCATGCCGGGCAGGCTCACGCTCGGGAAAGGCAGCGCCACAAAAGGTTCCGGCTTCCTTCCCTGTCCGCAACCTGCCATGGAAAGCACAGCGGCAACGACAAATATGATGTTATTCCTCGACACTCCTGACTGCGGCTTCCGAGATGTTGATCAGGAAGTCTCCGATCTTTTCAAGTTCGTTAAGAACATCGATATAATAGACTCCTGTCAGGTAATTATAGCTGTTGCTTTCGATATTGACGATATGTTCCTCGCGGAGATGGCGACGGCATTCATCGATATTGTACTCTGCATTCGTTGCATTGGATATGTCGGTAAGATGAGGATTCCGGAGGTTCTCGATCATTACGTCATATCCCTTCTGGACAAGATCCATCATCATGTTCAGACGATCAAGCAATGATTTGTCGAAGACCTTTCCATGTACATTCTTTCTCTTGAGGATACGTCCTATCGCCTCGCATGAATCTCCGAGAGACTCCATCTCCCCGATCATCTTGTACATTCTCTTGATATCGTCAGCCGCTTCCTCGCTGATCTCGTTCTTCGAGACTTCATTGAGATATGAAGCTATCTCGTATTCGATTCTGTCTGTAATCTCCTCATACTTTATGAGCTTCTCGTTCAAAGCGTCGAATTTGTCCGCATTAAGTTCGTTGACAGCCTGACGGAGATAACCGAATCCGTTGCGACAGATTTCTGCAAAATGGATGACTTCCTGCTGTGCCTCATTCAAAGAAAGCTCTGCCGTATTGAGAGGACCTGCGGAAATATACTTTAACCTGAAGACCTCATCGCCCTTAGGAGCCTTGACCATCCATGTAACAATCTTCTCTATCTGTGGCGTGAACCATATGAGAAGCATGGTGTTCGTGATATTGAAGAGGGTATGCAGCATCGAGATTCCATAAAGAAGAGACGAGTCCGCACCAGGTGCGGTAAGGTCGACGGTAAGAGGATTTGAGAATCCGAGTGCCTCCATGATGATTCCCACAAGCTTGAGGAAAGGCTTGAAGACAATGAGCACCCACACGACACCGAATACATTGAAGACGGTATGTGCACGCGCTGTCCTCTTTGCAGATGTATTTCCGACTGCTGCCGCCATGTTGGCAGTAATCGTTGTTCCGATATTCTCGCCGAGAACCATTGCACACGCCAGAGGGAAGTCAATGAGTCCCGATGTCGTAAGGAGCATGGTGATGGCCATTGTCGCGCTTGATGCCTGCAGAACAATAGTCAGGATGGTTCCTGCAAGGAGGAAAATAAGTTCTGAGCCAAAGCCGAAGTCTGTGAAATGCGAGAAGAATGCCAGCATCGCATCCTTATTGTCGAGAAGAGCTCCTGCGGAAGATTTCATGAAAGAAAGACCGAGGAACATCAGTGCGAATCCCACAACAAATTCTCCGATACTCTTGTTCTTCTGCCTCTTCGATGTGCACAGCACAAATCCAAGAGCCATCAAAGGCACAGAGAACACAGAAATGTCAACTGAAAATCCAAGTGCTGTCACCCATGCCGTAAGAGTGGTTCCTATATTGGCGCCCATTATGACTCCTATGGCATTGCCAAGAGTCAGGAGACCCGCATTTACAAAGCTTACTACCATGATAGTAGTAGCGGAAGAAGACTGGACAAGAGCTGTCACACCAAGACCCGTAAGAACCCTCTTGAAGGCATTTGAGGTCATAGAAGCCAGAAAAGACCTGAGTTTGTCTCCCGCGGTTTTCTGAAGTCCTTCACTCATCAGTGTCATTCCATAAAGGAACATACCGAGCGCACCGATCAACGTGAAGGCCTGTAGAACATTGTTCATATAAGCAAATATTAGGTTGAAAAACGTACAAAAATAAATAAAATAATTAGATTTGTCCATAGAATATTCAATCTTGACCAAAGAAGAAACAATGTTGATGAAAAGATATCTCACCATACTGCTGATCCTGATGCTTCCGCTAAATGTGGCGGCCCAGTTCTATGTGACTGGAGACGATCCTGGCAAGCTTAAATGGAATACGATAGATACAGATAATTTCAAGCTCATCTATCCGCAGGGTGCGGACTCCCTCGCACAGGAATACGGCCGCGCTCTTGAAAAGTACCGCATTCCCGTATCCCGATCAACTGGATACCTCGGCGGAGGTCCGGGAAAGCTGCGCATGCCTGTCGTGATGCACACATACAATACGTCCAACGGTTCCGTTGCATGGGCTCCGCGACGGATGGACCTCTTCACGATACCTTCCACAAACGACCCCGAACCTCTGCCATGGATGACGATGCTGGCAGTACACGAAGGACGCCACGTTACCCAGATGCAGTTCGGCATGACTCAGGCACATAAGCCGATCGGATGGTTTTTCGGCGAGATGTGGAACATCCTTGCCTCCCTCCTCTACCCTGGGCTTTCATTCATCGAAGGCGACGCCGTCATAGCAGAAACCGCACTAACTAATTCCGGACGCGGACGTACAGCGGACTTTCTGAACTACTACCAGGTCGCTTTCGACAACGGAGACTTCAGGCGCTGGGACCAGTGGAGACTTGGATCTCAACGGCGGTATGCTCCTGACCACTATGCACTAGGCTACCTTACGGTAGGAGGCATGCGCTATCTGTATGACTGTCCTTCGTACATGGAGGCGGCCTATCGTCTCTCCGCCCGTAATCCGCTCAATCTCGGAGCATTCTATACTGTTACGAGGCAGATGACAGGAAAAAGGCAGAAAGAAGCATTCCAGGAAACATGCCGTCATATGCACGGAATATGGAAAGCCCAGGCTGATGCCCGAGCACCTTTCATTCCTTCGGAACCTGTCACTGCGGAGCCGCGTCTGTATACAGACTACATGCATACCACAATATCCGGCAATGACCTCTATACCGTCAAGAGCGGACACGAAACAGCTCCTGTCCTGATAAGAATAGACTCAACCGGAAAAGAGCACAAGGTATCGCGCTTCGCATACGGTACAAGCGGACTGAAGGCGGCACCACAGATGAAAAGGCTGTACTGGAGCGAAAACATGCCTGACGAAAGATGGACGATGAAGGCCGATTCGAGGATAAGGTACATAAGTCTCAATGGAGGGGGCAAGAAGAGCCTCACAGGTACATCAGACCTGCTTTTCAATCCTTCCTACTGCCAGGGACAGATAGCTTCAGTGCGGTTTCATGTAGACGGAAGTGCATCTGTTGCGGTGGTGAACGCCATCAGCGGAGAAACTCAGATGAGTGTAAAAGTCCCTTCAGGACTGCAGCCTAACGAAACGGCATGGCTGGACGGCAAGGTCTATGTAAGCGCGATCTCCGACAAAGGATTCGGAATATATTGCTTTGACGGTACCGGATGGTCTGAGACTCTCGCACCTCAGCCGGTAAAGATAAAGGATCTGGGCAGCCGGGAGGATTTTCTCATGTTCACATGTGACAGGACGGGAGTCAATGAACTATATCACATGTATCCTTCAAGCAATCGACTTGTACAGAAGACGGTCACGCGCTACGGAGCAGAGGATTTCGCATACAGCGAGGATGGCAAATGGCTTTACTATTCGTCTCAGACCATAAAGGGAAAGCAAATATTCCGCACTGCCTCCAAAGATCTCGTAGACCGTGAGGCAGATTTCACACAGATACACAACTGGCCGATAGCGGAGAAACTTGCTTCTCAGGAAAAAATCCTTGCACAGAAAGACGGATTCTCCGAGTCTGTGACTGAGACATCACCTTCTATTTCACAGCCGAAGAGATACCGCAAGTTCCCTAACATGTTCAACGTCCATTCATGGGCTCCTGTATATGTCAATGTCGACAACATAATGAACATGTCGTTCGAACAGATGTGGCAAGCAGCATCACTCGGAGCGACCGGCATAATGCAGAACGCCCTTGCCACAGCTGTAGGAGAGTTTGGATATTCTGCGCATAAAGACCCGTACAATACCGCAAAATGGAGACATTCAGCCCATGCCAGACTTACATGGTCAGGATGGTACCCCGTCATCGAGGCGGCGGTCGACTTCAACGACAGGGCAGCGAGACAATGGTCGTCAGCAGCATACATCATGAATGAAGGTGCCTCATTGAGCCTGACGTCCCGCGAACTTGACGTGCCTTATATCGAGGGCAGGCTATCGATGTACATTCCTTTTGACTTCTCGTCAGGAGGGTGGTACAAGGGCATAGTACCGAAAGTGACGTACCGTATAGGTAATGACAAGTTCAATACTTCTCTGGCCGTAGTCAAGACAGATGAAATCTTTGCATATGACTCTGAAAACGAATATGTTTCTGGCAGAATTTCATCTTTCGCAGGACATAAGGATGGAAAAAACACATTCAGACACAGCATGTCAGGATCCA
>JAGBCS010000033.1 GCA_017937885.1 Bacteroidales bacterium
ACTACCTGAACGAGTTCTGCTGGAAGTTCAACAGAAGGAACTTTGGCGAAGCACTGTTCGACAGGCTTATGGTGGCTGCTGTTTCATACAAAAATCAATTTAGGTACAACATTGAGTAATCATTTTTTATTTTGTCAAGGCGCATCAGCGCCGCGTCATCCGCGTCAGCAAGATTTTCGCAGAAAATCGCAGCAGCGGGGACGCCCGACTGAAGTGTGAGCGGAAGGCGGTATGCCCCTGAAAGGGGCTGTCAGCGCAGCTGACGGGGGTTGAGAAGGGGTACAAGCAAAAAAGACCCAGCGTAATGCTGAGTCTTTTTTGCTTGTACCCGGAGCCGGGGTCGAACCGGCACGGATTGCTCCACTGGTGTTTGAGACCAGCGCGTCTACCGATTCCGCCATCCGGGCGTTTGCGCATCTCACGCAGTCCCCTGTGGGACTGCTTTTTCTGTTGCCTGAAGGCGCTTGGCTTTGCTATTGGCGGACAAAGCGGCGGCTTGATGCCAGGTCAGAAAGAGTGCGCTGAAGGATAGACCTTCTGGTTAAGGGTGCAAAGGTATCTGATTTTTCGGAAAATGCAAAATAAATGTGAGGACCAGCCTATGAAAACGCCTGCAAAGCACCTACTAACGATAAAGATTGTTATATTTGTAGTTTATATGTGCGGCTGATACCGGAGCGGAACCGGCAGATCGAAGAAGGCCGCAGATTCATTAAGCAGAGCAATATGGAGCAGATAAACATATATTCGGCGGACGAAGTGATAAGCCGTATCTACGTCGAGGATGACATTGAAGGACTGGAGGACTGTCTGGAGGAGTATCGGCATGTGTTTGCCGTGATGGACCAGGCCGTGGCGATGCAGTGCCCGGCGGTGACGCAGATTGCAGAGGTGTTCAACCGCAGGGGAGTTCCCGGCAAACTGATCGAGGCGAGCGAGGAACGCAAGAATATGGAGACAGTGATGGAGATATGCGAGTGGCTTCTCGATAACGGTGCGGACAGGGATGCGCTCGTACTTGCGATCGGCGGAGGCATCACGACGGATATGGCCGGCTTTGCGGCGTCGGTCTACAAGAGGGGAGTTCGGTTCGCTTACGTGCCGACAACTCTTCTTTCGCAGGTGGATGCGGCTATCGGCGGCAAGACGGGCGTAAATTTCGACAATTACAAGAACATGCTGGGAGTGATCCGTCAGCCGGAATTCACATATATCTGCCCGCAGGTACTCGAGAGCCTGCCGCATCGCGATTTCTGCTCGGGCGCGGCGGAGATGCTGAAGACGTTCGTCATCGAGGATGAGGGGAATTACGAAGAGGCCGTAAGGGTGCTTTTCGAGATGGAAAAGGAATACAGGATCGTCCCGGAGGAGGATGCCGCGGAATATTGGTGCGACTGCGTATGTGCCCATGCGGTCGAACTGACACCTCTGATCGCGGCTGCGGCAAGGGTGAAGGCCGGCGTGGTCTCACGCGATCAGTTCGAGAGGGGCGAGAGGAGGAAACTGAATCTGGGACATACCTTCGCCCATGCGATAGAGACGCTTGCACGCCGTGAGGCGATGACCGGAGATGCGGAGGTCGGGAAGACCGACATCACGCATGGTGAGGCCGTCGCTATGGGAATGGTGCTCGCGGCTCGTCTGGCCGACAGGGTGTTCCATGGCGATATGGACACGCCGACTGCGCTTGAAGAGAGGATCTCGGCCGACCTGACCGACTGCGGCCTGACGCCTCAGTGCCCGTTCGAAATCGAGGAAATGGCGCAGGCGATGCACAAGGATAAGAAGGCCGAGGGAGGAAAGGTGCATTTCGTACTCCCGAGGGCTGTAGGAGATGTGGCCGTGAAGGACCTTTCGGTCGAGGAAGTAATAATGTTGCTGAAGTAGGAATATGATTTGTACGACAATACAGAACAGAAATCTGGAGCAGATATACGAGGCTCTGGAGCAGTGTGAGATGGCGGAGATCCGTCTTGACAGATGCGACTTGAGCGCCAAGGACATCGACGAACTTTTCACGAGCGATGTTCCGCTGGTTGCGTCATGCCGCATAAGCGAGGTTATGACGGCCGAGGAGTCGCTGCAGGACCCGGCAATGTCGCAGCAGAGCCGCGAGATCAAGGCGATGCAGATCGCCGAGCGCAGGCTTGTCAGGGCGATAGAGGCGGGAGCGCGATACGTCGATGTGGAGCTGGAGGCGCCGAAGCAGATGTCGAAGCGCGTACGCAGCGCAGCACATGAGAACGGTACGGTCTTCATCCGTTCGTACCATGATTTCGAAGGGACGGATTCGCTTGAGGCGTTGAAGGCCGTCGTCGAGAAGTGTATGTATCATGGGGCCGACATCGTGAAGATTGTGACGACAGCGCATTCGCAGGAGGATGTGGACAAGGTCATGGCGCTGTACGGCTGGTGCCGCAACGAGAAGGAAGTCAATGCATTGGCGGACGGCGGACTGATTGCCTTCTGCATGGGCGAGGAGGGCCGTGCGTCGCGCGTGGAATGCCTTCGTCGCGGAGCTCCATACACATACGCGGCGCTGAATGCTGCCGAAGCTGCCGCACCGGGACAATGGCCGGCAGATGAGATGCATGAAGCCGTATATGGAGATTTCAGCTTCATTGATTCCGAGCCGTTGGCCATGCCTGCCTCGAAGAGTTTTGCGCAGCGTGCGATCATAGCTGCCGCTCTGGCAGATGGTACCTCGCACCTCAGAGGATATACTCCATGCGGTGATAACGAGGCAGCTCTGCAGGTAGCCCGTAATCTGGGAGCTGAGGTTGCGCAGGACGGTAACGAACTTACAATTAAGGGAATAGCAGCCTCTCTCGGCTCTCTGGGTCAGGTTACGGGGCTTGATGGCGTACCATCGGCTGACGATGAAGGCAAGCCGGTACTTCATGTCGGAGAGTCCGGACTGCTGACCAGGATGATGATTCCGCTGATGGCCCAGCTGAGTCGGAAGCCTGTGACGTTTACAGGAGAGAAGACTCTCCTTGGCCGTCCTCTGACAGGCGCCCGTGAGATCATGGAGGCTGTCGGTGCCGGAATAGTTTCCGCTGCGGGTCTTCCTGAAGAAACAGGGGAAACCTCCTCACCGGTACGTGTTCCTCTGACCGTGACAGGACCTTTGAAGGCAGGTCGTGCCGAGATATCGGGCAGACACGGCTCGCAGCTGATTTCAGGTCTTCTCATGGCCCTTCCGTTTGCAGACAGAAACTCTTCGCTCATTGTCCGTGAGCCGAAGAGCATCCCATATATGTTCATTACTCTGGAAGTTCTGAAGAAGTTCGGGATCAAGATCGGAAACGAGATGCTCGGAGGACGCGATTTCCTCGAGTCGGACGGCGACTGGTCTTTATGTACTGAGATGGTCTTCAAGGTCAAGGGAGGACAGAAGTACAAGGCTGCTGATATCGATCTCGAAGGGGATTGGAGCGCGGCCGCCAACTTCCTTGTGGCTGGAGCGGTTTTCGGAAAGGTTGAGCTTCAGGGACTTGACACTACATCGCTTCAGGCTGATCTCTCGATCATGGATATCCTGATGGATGCCGGTGCGAGCCTTTCGCAGCTTGACGGCGACAAAGGAAATATCACAGTGCAGCGTGCTCCTCTGAAGGCATTCACCGTCGATGCTTCCAACTGTCCGGATCTGTTCCCGATAATATCTGTCCTCGCAGCTTTCTGCCAGGGCACAAGCCGTCTGGCCGGCGTCGGCCGTCTGGCCAACAAGGAAAGCGACAGGGCACAGGCTATTATAGAGATGCTGACACAGATGGGAGTCAAGGCTTCTGTCGAAGGTGACGAGATGCTGATCGAGGGATATAGTCTCGCTCAGCGTCTTCTCTCCGGCGCCGCGTCAGCAGGCCATCAGGCCAAAACCCCTGGCCTGCTCCGCGGCGGCTGCTACACCTCCCACCATGACCACCGTATGGTCATGGCCCTGAAGGTTGCCTCCCTCGGAGCTGACAGTCCTATCGAGATAGACGATGAAGACTGCGTTGCGAAGTCATTCCCGCAGTTCAACGCCCTCTTTGCGTGCGCTGTAAGTCGTTGATAGATAATCATATATGTATTTGTCCTGCATCCCCGAGCTGGCAGGACAAACATGTAAGGCGTTGATATATAGTGTTTTATGCTGCACGCGAAAACAGATGATAAAGACCAAACCTAAGAAAACATGAATACATTCGGCAGAAAATTCAGAGTAAGCATCTTCGGTGAATCCCATGGTGAGCTCATAGGTGTCGTTATTGACGGCGTTCCGGCAGGGCTGGAACTGTCAGAGCAGGATTTCGCTGCTGATATTGCGCGCCGCAAGAGCGGGGCGAAGGGGACGACTCCGAGGATAGAGGAAGACAAACCGATGATAGTCAGCGGTATATATGAAGGCCATACCACCGGTGCGCCGCTGACGGTGGTATTCCGGAACGGCAACACGCATTCTGAGGACTACAGCCTTTTCGCGGCTATGCCGCGTCCGGGGCATGCCGATCTGACAGCCGCCCTCAAGTGGGACGACTGCCAGGATCCGCGCGGAGGCGGCCACTTCTCCGGAAGGCTGACGCTTCCGGTCGTTGCCGCCGGCGTCGTCGCCAAGAGGCTCCTTGCCGACGCGACGATCCTCGACGAGACGCCGCTCACCTCGATCGACGCCAGGATCGTTGAGCTTGGCGGTAACGCCATACCGGATCAGTGGGATGACGCTGTCGGACAGGCGGTCAGTGAAGGAGACTCGTTGGGAGCTGTGGTAGAATGTACGGTCAAGGAAGTCGACCCGGGATATGGTGAGCCGTTCTGGGACAGCGTCGAGTCGGTGATTTCACATGCGGTCTTTGCGATTCCGGGAGTGCGCGGCATAGAGTTCGGCGACGGTTTCGAGGCGGCACGCATGAAGGGATCCGAGCATAATGATCCGATAGCTCCGGATGGCCGTCCGACCAAGAACGGGGCAGGAGGGGTCAACGGAGGCATCACCAATGGTGCTCCGCTCGTCTTTCGCGTGGCCTTCAAGCCTACTGCAAGCATACGTAAGGCCCAGAGGACCTTCAATTTCCAGACCGGCGAGATGGATACGCTCGAAGTTCCGGGACGTCATGATGTATGCTTCGCCCTGCGGACCCCGGTCATCGTCGAAGCTATGACAGCCATAGCGCTGGCAGACCTGGTCCTGCTTAAATAATACTTGAATATGACTATGAAGCTCAAAGGTATGAAAACCAGACTTATCCTTGCTGTCTTTATCCTGATGGCAGCATTCTCTGCGTCAGCTCAGCAGCATCCGCAGGATGAAGGCTACAATTTTGTGCAGGACGTGTCGTATGTCTCTGCTGATGAGACAGATGAATACAGAAAGGAAAGATGCGTCCTCGATATCTATTACCCGGATACGGACGAAGGATTCGCGACCTTGGTCTGGTTTCATGGAGGCGGACTCACGGGAGGAAGCAAGGAACTGCTCGAGGGTTTCCGCAGGCAGGGCTTCGCGGTAGTCGCGGTGAATTACCGTCTTTTCCCGAAATGCAAATGTCCGGATTATATCGACGATGCTGCGCAGGCAGTAGCCTGGACATATGACAACATAGAAAAGTATGGCGGAGACAAGGACCATATCTATGTGTCGGGTCATTCTGCCGGCGGTTATCTGACCCTCATGGTGGCTCTGGCAAAGGAATATACTGCGAAATATGGCTTTGATGCCGATAAGATCGCGAAGGCGTATCCTGTGAGCGGTCAGACAGTGACGCATTATACCATCAGAAAGGAAAGAGGACTTCCGGACGGCATTCCTGTTGTCGACGGTTATGCTCCTATGTCGCATGCCGGAAGGGGAGGGGCACCTATGGTGCTCATCAGCGGCGACCGCGACCTTGAGATGCTTGCACGATACGAGGAGAATGCCCATCTGCAGGCCCTTCTGGAGCACTTCGGCCATGACTCCGTCCTGTATGAAATGCAGGGCTTCGACCATGGGACCGTCCTGGCTCCGGCCGTAGCCCTTATAACATCCGACATCCGCCGTCTGTGGAAGAATCGCGCTGCTGGTCAAGGCCGCTGATAGAGCCTGAGCCCGAATACTGAAGCCATAGTCATCAGGTGGTCGAAAATGTCGGACTGCTTCTTTTCATAGCTTGCCCATGCCTTGTCCTTCAGGAAGAAGTATACTTCGATCGGAAGGCCGTACGGAGTGACTTCCTTCTGGGTTATGATCATGTCCAGGGACTGATTGACTTCGGGATGGCTGCGCAGATAGCGCTCGATGTATTCTCTGTAGATCTGTATGTTCGTGACTTCTTCTTTTGTGAAATCCTTCATCAGGGCAACCTCGCTGCAGATCTGTGCGACCTTGTCGGGAGGGAGTATGTCCAGACATGTCAGGTCGATATAGACTTCCTTGTCTACCCGTCTGCCTCCGCTTTCCTGCATGCCTCTCCAGTTCTTGAAAGGAGTACTGACGAGGGTGTATGGAGGGATCATGGTGATGGTGTTGTCCCAGTTGCGCACCTTGACAGTATTGAGGGTGATCTCTTCTACATTGCCGTTTGCGGTCCCGTCAGGCATCTGTATCCAGTCTCCGAGCTTGATCATATCGTTCTGTGACAGCTGGACTCCGGCGACGAAGCCGAGTATGCTGTCCTTGAATATGAGCATCAGCACTGCTGCCGAAGCTCCCAGACCAGTCAGCAGTACAGTAGGGGACTTGTTTATGAGTACGGCTACGATTACTATGCCTCCTACAAAGTACAGGATGACCTGGAGGCCTTGCACGAGGCCTTGAAGAGGATGCTTCTTGTTCTTGTCGGTCTTCGAGTAAACGTCCAGAAAGCATAACAGAATGCCGTTACAGATCATCATTGCGATGATTATGATGTAGATGATGTCGGCTCTGTGGAAGAGTCGTATGATCTGGCTGTCACTCTCGAACAGCAGATTCGGAAGAAGGTACAGGACAATGCCCGGAATGAGCAGCAGGATGTGGTGTCCCAGCTTCCGCTTGACAAGATATCCATGCCATTTCGAACGCTTGAACCTTGCACTTTTCGAGGATATCCAGCGGAATATCCATTGAAGTATCCAGTTCAGCCCGATGCCTATGGCAGTCAAGGCTATGATTATGATCAGGACGCTGAGCATCCCGGAGAACTGATGTCCCAGATGCAGGTTGTCCAGAAGAAATTCATAAAGCGTTTTTGCTATTCCTATCATCTCAAGTACGTTTTCGATGCAACAATCAATATTCATGCAACGAAAGAATGTATTCAGGCTCTCTGATATAGTGATAAACAGAAAAGATGTCCCGGAAATCGTAGTTTCCGGGACATCTTTTCTGTTATGCCTGAGGTAGTGGTGGCTTAGAAAGCCTTGTACACTTCCGGCTTAGTCTGGATCTTGCGGTATTTGCCCTTCTCGAGGTTCTTCTTGATGAAGAGGTCCTGAGCGCTCATCTGTGCCGCTTCAGCTGCCTGCTTTGTCATAGTGAGCGGGAACATCATTGGCTCGTTGCAGAGCCAGAGGTTCTGGTTGCCCTCTGCCAGAGGATAGCCGATATAGCCCATCGCCTTGTACTGGATAGAGATGCCTTCGTAATTCAGGCTGTTTCCTGTGAGGGTCACGGTATCGCCCTCAGCAGCGACAGCAGAAGTTATCACGCCACCTGTGAGTCCGATTAATGTGTTGGTAGCTGATTCACCCTGGTACTGAAGGTCGCCGACGCCGAAGAATCCCAGGAGGTAATCAGCAGATGTGGATGTTTCGGAAGCATAGAATTCTGTAATTTCATACTCCTGGAACTCCATCTTGCCCTTGTTGTAGAACGTAGGGAATACGAACTGCTGGGTGAACATCGTGCTGATGTCGAATCCGTCCTGCTCACCGTCACCGTCAGCGTCAACCTCAAGGTGGGCTCCCTCTTCCCAACCTGTGATCGCATACATGAAGTTGTTGTCGTATGCATGTACGGTCAGGTCGTAGTAGCGTGTTCCGTCAGAGATCCTCCAGTTTCCAAGCCACTGGCTGTATTCTGCAGTCGCCTCTTCCTCAGGGATGACGAGCTCTGCAACCGAATATTCGCCTGTCTGCTTGCCCTGTGCGTCAAATCCTATGGCGATGCCGTAGTATGTGCCGCTCTCCATTCTTGGTCCTCCTACGACTGTAGACTCTGTGTATGTGATATCGTTGATCTTGTAATACTCGAGGAGGGTAGGGAAGTACTCGATTTCGCTCTTCACGTAGTCTTCGATGGTAATCTTGTAAGCATCAAGGAGATCCTTCATGACTGTAGTGAAATAATAGCGCTCTCCCTCTTCACACTCCACAAGGAATGTGTCATATTCAACTCCCTCCTGCTCCTGTCTGCCGTAGTAGCTGATTGCCCATGTGTCTGTCTTTCTCAGCACGCTAGGGTCAAGAATCGTCTCGAATTTCTTTGATGCAGGTGTTCCGTAAACTGTTCCGTCCTCGCTGAGCCCGAATGCGATGTACTTGTACGCGGTCTCTGCCGTCAGATCGTTGAGATTGATCACGAGGTCAGCATTCTTCTTGAGGGCAGTTACCTTTCCGCTGGCAGAAAGTTCTTTCGCCTTGTCGGCAATGAGCACAGCCTCATCAGTCTGGAAGTCCGTGGTCGCAAAACCGTACCATGTATCAGTATCTGCGCCGTTATGCATCACGTTGAGCTTGGCTGAATTGGCGTTCACTTCCATGATCTCGATCTGGAATGTGAGGGCCTGGTTGAGGTCCTTGCCCTCTTCTTCCGGTCCTGCCTGTTCGCAGCCGATGAATGCAAGCGCAAGAATCGGTGCAAGGAATAATCTGATGATGTCTTTCATTTCAGTTGGTGTTATTTGTTTTAAAAAAGGCGGCAGTATTTCTGCCGCCTTCATATATTAAAGATCTGCAAGGTTCTTCTGCATGTCTGTCGCCGGAGCAACCAGAATCTCCTGGAACTCCTTCTGACCCGTACCTGCAGGGATCGGATGTCCGCAGATGACGTTCTCCTTCAGTCCCTCGAGAGTGTCGACGCGGCCGCGGATCGCAGCTTCGCTGAGCACCTTTGTAGTCTCCTGGAATGATGCTGCCGAGATGAAGCTGTTGGTCTTGAGGGCAGCTCTTGTGATACCCTGAAGAACCTGGCTTGCAGTCGCAGGCTTAGCCTCACGCAGAACCATCATCTTGAGTCCCTGACGTTCGAGTGACGAGTTCTCGCTTCTCATGTCGCGTGCAGAGATGATCTCACCTTCAGAATACTTCTGTGAATCACCTGCATCGAGCACGATGAACTTGCCGTAGATTGAGTCGTTGGTGTCCATGAACAGCCACTTGTCGACGAGCTCCTCCGGCAGGAACTCTGTGTCGCCCGGATCGTTGATCTGAACCTTTCTCATCATCTGACGGACGATGATCTCGAAATGCTTGTCGTTGATCTTCACACCCTGGAGACGGTAAACCTCCTGGATCTCGTTCACGATGTACTCCTGTACCTTGATAGGTCCGAGGATGCTGAGGATGTCTGTCGGTGAAACCGCACCGTCTGAAAGACGCATTCCGGCCTTCACGTAGTCATTCTCCTGAACGAGGATCTGCTTGGTAAGAGGCACAAGGTAGTGCTTCTCTGCGCCGCTCCTGTTCTTGATGATGATCTCACGGTTACCTCTCTTGATCTTACCCATGATGACCTCACCGTTGATCTCTGAAACGATCGCAGGGTTGGATGGGTTACGTGCCTCGAAGAGCTCTGTAACTCGTGGGAGACCTCCGGTGATATCGGATGCCTTACCGATGGCACGTGGGATCTTGATGATGATGTCACCGATCTTCACGTCCTGTCCGTCCTCGACCATTACGTGAGCGCCGACAGGCAGGTTGTACTGCTTCTTGCTCTCGCCGTTCTCGTCGATGATGTTGATGGTAGGGTTCTTTGACTTGTCACGTGACTCGATGATGACCTTGTCTCTGTTGAGTGAGTACTCGTCGGCCATCTCCTCGCGGAATGTCACACCGTCAACCATGCTGTCGAAGCGTACCTTACCGGCAGTCTCGATGATGGTGATTGCGTTATATGCATCCCACTCGCAGATGAGGTCGCCCTTCTTCACTGTGTCACCGTCGTTCTTGTAGAGGATCGAACCGTAAGGAACGTCATACTGTGAGTATGTGATACCAGTGTTCTCGTCTACGATGCGGACCTCAGTAGTACGGCTGACAACAACGATCTGTGTTCCTTCTTCTGTGATCCTCTCGATGGTCCTGAGCTCCTCGAATTCGAGCTTTCCGTTGTACTTCGATGTGATCGAGTTCTCGGATGCGGTACTTGATGCGGTACCTCCGACGTGGAATGTACGGAGTGTAAGCTGTGTACCAGGCTCACCGATTGACTGTGCGGCGATCACGCCGACAACTTCACCCTTCTCGACCATGCGGCCTGACGCGAGGTTACGTCCGTAGCATTTTGCGCAGACACCCTTGCGTGACTCGCAGGTGAGTACCGAGCGGATTTCCACCTGCTCGATAGGGAGTGACTCGATGAGGTTTGCGATGTCCTCTGTGATCTCCTCGCCGGCAGGGATGATGAGCTCGCCTGTGAGCGGATTGAACACGTCATGTACCGAAGTACGGCCGAGGATACGCTCGCCGAGTGACTCGACGATCTCGTCCTTGCTCTTTATCGCTGTAGCGATGAGGCCGCGGAGTGTGCCGCAATCCTCCTCGTTGATGATAACGTCGTGTGACACGTCCACAAGACGACGGGTAAGGTAACCCGCATCGGCAGTCTTGAGGGCTGTATCGGCAAGACCCTTACGCGCACCGTGTGTAGAGATGAAGTACTCGAGCACCGACATTCCCTCCTTGAGGTTCGAGATGATCGGGTTCTCGATGATCTCTGCTCCCTGACCGCCGGACTTCTGTGGCTTCGCCATGAGGCCTCGCATACCGCAGAGCTGCTTGATCTGCGCTGTCGAACCACGGGCTCCGGAGTCGAGCATCATGTATACAGGGTTGAAGCCCTGCTGATCGCTTGAGATCTGCTTCTCGACGATGCCTGTGATCTGGTTGTCGATTGACGACCAGAGGTCGATGACCTTGTTGTAGCGCTCGTTGTTCGTGATGAAACCCATCGCGAAGTTCGCCTTGATCGACTCTACGGTGTTGTAACCGTTCTCGATGAGGGACTTCTTCTCCTCTGGGATGATCACGTCTCCAAGGTTGAACGAAAGTCCGCCCTTGAACGCCATTGTATATCCGAGGTCCTTGATGTCGTCAAGGAACTGTGCTGTGCGTGCTACTCCGGTATACTTGATCACGTTAGAGATGATCTTTCTGAGTGACTTCTTACCGAGCACGTCGTTGATGTATGGTACTTCTTCAGGTACGAGCTGGTTCACGATGATACGGCCAGGGGTAGTCTGAAGCATGTATGTTCCTTCTTCAGGATTGAGCTTGTCCTTAGGAAGCCTTACGTTGATCGAAGCGTGGATGTCGATCGCCTTCTCATTGAGGGCGATGATCACTTCCTCAGGTCCGTAGAAGCTCATTCCCTCTCCCTTCACGCCCGGTCTTGCCTTTGTGATGTAGTACAGACCGAGCACCATGTCCTGAGAAGGGACGGTGATAGGTGTACCGTTGGCCGGGTTGAGGATGTTGTGGGATCCGAGCATGAGGAGCTGTGCCTCGAGGATCGCTGCGTTTCCGAGAGGGAGGTGAACCGCCATCTGGTCACCGTCGAAGTCGGCATTGAACGCCGTACATGCGAGCGGATGGAGCTGGATTGCCTTACCCTCGATCATCTTAGGCTGGAATGCCTGGATACCGAGACGGTGGAGTGTAGGGGCACGGTTGAGAAGAACCGGATGACCCTTCATCACGTTCTCGAGGATATCCCAGATGACTGCATCCTTCCTGTCGACGATCTTCTTCGCTGACTTCACTGTCTTCACGATGCCGCGCTCGATCAGCTTCCTGATGATGAACGGCTTGTAAAGCTCTGCAGCCATGAACTTAGGAAGACCGCACTCATGCATCTTGAGTTCAGGACCCACGACGATAACCGAACGTGCTGAATAGTCTACACGCTTACCGAGGAGGTTCTGACGGAAACGTCCCTGCTTACCCTTGAGTGAGTCAGAGAGTGACTTGAGTGTCCTGTTTGCCTCGCTCTTTACCGCATTTGACTTCTTCGAGTTGTCAAAGAGAGAGTCAACTGCCTCCTGAAGCATACGCTTCTCGTTTCTGAGGATCACCTCAGGAGCCTTGATCTCGATGAGTCTCTTTAGACGGTTGTTACGGATGATGACCCTTCTGTAGAGGTCATTGAGGTCTGAAGTCGCAAAACGTCCACCATCAAGCGGAACGAGAGGACGGAGGTCAGGCGGGATGACAGGGATGACCTTGAGGATCATCCACTCAGGACGGTTGATGCCCTTTGAATCCTGGAACCACTTCACGATGCTGAGTCTCTTGAGAGCCTCTGCCTTTCTCTGCTGTGAAGTCTCCTTTATCATCTTCTGACGAAGGTCCTTTGCAAGTGCATCCACATCAATCTCCTTGAGGAGCTCGTAGATTGCCTCTGCACCCATTCCAGCTACGAACTTGTCCGGATCATCTGCAGGCATATTGTACTGCTCAGGCATCTGAGCATAAAGGTCAAGATATTCATCCTCTGAAAGAAGATCGAATTTCTGATATCCCGATGTACCTGGCTTGATGACGATATACTTCTCGTAGTAGATTACTGATTCGAGCTTCTTGGCAGCAATACCGAGAAGAGCCGCGATCTTGTTAGGCGCAGACTTGAAGTACCAGATGTGAGCTACCGGAACGGTGAGTTCGATATGACCCATCCTTTCCCTGCGCACCTTCTTCTCGGTCACCTCTACACCGCAACGATCGCAGACGATACCACGATAGCGGATTCTCTTGTACTTTCCGCAGTGGCACTCATAGTCCTTTGTAGGACCGAAGATCTTCTCGCAGAAGAGACCGTCTCTCTCAGGCTTGTATGTCCTGTAGTTGACGGTTTCCGGCTTCAATACCTCTCCAGAAGACCTTTCCTTGATGTCTTCTGGAGAAGCAAGAGCGATGCTGATCCTTTCGAAATTGCTTTTAACCTTGTTTTCTTTATTAAAAGTCGGCATATTTCTAAAATTTCAATTGTCAGTAATTAGTCCAAAGTCACCTTAAGTCCGAGACCTCTAAGCTCGTGGAGCAATACGTTGAGAGACTCAGGGATGCCTGGGTTAGGCATAAGGTCACCCTTGACGATTGCCTCATATGCTTTGGATCTTCCGGTAACGTCATCTGACTTCACAGTCAGAATCTCCTGAAGGATGTTAGACGCACCGAATGCCTCGAGTGCCCAAACCTCCATCTCTCCGAAACGCTGTCCTCCGAACTGCGCCTTACCTCCGAGAGGCTGCTGAGTGATGAGTGAGTAAGGACCGATAGAACGTGCGTGCATCTTGTCATCAACCATATGACCGAGCTTGATCATATAGATGACGCCGACAGTAGCAGGCTGGTCGAACCAGTCACCTGTACCACCGTCACGGAGATATGTCTTACCGTAACGTGGGAGACCTGCCTTATCAGTGTACTTGCAGATGTCATCAAGACTTGCACCGTCGAAGATAGGAGTACTGAACTTCACTCCGAGCTCTTCACCTGCCCAACCGAGAACAGTCTCATATATCTGTCCGAGGTTCATACGTGAAGGCACACCGAGAGGGTTGAGTACGATATCAACCGGAGTACCGTCTGCGAGGAATGGCATATCCTCGTCTCTTACCACCTTGGCAACAATACCCTTGTTACCGTGACGGCCGGCCATCTTGTCACCGACTCTGATCTTTCTCTTCTTGGCTACATATACCTTCGCAAGCTGCATTACGCCGTTTGGAAGTTCGTCACCGACCTTGATCTTATCCTGGATCCTCTTGTTCCTTGCTGCCTCTTCCTTCTTGGCGATGCAGTAGTTGTTGATGAGTTCCCTGATAAGGAGGTTGGTATTCTTGTCTGTAGTCCACTTGCTTGAGTTGATGTCATCATAGTCGATGGCGTTAAGGTCTGCAACGGTAATATCCTTACCCTTTGCAATGATCTCTACACCATAGAGGTCGCTGATACCTGCACTCTTCTTACCCTGGACGAGTACTGCAAGCTTCTCGATGAATCTTGCCTTAAGTGCCTCGGCCTTAGCCTGATACTCCTGCTCAGCCTTCTCTATCTTTGCCTTCTGATCGCTCTTCACGCCCTTGCGGCCGCTTTCCTTCGCAACCTTGGAATAGAGTGCAGTGTTGATTACTGTTCCGCTGAGTGACGGAGTAGCCTTGAGTGAAGCATCCTTCACGTCACCGGCCTTATCACCGAAGATGGCCCTGAGGAGCTTCTCCTCCGGTGAAGGGTCGCTCTCTCCCTTAGGAGTGATCTTACCTATCATGATGTCACCTGGCTCGATGTGTGCACCGATACGGATGATACCGTTCTCATCGAGGTCCTTTGTAGCGTCCTCGCTGACGTTAGGAATATCTGATGTGAGCTCCTCCATACCGCGCTTGGTGTCGCGAACCTCAGTGATATACTCATCAACGTGAACCGAAGTGAGGATATCCCAACGGATCATGCGCTCAGAGATAACGATAGCGTCCTCATAGTTGTAACCCTTCCAAGGCATGAATGCCACCTTGAGGTTTCTTCCGAGAGCAAGCTCTCCGTTCTGAGTTGCATAACCCTCGGTCATGATCTGACCAGGCTCTACTACATCACCCTTGCGTACGATAGGCTTAAGGAGGATAGTTGTACTCTGGTTGGTCCTTCTGTAAATAGGGAGCTGATATACTGTGATATCAGGAGAGAAGCTTACGAACTTCTCGTCATCAGTACGCTCGTACTTTACATGGATCTCCTTAGCGTCTACATACACGACCTCACCCTTTCTCTCTGCTCTTACCTGAGTTCTTGAGTCGAGACATACTCTCTCCTCGAGACCGGTACCCACGATAGGAGACTCCGGATTGAGAAGCGGAACTGCCTGACGCATCATGTTGGCACCCATCAATGCACGGTGAGCGTCATCATGCTCGAGGAATGGGATGAGGGATGCCGCAACTGAAGCGATCTGGTTAGGAGCAACGTCCATATAGTTCACTTCCTCCTTGGTAACTACAGGGAAGTCAGCACCATAACGGCACTGGATCCTGTCCTCAAGGATGTTGCCATCCTTATCCATCTTCACCTTTGCAAGAGAAACCATCTGGTTCTCCTCCTCCTCGGCGCTCATGTAGATCCAGCCCTGTGAGCTGAGATCGACCTTTCCGCCTTCTACCTTATGGTATGGAGTCTCGATGAAACCGAGGTCATTGATTCTTGCATAAACGCAAAGAGATGAGATAAGACCGATGTTCGGTCCCTCCGGAGTCTCGATAGGACAGAGACGTCCGTAGTGTGTATAGTGTACGTCTCGAACCTCGAAACCGGCACGGTCTCTTGAGAGACCTCCTGGACCGAGGGCTGAAAGACGACGCTTGTGAGTCATTTCAGACAGCGGGTTGGTCTGGTCCATGAACTGTGACAGCTGGCTGGTTCCGAAGAACGAGTTGATCACTGAAGACAGGGTCTTCGCGTTGATCAGATCGGTCGGAGCGAACTGCTCGCTGTCGCGTACGTTCATTCTCTCACGGATAGTGCGGGCCATACGTGAAAGACCTACGCTGAACTGGTTTGCAAGCTGCTCACCTACAGTCCTGATACGTCTGTTGCTCAAGTGGTCGATATCGTCGACAACTGCCTTTGAGTTGATCAGCTGGATGAGATACTTGATGATCTCGATCATATCAGTGTTTGTGAGCACTCTTGTGTTCTCGTCGATAGTAAGGTTCAGCTTCTTGTTGAGTCTGTAACGTCCTACGTCGCCGAGATCATATCTCTTTTCCGAGAAGAAGAGCTTGTCGATGACATCTCTTGCAGTCGCTTCATCAGGTGGTTCTGAATTACGCAGCTGTTTGTAGATGTAGTTGACGGCCTCCATTTCGGTATTTGTCGGATCCTTCTGCAGAGTATTGTAGATGATGGCATACTCGTTAACGTTAGCCTCATCCTTCTGGAGAAGAATAGTCTTTACATCAGTATCTGTAAGTTTCTCGATAGTCTCTTCATTCAGGATCTCACCGCGCTCTACGATAGCCTTGGTTCTTTCCACAGGGATAACCTCTCCTGTATCCTCATCCACGAAGTCCTCGATCCAGGTCTTGAGAACCTTTGCCGCAAGCTTCCTGCCCTCATTTGCCTTAAGGTTTTCTGTAGTAGCCTCAATCTCATCTGCGAGACCGAAGATATCTATGATGTCCTTGTCGCCGTTGAATCCAATGGCCCTGAGGAGGGTTGTTACAGGCAATTTCTTCTTACGGTCGATGTAAGCATACATGACATTGTTGATGTCGGTAGCGAACTCGATCCATGAACCCTTGAACGGGATGATACGTGCCGAATACAGCTTGGTTCCGTTTGCGTGAAGGCTCTGTCCGAAGAACACGCCTGGAGACCTGTGAAGCTGTGAAACGATGATTCTTTCTGATCCATTGATTACGAATGTACCACCTGGGGTCATATATGGGATATTTCCCAGATATACATCCTGGACTGTCGTATCGAAGTCCTCGTGCTCTGAATCACTGCACGAAAGGCGGAGTTTTGCCTTCAGAGGAACGTTATATGTCAGTCCTCTCTCAAGACACTCATCAATCGAATACTGTGGAGGATCGATAAAATAGTCGATGAACTCGAGCTTGTAATTGTTCCTTGTGTCTTCGATTGGGAATATCTCCTGGAACACCTGGTACAGACCCTCGTTACGCCTGTTCTCCGGCGTAGTGTCGAGCTGGAAGAAGTCCTGGAATGACTTCAACTGCACCTCGAGAAGGTCCGGGTACTCAAGGAGAATTTTTGATGATGCGAATGAAACTCGCTGATTGTTAGTCTTTTTTGACATCTTTCTGCCTTTATATAGAGAAAAACTTTATTACGACAAAAAGGTTTAGAGCCGTATAGGGCCCTA
>JAGBCS010000034.1 GCA_017937885.1 Bacteroidales bacterium
GATAGCAAGGATATACACGGATATTCCCGACCTGATAAACGCATCCGTTCCTGCCATGGTGGTGATGTGTTCTTCATATTTCCTGAATGTCGGAGGACAGGTCTTCTTCCAGGCCGTCTCCGGCACAGGAAGCACAAAGACCGCATTCAAGCTGGAAATGGTCGCCCTGACAGTCTATATGATCTACTGCACCGTCATCATCGGCATCCTGAAGCTGGACGTAGCAATCTGCTGGACCGCCGAACACGTTTATGCCGGAATGCTCTTCCTTTGCAGCTGGCTTTACATGCGTTCCGGTCGCTGGAAGAACCGCCGGATCTGATTTCAGTGCAACTCGCAAGCATTTAACACTCAACGATTTACACAAAGTGCGTACTCCCCTTTGGCAGCACGCACTTTACATAAACAGCTGTCGATCAGAAAGTTACAAAGCACAGTACTGCCGGATGGCGCTGGTAAGGACATGATCAAGGGGGTATTTTGCCCTGCTCGCAGCGGCCTTTCGAGCAAAGCCGACGGCCATAGCTGCAGTTTCCGGATCAGTTGCCGAAGAATCCATGAGCTTGAGGATATTGTCTGTAAGTACATGCTCCAGAAGGAGATGGAAGGCATGTCCATGGTCATGATGGCGGAGGTGGCAGAGTTCATGGAGAAGGACGTAGTCCTGAAGAAGCGCAGGCAGACGCACTACCTTCAGGTTCAGGTTAATGTTGCCTTTTGTCGAACAGCTGCCCCAGTTCGTGGCATTGTTCTTTATTGTCACCTTGCCGTACATGAATCCGTACCGTGCAGCGAGTTCCGCCAGCCTCGGCGGGAGTTCCGCCTTGGCCTGCCTGCGCATCGCCTCGATCTCCGCTGCTGTCGGAATCCGCACATCCTTGTAGCGTTCGCGCTGCTTCGCCATCGTTTCAAGCACCCATTCCCTGCGGAGCCGGAAGAAAGCCATGGCCGCCGAATACGGCACGATGTACGGCATCGAGACGCTCACTCCCTTGACCGGGTGTACACGTATGCCGATACTGCGGCTTCTGACGCTCTTGCGGAACGTCACCTCCCCTATCTCAGGGTCAACATATATCTTATCGGATGGCTTCATATGGTTCAGGTCAATACCCTATTTCCTCGAAGAACTCAAGAAGAAGGACCGCCAGCTTAGGGCTGTTGCAGACATACGAACCGTGGTCTTCGCCCGGAATGATGACGGCACGACCGGCCGGGATATTATCACCTACAAGACGCGTATGTTCCTGACAGATAAGGTCATGTTCTCCGGACATTATCAAAGCCGGAGCTGCGATGCCCTGCATGTCTGCGACGGTCATCACCGGCTCGACCTGCATCATCCGCGTAAGGGGATTATCGCTGGGTTCGGCAAGAAAACCCTCGGCAAACTCAGGAACAAGAGCCCCCTCGACAAAAATGTTCGCACCGCTGGTCGCGATCGCCCCGAGAGTCCCGGGAAACATCACCTCGAGCTGCAGGGCGATGTTTCCGCCATCGCTGAAGCCGAAGACCGCCGGTTTCTCAAGACCTTTGGCCTTAATGAATTCATACACATCGGAAGCCATGTCCCTATAATGGTATTCATCCAGACGCGGATTCGCTCCCTGACCACGGGAATCCAGCGCATAGACCATGTAACCGGCCTGAGCCAGGTCCCTGTGCGTGGTCTCAAGGTCATTGTGGCTTCCTCCGTTGCCGTGCAGAAGGATTACCGGTTTTCCGCAACCCTCCGCGGCATAGAACAGTTCCACACCGTTGACTTCGATGGTATCGGTATAGCTTACATAATCACCTGCCCGGCATCCTGTCAGCATGAACGCGGCAGAAATGAAGAATATGTCAAGAATCTTGAATGATGTTTTCATGCGTCTGTGGTTTTTTCCTTATGCAAAAGTAAATATATTTTTCTGTCAATAAGTTGTTTTCTTGGATTTTATATGTATCTTTGCGCCCGCTTAATCCCGCTAGTCGGGTACGGGCACGTAGAAATTTATTAATAAACCTCTAATTTTTTCAAAAGATGGCTGAATATTTGGCACCAGAGAAAAAACAGGAGCTTTTCGCGAAGTACGGAAAGTCTAATACTGACACAGGTTCTCCAGAGAGCCAGGTGGCATTATTTTCCTACCGTATCGCTCACCTTACCGAGCATCTTAAGAACAACAAGCACGACTACGCAACACGTCGTTCACTTCTTAAGCTTGTAGGTAAGCGTCGTCGTGTACTTGATTATCTCAAGTCAGTAGACATCGAGAGATACAGAGCTATCGTCAAGGAGCTTGGCCTCCGTCGATAAGCTACGTCATAGTAGGAACCGACGAAGGGGGAGCAACCGCACAGTGGTTATCCCCCTTTTTTCACGCAAAGAAGTCTGAGGGCGCAGACAACAACCTGCGGCGCCTGAAGAGTGACAAACATATATATCGGGCCTGGTACCATGGTCCTTTTGATGAAACTGAATAATTAATCGACTCCCATCGGGGGAGGCAGGTTGAAGCAGAAAAAATGAATATCGTAAAAAAGACAATCGAATTATCCGACGGTAGGGTAATTGAAATCGAGACCGGCAAGCTCGCGAAGCAGGCAGACGGCTCTGTAGTCGTGAAGATGGGTGGCACAATGCTCCTCGCGACTGTTACATGCGCAAAAGACGCAAAGGAGGATGTGGACTTCATGCCGCTCCAGGTAGACTACAAGGAAAAATACGCCTCTGCAGGCCGCTTCCCAGGCGGTTTCATGAAGCGTGAGGGTAAGGCTTCAGACTATGAGATCCTTATCGCACGTCTCGTCGACAGGGCACTCAGACCTCTTTTCCCAGAGGATTTCCACGCAGAAGTATTCGTAAACGTAAACCTCATCTCTGCAGAGAAGGACATCCAGCCGGATGCACTCGCAGGACTTGCAGCTTCTTCAGCTCTCGCAGTCAGCGACATTCCGTTCGACGGTCCGATCTCAGAGGTACGTGTAGCACGTATCGGAGGCGAGCTCAAGATCAATCCTAACTTCAGCGAGATGGCTGACGCAGACATCGACATCATGGTAGCTGCAACATACGACAACATCATGATGGTCGAGGGTGAGATGAACGAGGTGAGCGAGCACGACATGCTCGAGGCCATCAAATTCGCTCATGAAGAGATCAAGAAGCACTGCAAGGTGCAGATGGAGCTCACAGAGGCTGTAGGCAAGACAGTGAAGAGGACATACTGCCACGAAGAGAACGACGAGGATCTCCGCAAGGCTATCCAGGAGTTCTGCTACGACAGATGCTACGCAATCGCGAAGTCAGGCTCTGCAAAGCACGAAAGATCAGACGCTTTCGAGGCACTGAAGGAGGAGTTCTACGCAACTCTCCCAGAGGAGGAGCAGGAAGAGAAGAGGATGATGATCGAGAGATACTATCATGCTGTCGAGAAGGCTGCAATGAGAAACATGATCCTCGACGAGGGCGTCCGTCTCGACGGCCGCGATACCACTACTGTCCGTCCTATCTGGTGTGAGACAGACTACCTGCCATGCGCACATGGTTCGGCTATCTTCACACGTGGAGAGACTCAGTCACTCTCGACTGTGACCCTCGGAACAAAGCTCGACATGAAGGAGCGCGACGAGGTTCTCATCCAGGATACAGACCAGTTCGTACTTCACTATAACTTCCCTCCATTCTCGACAGGCGAGGCTCGTCCTCAGAGAGGTGTAGGCCGCCGCGAGATCGGACACGGAAACCTTGCATACAGGGCCCTCAAGCCTATGATCCCTATGGCTCCGGAGAATCCTTACGCAGTACGCGTGGTTTCAGACATCCTCGAGTCAAACGGTTCATCATCAATGGCTACAGTA
>JAGBCS010000035.1 GCA_017937885.1 Bacteroidales bacterium
TCCGCTCTTCTGGTTCACTACCACCACCGGAAGTCCCGTATTGGTAAGTTCCACGTCGAAGACCAGCTCATCTCCCGCGCCGTTCATGACGACGACCTGAGGGTTGCCGGTGAAGTCGACCTCAGTGACACCGCTCTCCACGATCCTGCCGTTGCACATAAGCACGGTTCCCGTCGGAATCTCGAACGAAGGCACGAGCCTGCGGGTGTTGAGATAAGGCAGATAGAGGGAGATCTTCCTGTTGGCCTGGTCGATGGTACAATTCTCCTCGGTCACGGTGGACTTCGTTACAGGCACACTTGCAGTCGAAGAGAACCAGCCGGTCGATCCAGCCTTGTATCCGAGCTTCTTCGGAAGGATCTTTCCAGGGTTGTCCGCCACGGTGAACCTGAAGCTGCCGAGTTCCGGAGTCACGTTCCTCAGCTGGAGACCGGTGAGGTCGAACTTCAGCTCGCCGAGGTTGAGTATCACGTTGCGGCCGACTGTGCGGCTCTGAGCATACTCGAGTGCAGGATACTTGACACCTCCCTCCACGAAGCGGAACGATATGTTGAAACCCTTCTCGAAAGTCTGCGGTGCTATAGCCACATAGTAGGTAGTACCCTTCTGGAGCATTTCTCCTTCCGGAGCCATGAGCTCCACGGCGAAGTCGCCCTGCTCCGTCGGAGCACATTCCAGTTCAGCGACGCTGCCGTCAACATTCATCTCCACGTCAACGCATCCGGAGATTGCCTCGCCGCCGAGGCCCTCGAACACGACGCTCTTGATGTTCTCCGTTCCGACGGTGAACTTCAGCATCGCGGTGACGTTCTTGAAACGCAGGTGGTCATCCGTTGAATATGCCACTGACACGGCTGCAGCAGGGTCGTATGAGCCTGCAGTCGCGGTCTGTACCGCAGGGATGTCAACGCTGACGGTCATCTTCGGGAGGTCGGCGCTGTAGTCGCCGGCAGGATAGACCGCGATCACTCCGTCCTCAGCAGTGAAGTCGCTGCCGCTGTACGTGAATTCGGCTGATGGACCCGCATCTGACGTAGTAAACATATACCCCTGATCACCATTATGTATGGTAATCATATCGCCAGAACTCCACACTGTCTGCGGCTTCCCGTTTTCGCTTGTTCCTAACGCTGCCTTCGTGTCGGAGTCGTCCGAACCGATCCTCGCCGTGAAGGTCACCTTCGCTCCCTCATCCTGAAGACCGTCAAACTCATCATGCGCACATGACGCGGCAGCCATCATCGCAACGGCAGCAACCGCGAATGAATATATCTTCTTCATCTCATTGATTCTTTTAAGGTTGCACTTCCGTCACTGACCTAGAGTCTCTTCGTTCCATTCCTCGTTCTGGCCGCTCGCGCAAAGCACGCCCTCCGACTCGATTACGATTGCTTCTACTGCAGGTGACTCATATCTCACGTCAGCTGCACTTACTTTGATAAACTTCTCTTCCATTATATTTTCGTTAGTTAGACACAATTCAAAAACGGGAAAGATGTCCCCGGGCATCGGTCCCGGGGGCACTCTGTCATTGTCCCGGTCCTGCCGGGAACCTCATGTTATCTCCAAGGCCAGATGTTATCCCACCAGTTGCCGCTGCCGGAGCTGCTGCCTGAGCCACTTCCCGAGCTGCTGCCTGACGATGAACCGCTATAAGAAGGCACGCCGCTCACGCTTGGCCAGCTCTGGTTAGAGACGTAGCTCATGCCGTTGATGCGCTTGTTCAGGTTGTTTGTGAGGGTCGATACCGCGTTGTCGAATGTCATCGCCTCGTCGCCCTTGAAGCCGCCGCCGATGCCGTAAGTGTTGTAACGGTTCTTAGCTCCGCTGCTGCCTGAGTCAAGCTTCCACATGCTCCAGTTCTCGGCCTCCGACTTCTTGATCTTCGCCGCCATCGCAGGAATCTGACCGTCTGCGTATCCGCTGATCGCGCCTTTCACTGCATTCCAGCGCTCTGCTGCCATAGCCTTGAACTCAGCGTTCTTCACGAGCATAGGATACCACATGAACGACTTGTCGTCGTTGTTTACGGATGTAGGAGCGCTGCTCTTGCGGTTGAATGTAGCCGTTGCGAGCATAGACTTGTCATATGTGAAGTTGTATGAAGCCTTGCCGCCGTTGTTAGTGTACATGTTGTCGTACTTGCTCTCGATCTCGGTGATGTTCGGGATGGTCTGCCAGTCGAAGTCCCAGATAGGGCCGGCGTAAAGCTTGCCGCCGTCAATGTATGTGTATACGCTCTTAGGATAGCCGAGCTCACCGTTCATCATCAGCTCCTGAATAAGGAGGAAGTCCACGAATGAAGCGAGGTCCATGGTCTTGAAGGCCTCAGTCCAGTTGCCGTTGTAGAGATTGTCGTCGATGCCGTTCACGATGCCCTTCACGTATGCGAGCATGCTGCCGCTGCCGTCTGCGTCATCCTTGAACTGGAACGGAATGTATGTCTTTGTGATGAACTTTACAGCCTCATCATATGCGTCGTCGCTCTCAAGGAGGTAGCCGTAATCCTCAGCCACGCCTGAATATGCGTCGTCCTTATCGTATGGATCCGCGATATCAAGACGGCCGCTGTCGATCTTCACCTGCTCGCAGAGGTAGTAGTTACCCACATGCACTCCATTGTAAACGAGCTCCACGAACTCGCCGGACGGGCTCCACGCGATGCCGTCTGTAGGGAAGGTGTTGCGGAAGATCTCGGCGATGTCATATGCGACTGCGTTACGCATCAGCGTACGGTCGCTCCAGTTTGCCAGAAGCACCCAACGCTTGTGCGGAGCCATTCCGAGGACGCCTGACTTCTTGTCGAGCTTCACCGCGAACGGCTTCTTAGGCATCTGCTGGCTCACATTACCACGTACGCGAGTCGAAGCGAGAAGAGGCTTCTCAACGACAGCACCGTTCTTATCGGTAACGGCCGAGGTTCCGTCAGCGTTGTATACCATGAAGTTATCCACCGACGCGTCGCTCATCATCCAGTCGCTGTCCTTCGGCTGCCAAGCTGCGCCTGTCGCCTTGTACCATGCCGCGCTGCCCTTCTGGGTGTCGCCGCTTGCAGATGTCACCACGCCTGTCTGCTGGTTCACAACCACTACAGGGAGGCCGGTGTTGGTGAAGTTGATGTCATAGATGACTCCGTCGCCGACCTCATTCACGACAGCAACCTGCTTGTAAGTCGCGAAATCCACCTCAGTCTCACCGCTGATGATCTCGCCACCCTCATAATAAAGCTGGGTTCCTTCCGGAATCTCAAACACAGGAACGAGTTTGCGGTTGTTCAGGTAAGGAAGGTAAAGACTGATGGTGTGATTAGTTGTATCCACGGCACATACTTCTTCAGTGCATGTGGTGTAAGTTGTTGCTGATGACTGATATACAAGCTTACGGTCAAGGATCTTTCCAGGGTTATCCGCCACAGTGAACTTCATGCCGTGAAGTACCGGATGTGTACCGATGGCTGGGGTTTCTGGCTCGGAAGGATTGATGACAGTAATCTGCTCTACAGTCATGTCAGGGAAGTTGGTCAATGTAAGCGGGAAGTAATAAAGACCATTAGGAGTGAATACTACCTTTGAGGTACGCTTGATTGTTGCACGATGAGTGTTTGTTGTGATTACAAACGTCATCTCGTCTCCGGGCTGCACTGCCGGGAGGCATGTCATGTAGGCTGTCTGGGATCTGTTTGAATAAAGAGTCGGAGCATTGATCCAGTTCATGGTAATCCTGTCGTCACCCTCATTGAATGAACCATTTACAGCCTCCTGAGTCTGAAGATTGATTGTAAAGTCACCTGCAATCTTGCTCTGGTTGCTGACCTTGAACTCTATCTGCCTGATGTTGGAGTCAGCCAACGGAGTACCAGTAGCATCGATCACGAACTGAAGAATGGATACAAGGCGGGTGAACTTGAAGGTCGAAGAGAACCAGTCTCGCTCATCGAAGATACCGGCACGATAGTCGCCAACGATGTCCTTGTGGATAGAATTATATTCCTGATTCGAAGGCATCACACCCTTTACAGCCGTAGGATTGACGTTTCTGTTTTCGTCACTATAAGGATAATAAGCGTACTCCGGCGTACCTAATACGAAACCGCTGAATGAAACATTTCCTGTGTTAGAGGAATTTGTGCTCGTGAACTTCGCATTTTTAGAGTACCTGCTGTATACGCCTATTGTCTCTTTTGGGCGCCACATCGTTCCCACGCCGGACTCATACGCGCTGTTCTCATCAATGAAAGTCTTCGTTTGATGTGTGTCAAACGGTATCTGAGGATTCGAGGAAGGTGCCTCGATCGCAGCCTTGAAAATGATGTCACCTTCTGTTTCGAGGACAAGCTCATTCTCAACACAAGAAGCCAACATTATCATGCCGGCTCCTAAAATGGTTAAAAATCGATTAAATTTCATAAGTGTGTGTGTTTGGTTAAACATATCTGTCTGCGGGTTACCCCGCAGACATTCTGTAGTTTCATTTTTTGTCATTGTTAATGACACACACATTCAATCTATACCGCAATATGCGGAATTATTAGAAAGGTTGTACTGGATTATTTGATCCCTCTTCTTTGTTTGTATTGTCAAGAGTAGGACCAGAAGTAGCATATTTCTGATTGTTAGTAATGATCGCAGCAATCAACTCAGCTGTTTTATTGGCAGCACCCTCTTTTTCAACGAAATCCATCAACACGATACCGGTTGGGCCAGTGACCTGATTTCCTGTACCAAGACCTTTTTCAACCACATAGTTATAGAAGGCTGGATTAAGTATGTCGGAAAGACCTTTGACATCTCCGCCGGCTCCGCCCCAAAGGCCATATGTTCCACCTGGCATACTTGGAGCTAAGCTCCATGTAGGAGTAACATCTGTTTCTGTAGTCGCCAAATATCCGCAAAGCGAGTTTATATATATATATGAATTATCGTAGTTCTCAATAGCCATGTCGAACGTTGTTTTTACATTCGATAATTTCTCGCTATACGATTCAAACCAATAAATATCATAATCACCGTAACTATAATTACTATTAGGATCACGCCAAGTACCCTCTCTACGTCCTACGCTTTGCTCAGGAACCACACGAGCCCACTCCTGAAACCAGCATACCGTATTGGTCTGATTAGTTTCGAATTCGAACTGAAGTTCTGTAGGATCAGTTGGATCTGGTCTTGATATCGAAACATTTCCATATTTCCCTGCCATTGTATATGTTGAGCCACTTTGGAAGATGTTGAATTCTTTACCTGAAAGGAATGACTCAACATATGATGATGTAACATCGTATCCTTTGCGAGTGTCATTAGCACCAAGTCTTCCATTTGCATTTGCAATATTTTCTTCTGTCATGACAGATTCAATCAATGGTGAGTTACTGATGTCCAATGCTCGTCCAAGATTATTATTGACGGAACCTTCGCCAGTTAAAGTTTTATTTCCCCATTCATATCCCAATAAACCTCCCAGTATACCATTTGTTCCCTGCGCCCAATTCTCATTAATAGAGGTTGTTTTATAACCTCTCGCACCCCAGCGGTCTTTTGCAGTACCGCAACCATTGATTGCTGTTACTTTAGATGATGGGAGATATCCCATAGCACTTGCGAATGTCTCACCATTCTCCTCTGCCTCATTGTTCTGATTCGGCCTACAAATAAGAATAAGTTTTCCACGAGCACTATTTGTTCCATTCACTTCTCCTAGAGTCAGTCCTGCGGTATATGGGATAATCTTTGCCGCCTCTTCAGACGAAAGGCTTGTTCCCTGTCCTGTGGTTCCGCTGCCGTCAAGCATCTTAGCCAAACTTCTCGAATAGCTTTCTACATTTCTTTTTATATCACTTCCTTCAGGCTGATATGTAAGAATCAGAGCGGCAGTTTCAGTTTTATATGTTGCCAATTTACCCAGAATTGCCCTGACGGCATCAATCACAGTTATATTATTTCCAGAAGCATCTACCACATCAACTTTGTTACATGTGATCTTTTCTCCTCCCAATGATGTAGTCGCAGAACTTGGACGGTCACTTGAAAGTTCAAATGCACGGACGCCAAGAGCCCACTGCTCATCGAAAGTCAGGTCCTGCTGGCGGAAAGCCTCATTAGTGACTTCTGATGTAAATGATCCTCCTGTACCAGGAAGCGAGAGTGATTTAATGACTGAATTAGGATCAAGCTGGTCCATCCAGTTATCTCCACTCGATTCGAACTCTTTTGCATCACCCGGAAGATTCAGATGCTTGATTCTGGTCTTCAGGTTAGCCGGTATATTACCATTCTTCAGTTCCTTGCTTATATATGAATATCCGAGGCTTGATACACGTACTGTAAGATTCTCGATGTCAGATCCCGGAAGCAGGAATACTGTAAATTTAAGTGTTGCACCTGGTATAAGGTTAACTCCAGTATACGTGCTACCGCTTTGAATAAGGGTCGTAACCTGTATTTCCTTTTCTTCTTCAGTAGCGGCTGCAGACGCAGTCAAGTTTGTACAATCCGGATATGTGTCAGTCCATCCGCTGAGGTCTGCTGTGAATCCTCCGACGATAGGCTCATCTGACGCAACCTGGATTTCGCGTATGGTTACTGCTTCATTAGCTACATTGACAAGTTCGATTTCGACAGCTGTTACGATAGGGACAAATGAAAGCTTGACATTGTTTGTCGTGTTAGGGTCGACAGATGTCTTGGCAACCATGTAAGCATAGTTCATGTCAGGCTTTGCGATGTAGCTGCCCGAATTGTTCGGATCAGGTACAACTGTCGGCTGTTGCACATCGGAAACAATACCATAGACCATAACTTTGGAATTAGTTTCCTTGTCGAGACCCATAAAGACGCCAGACTTGATGTTCGCAGGGATGTCTCCACCTGCAGGGCGGAACATCTCTGATGACGGGTACATGGCGTAAAAGTCGTGTTTCTGAGTGCCGTTCCACCTGAGGCCGGCCTCGCCGACATTTGCAAGTTTTGCGTAGTCGCTACCTTTGCCTGTTGAACCTGCATTCCCATCATCAGCACTCAAGTTAGTTACCACATAATGAGTAGACTTTGGTCTATCAGTTGTTGCGAGCGGATTCTCTGCCTGTGGCGAGTATATCTCGATCTTGTCGTTTACCACCCAGTCGATACGCTCGAATTTAGTCGTTGTACCATCCGAATTTTCTACAGTGTAGTCTTCGCCGCTATATTCGGTCTTGGTCTGTGGTGCAGAATCTTCAAATCCCGCACGAACACCGAATACAATGCCATCACCATCTACAGCCGGAATGATCGGTTCCAGATTCTCCTCTACGCAGCTTATCGCGACTGCTGCTGAAGCGCACACCAGCGCTGCATATTTAAATATCTTTTTCATACCTATTCCTCCCTTATTTCCAGTCTATATCATTCCAAGTCTGGCTCCCGTCAAACTTATAGGCGTTATCACCTTCCAACTCTATAGTGTTAATCTCGTGGCCGGTAGTTTCGACATCGTGGTCTCCAGAAATGATGGATGCACCCATGAACGCCCCCTCCAGCTCAACGCGGAAGAGCTCCGTGACCGGTGCTTCATAAACAGTTCTTTTCATCTGTTTTTTCATTTTAGTTTCTATTTTTATTGTTTCTCTTTTCACACACAATTAATTCCGTGACTCTTCCCACCCCGCATCCACAGAATGGCTCGTTTCCATGGACAGACGCGCGTTTCTGCCTCACTTGTCCATAAAACAACCTGTTTTCATGGACAGCCCAACGCCTCACGTCATCATTCATCCCGCTCGCAGTCCCTTAACTCCTTAATCGTCA
>JAGBCS010000036.1 GCA_017937885.1 Bacteroidales bacterium
ACTACGTCAAATGCCGAGATACGGTCTGAGACGACCATCACGAGGTATTCTTCATTGATGCTGTAGACGTCGCGTACCTTGCCTACATAGTGGCCTGTCTGGCCAGGGAAATTGAAATCGGTCTTTACAATTGCTTCCATTATGTCGTTGTTTTATATTGCCGTTTGAAATCGGTCGCGAAGATAGTGATTTTATTTGTAATCCGTCAGCTTCAGGCGGTATTTCCTGCTGCCGAAGTTGCGGTAGAACAGAGCGCCGGTCAGGCCGGCGATGCCTTCGTGGACTGCCGTCCCGGGCCTTATCGGGAATCTCTCCCATGTCTCAGTGCCGACGGCAAATGTCACCGGTTCCTTTATTCCTTCGGGGGAGAATCCGAGAGTACGGTAGACAGTGCCTTCCGACCATTCGAGGTCGGCATAGCTCATGATGTCGTCCGGCTGCACTTCCTTGATGAAGGCCTTGAGCAGCTTGCCCATGCCTCCGCTGACCCTCATTCCCGGCAGCGAGGCGTATCTTGTCCATTCGTACGACCTTATCTCCTTGCCTTCCTTGATCCATTTCCTGGCGTTGGAGAATGTCGCTACTGCGATGAGCTGTCCGATCTCGTCCTCTCTTTCCGAATTATGGCCTGTATGCCTCTTCAGGAAAAGTCCGTACCTGTATCTGCAAGCAGCGTCTCCGTATGAGTGATTTTCTTTCAGAAATGACTGTGCCTCAGTCTTTTCTATCCTTCTTACTTCGCAGTTGCGGGCATAGGTCTGGCTGAATGTCTCCAGATGGGCGAACAGTCTCGCTTCCGTCATCTTCCTCTGTCTCTCCCATCGGTCCCGCGTGATGATGAGCGGATATCCTTCCGTATGGCTGATCATCATGACGGAATCGAGGGCATCTTCGCTGTTCCGGGCGGCTTCTTCGGGTGTGCTGGCTGTGATCTCCAGGGGAAGTATCACTCTCGGATGCTTTCCGTCCGGCGTCTTTGTGCAGAGCACGTCGAAGCCGTGACGTATCTGACGCGAGCAGTCAAATCCGCGGCTTTCCAGCAAATGTGATATTTCATCCAAGAGTCTGCGCATGATCTGCAAATATACCAATTTTATCGATATGTTATTTTTTCTATGTTTGATAGGGTGATGTGGCGCGGATTTGCTATTTTTGTATGACATGGTAAGGTTATGGACAAATTGAAGGAACTTGAGGAACAGCTGCCTAAGATGGCGCAGGACGGCATACATGCCGGATTCCCCTCTCCGGCAACGGATTATATGACGCAGGCGATAGACTTGAACCGGGAGCTCGTGAAGCATCCGGCTGCCACATTCTATGGAAGGGTGGTGGGGGACTCCATGATTGATGCAGGGGTCGAGGAGGGGGATATCCTTGTGATAGACAGGGCGTTGGAGCCTCAGGAGGGAGATATGGCGGTATGTTTCGTGGACGGTGAGTTCACGCTGAAGCATCTGCATTTCCATGGTGAAGCGCTTACACTTGTACCGGCTAATGAGAAATATCCGGCAATCGAAGTGGACGAGGGTGTCGACTTCAAGATGTGGGGTGTGGTCACATATGTGATTAAGAAGATACGCTGATGTATGCCTTAGTGGACTGCAACAATTTCTTCGTTTCGTGCGAAAGGGTCTTTCAGCCGCAGCTGGAGGGCAAGGCTGTTGTCGTGCTTTCCAACAACGACGGATGCATCGTGTCGCGCAGCAACGAAAGCAAGGCGATGGGCATCAGGATGGGTACTCCCTTCTATCAGGTGAAGCATCTGACCGAGAGCGGCAGGCTTGTGGCGTGCTCTTCGAATTACGCTCTGTACGGAGATCTGTCGAACAGGGTCATGTCCATCCTTGCCGATGCCGTGCCAAAGATCGAAATCTATTCGATCGATGAGGCGTACCTGCATCTTGAAGGCATCCCTGAGAAAGCTATTCCGCAGATGTGCCGCGATCTTGTGGAGAAGGTCCGCAGATGGGTGGGGGTCCCTGTCAGTATAGGCGTGGCTCCGACAAAGACTCTTGCCAAGATAGCGAGTCATTTTGCAAAGAAGTACAAAGGATACCGAGGGGTGTGTATGATCGATAGTGACGTGAAGAGGCTCAAGGCCTTGGAACTCACTCCGATAGGCGATGTGTGGGGAATAGGACGCAGGTTGGCGCCAAAACTTCAGGAGCGGGGAGTAGCGACGGCGGCGGATCTTGTCCGGAGGCCTGCCCGATGGGTCAGGGAAAACTTCAATGTCAATACCGTCCGGACATGGGAGGAACTTCAGGGGCGTCCGTGCGTCGATGAGGAGAAGCACGAAAGGAGAAAGACCATCTGCACGTCGCGTTCGTTTGCAGACATGATCACGGACGAGGCGGAGCTGGCGTTGAGGGTGTCGGACTTCGCGGCCATGTGTGCGCATAAGCTGCGTGAGGAGGATTCGGCGGCTGGCGAGGTGACTACGTTCATGTATACCAACCGGTTCAGGGAGGATCTGGCGCAGTATTTTCCGTATGCGACCGTGAGGCTTGACGTCGCCGCCAGCAGCGCTCATGAGATAGTAGGAGCGGCACTGAAGGCCTTCAGGACCATCTACAGGCCCGGGTTCAGATACAAGAAGGCCGGAGTGGTCGTCAGCGGGATTGTCGCCTCCGATGCCATCCAGGCCTCTATGTTTGATTTCGATGATGAGCTTCGTATCAGGCAGGACAGGCTTTCCAAAGTCATGGATGAGGTCAATTCTGCCGGAGCTTCTTCTTCCGGCCGTCCGCTGCTGCGCCTCGCTTCGCAGCGTCCCGGCCATTATGCCGACGGCATCCGCAGCGACTACCGCTCCCGTCTGTACACCACGTCACTGGACGATATAATCGATGTGCATTAACGCACTTCTGTGATGCCCTTTTCCTGCATCAGCGCGCGGGCTTCCAGCGGCTGGTCCGTCGTGAGCTGATCGACCCCCAGTCCGAACATCTTCAGCATGTCCTTTTCGTCGTTTACTGTCCATGCATTTACGCTCATTCCTAAATTGTGCGCCCGTCGTACCCATTTGCCGTTGAGGGTCAGGATGGTGTGGCGGTAGTCGATCCCGTCCACTCCGGCGGCCTTCACCTTTGACGGTTTCTTTTCGCTGCCGAGGTACTGTACTGTGAAGCCGGGGAGCTTCTGCGCCAGCCTTTCGCACATGTGCCAGCTGAACGAGATGAACATGACTCTTTCAGGGTCGAGAAGCCCGTGTTCCCGGAGCTTTCCGATCGTCAGGTCCACGAACGTGTCCTCGACTTCGTCGCATGAATGTTTCTTGAGCTCATATACGAGCATGGTTTCAGGATGTTTCGCACCTTGCGTCAGATAGTCGTCGATCGTCGGTATCGGCTCGCCGTTCGCTATACGGAAGTCCTTGAAGTCCGAGTAGGGATGCTTCTCGATCTTCCTGCCGTCGACATCGCCGTCGTGGTAGACGAGCAGGACGCTGTCCGCCGTCATGTTGACGTCGAATTCGCTGCCCCAGAAACCTGCCTCCTGGGCGCAGCGGAGGGCTGCGACGGAGTTCTTTGCGTAGCCTGCCTCTTCGCAGTTCCAGAAGCCTCTGTGGGCCACGATGGCGACTTTCCCGGAGCATGTGTCTTCCTTCTTCTTCCGTGCGTCGGCCATTGATGGCACGAGCAGGGATGCGGCCAATATGAGTGCTGTAATCCTTTTCATCGTGAAATGTGCTGTGTTTTCATTGACAAATATAGCCAAATTAGCACTTTATTGTGCAAAAAATATTTAACTTTGCCTTGATATGGAGGCTGTGCCTCCGATCAGGTGATGAAAAACGCATAAATATACTTCGATATGGTAAAGGTAAATTTGGGAGGCTGCAGCTCCTTTGTAAAAGATGCAGATTACAAGGCTTATGTCGAGAAGTCACTCGCGGCACTTGAAGTGCTTGAGAACGAAACAGGCGCAGGAAACGATTTCCTCGGCTGGAAACATCTTCCTTCAGAGACTCTGAACAGTACTCTTGTGGCTGATTGCGAGGCCATCAGGGACTCATGGGCAGCCAAGAACGTGGATCTCGTGGTAGTGATCGGAATCGGCGGCTCATATCTCGGAGCAAAGTGTGCTCTCGAGGCTCTTTCACATCAGTTTGCAAAGCAGCTCAAGAAGAAGGGACCTGCTCCAGAGATCGTCTTCGCCGGTCAGAACCTTTCAGAGGAATACATGTGCGAGCTCATGGATCTCGTGCAGGAGAGAAATGCTGCATGTGTAGTGATCTCGAAGTCAGGTACTACCACAGAGCCTGCAGTGGCGTTCCGCCTCGTGAAGAAGTATCTCGAGGATACATACGGAAAGGCTGAGGCAGCAGAGCGTATCGTGGCTGTGACCGACAAGGCTCGCGGAGCCCTCAAGGGTCTCGCAACTCAGGAAGGCTACAGGACTTTCGTGATCGAGGACAATGTTGGAGGACGTTTCTCAGTGCTTACTCCGGTAGGTATCCTTCCTATCGTTCTCGCAGGCTTTGATATGAAGGCTATGCTTGAGGGAGCTCTTGCAATGGAGGAGGCTTGCGCTCAGAAGTGCGAGTGCAACCCTGCGATCCAGTATGCAGCTATGCGTAATGCTCTTTATGCTCAGGGCAAGAAGATCGAGATCCTCGTGGCATACAACCCTAAGCTTACTTTCCTCGGCGAGTGGTGGAAGCAGCTTTACGGCGAGTCTGAGGGCAAGAACGGTCTCGGTATCTTCCATGCATCGGTGAACTTCACTACAGACCTCCACCCTATGGGACAGTACATCCAGGACGGTGAGCGCACTCTTATGGAGACAGTCGTTACAGTAGAGAAGAGCAAGCGCTCTATGCTCATCGAGAACGATCCTCAGAATCTTGACGGTCTCAACTTCCTGACCGGCAAGCATGTGGAGGAGTGCAACGCTATGGCGGAGCTCGGTACCAAGCTTGCTCATATCGATGGCGGCGTACCTCAGATCTCGCTCTCGATCGAGTGTGTGGACGAGTACAATCTCGGTGCTCTCTTCTATTTCTTCGAGAAGGCCTGCGGTATCAGCGGCTATGTCCTCGGTGTGAATCCGTTTGACCAGCCTGGCGTAGAGGCTTACAAGAAGAATATGTTCGCTCTTCTCGGCAAGCCTGGCTACGAGGAGATGGCAGAGGCTCTCAAGGCAAGACTCTAAGCCTTGTTTCCGAATATCATGCCGTCCGATGACCATGAATCATCGGACGGCATTGTTTTGTAATGTGCCGGAAAACAGTATATTTGTATCCATGAAGAAAGCAGTGATAATCATCGAATCCGTACTTCTGGCCGTTGCCGTAGGACTGGGCGTATGGTGGTATGTCCACAACAACGTTGTCCTTGATGTGGAGAAGGTGTTTGAGGATGGGTCATCGTATCGCGGACAGTGGCTTGCCGGTCGGATGCATGGAGAGGGCGTGCATACGCTTGCTGATGGCGAAGTGTATGAGGGTTCGTTTGCCGCCGGTGTGAGAGACGGCAAGGGAAAGGTCGTGCGTGCAGACGGGGCCGAGTATGATGGCTTCTGGAAAGGCGGCATGTATCATGGAGAAGGACGATATCTCTCGCCGAAGGGCAATGTGTACGAAGGGGAGTGGGTGTTCGGAGATCTTCCTGAAGGCAGGCTGACGAACAAGGACTGGACGTATGTGGGGGCCTTTGAAGGCCTGTCACCGTCTGGTGCCGGTGTGACGGACTACAAGGACGGAAGGGTGTATTCGGGTTATTGGTACAAGGGATACAAGCAGGGACTCGGGCGCCTGACCCATCCTGACGGCCGAGTAGAGTTCGGCTATTGGGACCAGGGGTCGCTGATGCGTTCCGGAAAGAAGGATTTCCGTACCGGCGGCAAGGTCTACGGCATAGATGTCTCGCGCCATCAGGGGTCTTGGAAATGGGAAAACGTGGCGTTATATGCGGACAAGAAGGGCGAAGTCTATTCTGCAGCGCCTCTGGCGGGATATGAGGTCCAGCCTCCTTTCTTCGTCCTGATGAAGGCTACCGAGGGATCGGATATCGTGGATCCGAAGTATGCGGAGAATGTTGCACAGGCCCGCGAGGGACGTCTCGTCAAGGGTGCGTATCATTTCATGACCACTCGATCCGACATAGAGACTCAGATACAGAACTTCATTTCCAATGCGGTAGTGGAGCCTGGCGATTTCCCTCCGGTGCTTGATATCGAGATATCGCACAAGAGGATGGAGGAACTGGGAGTGTCAGTCGTCCAGGAAATGGCTCTGAAGTGGCTGAAGGCGATTGAAGATGAATATGGAGTACGTCCGGTCATCTATACGAACGATCTTTTCCGTAAGAAGTATCTGGACAGAAAGGAATTCAGGAAGTATGACTACTGGATGGCCCGATACAATAAGAAGGGACCGGATTCCGGCAAGTGGCTCCTTTGGCAGTTCACCCAGACAGGACGTCCGAGAGGCATTTCGGCAGAGACGGACATCAATGTATTCGACGGTACATGGACCGAGTTCAAGGCCTGGCTTGAAAAAGTGTGGAAAAAATCGTAATTTTACGGGCTCTACAAATTTCAACATGAGATGGCGGAAGAAGGAAATATCATAGTAAGGAGGGCGAAGGTCAACAATCTGAAGGATGTGACCGTCGAGATACCTCGTGGCAAGTTCGTGGTTATCACCGGTATATCGGGCTCGGGAAAATCATCCTTGGCCTTCGATACGCTTTTTGCGGAAGGACAGCGTCGTTTCGCGGAGAGCCTGTCGTCGTATGCCAGACAGTTCCTCGGACGTATGTCGAAGCCTGATGTGGAGCTGATAGAGGGCATACCGCCTGCGATTGCCATCGAGCAGAAGGTTAACACCCGCAATCCGCGTTCTACCATCGCAACAAGCACTGAAATATACGATTATCTGCGTATGATCTTTGCCCGTATCGGGCGTACGTATTCTCCTGTGAGCGGCGAGGAAGTGAAGTGTCATACGGTAAACGATGTGATGGGGTATGTGTTCAGCGGCGATGCCTCGGCTGCATATATTCTTGCCGATCTGGGGTGGAAGGACCGTACCGACAAGGTCGAACTCATGCTCCAGCTCAAGGAGGAGGGATATTCGAGATTCTTCACCGACCGCGCCGTCAGAATCGAGGAAGTGATGCAGAGGGCTGAGTCAGGTGATTACCCTTCAGAACTTTATCTTCTGGTCGACAGACTTCGTCTGCCGCGGATGAAGGACGGCCTTCCGGTCGAGGAGTCTGGGGAACCTTATCCGCAGACGGAATGGGAAGACCTGCAGACCCGTCTGAATGCGTCGATAGATGCCGCCTTCGACAAGGGAGGCGGAAGCATGCTCGTAAGGAAGGAACTGGCTGCAGACGGAAGTATCGATGTAAGGCCGTTCATCAACAGGTTCGAGGCGGACGGGATGGAGTTCGCGAAGCCGGATGAATACCTGTTCAGCTTCAACAGTCCGCTAGGAGCATGTCCGGTATGCGGCGGCCTAGGACAGATCATCGGCATAAGCGAGGATCTTGTCGTGCCGGATAAGAGCAAGACGATATATGACGGAGCCATAGCCTGCTGGAGAGGAGAGAAGATGGGCTGGTTCAAGGACCATCTCGTAAGGAATTCCGCCAGATACGGGATACCTATCTTCGAGCCATACTGCAACCTGAGTCAGGAGGTGAAGGACCTGATATGGAAAGGCCATGCTGCCGAGACCGAAGAGGATTCCATCATAGGACTCAACGAATTCTTCCGTTGGGTCGAGTCAAACCGCTACAAGATCCAGTACAAGTACATGCTCAGCAGGTATTCCGGCAGGACGGTGTGTCATGACTGCGGAGGAAGCCGTCTGCGGAAGGAAGCTCTATATGTCAAGGTAGGCGGAAAGAATATTCATGAGCTGTTGTGCATGAATGTCGGTCAGCTCCTCGACTTCTTCGAGAACATTCAGATAACTGACTGGGAGCATAAGATTGTCGCAAAAGCGATAGAGGAGATCGTGTCGAGACTCCGCTACATCAGTGATGTCGGATTGTCCTATCTGACATTGAACCGTACTTCGAATACACTTTCGGGAGGAGAAAGTCAGCGCATCAATCTCGTGACTGCGCTCGGAAGTTCTCTCGTGGGATCCCTCTATATCCTCGATGAACCTAGTATAGGATTGCATCCTCGTGATACAGAAAGACTTATATCTGTTCTGAAACGTCTTCGCGATATAGGTAACACTGTCGTCGTCGTCGAGCACGATGAAGAGATAATGCGTGCGGCCGACCTGCTTATAGACATAGGACCGAAAGCCGGCATCCATGGTGGAGAAATAGTATACAAAGGCCTGATCGACGGGTCTTCGACAGCGGAACAGCGCGAAAGGTCTCTTACCCTTCAGTACCTGAACGGAATGCGCGGAAGGTATGAACGCAGGAAGAGGACGTGGAGCTACAGCATAGAGGTAGAGGGTGCCATGGAGCACAACCTCAAGGATATCAACGTCAAATTCCCTCTGGGTGTACTTACGGTGGTGACCGGCGTCAGCGGCAGCGGCAAGTCCTCCCTTGTCGGAGATATCCTGTATCCGGCATTGTACCGTCATATCAATCAGACAGGATCAGCCCCGGGTACATTCCGCGGCCTGGCCGGCAGCCTTGACCGCATCACTCAGGTAGAATATGTGGACCAGAATCCTATAGGCAAGAGCTCGCGCTCGAATGCAGTGACATACCTCAAGGTATATGATGACATCAGAAAGCTGCTTTCAGACCAGCAGTATGCCAGGATGAACGGATATACTCCGTCACATTTCTCCTTCAACATGGATGGAGGACGCTGTCCCGAATGTCAGGGAGAAGGCTTTGTAAAGATAGGCATGCAGTTCATGGCTGATGTCTCAATGGTATGCGAATCCTGCGGAGGAAAGCGCTTCAAGCCTGATATCCTCGAGGTCCGGTACAAGGGACTGAACATAGATGACATACTTAACATGAGTGTAGACGAGGCGATAGCCTTTTTCGGCTCGCAGGATGATCCTGCAGCACAGAGGATAGCAGAGCGTCTTCAGCCTCTTGTGGACGTGGGACTTTCGTATATCAAGCTGGGTCAGAGCAGCAGTACGCTCTCGGGAGGCGAAAGCCAGAGAGTCAAGCTGGCATACTTCCTCTCCATGAATGACGTCTCATCGAAATCAAAGCCTCAGAGGATAATGTTCATCTTCGACGAACCTACCACCGGACTACACTTCTATGATGTAGAGAAGCTTCTGAAGTCCTTTGACGCATTGCTCTCCAAGGGACATACTATAGTCGTGGTGGAGCACAATCTGGATGTCATCCGTGCGGCTGACTGGGTGATCGATCTCGGACCTGAAGCGGGAGATGCCGGAGGACATCTGGTCTTCGAAGGCACTCCTGAAAAGCTGGGTGAGTCGGAGGAATCGCATACTGCGCGTTACCTTCGTAAGATCTGACGACCACGATGGCCATCCCGCTTTGATTGACGGGTTCTCCTGCTGTCATGTATATTATGCCTGTGCCGGGCTTCTTAAGGTGCAGGGTGACGCCTTTCCCGTCCTCGTCGATCGTATAGTCGTATATGCCTCTGCTTTTGTCGTAGTCCAGTTCTTCATGACCGGGGTCGAAAGGAGCGTTAGGAGGAAATATCTCGCACCATATGTGTATGTCGTCCCCGACATTACCTTCGATATAGTCTCCAGGGTACATCGTGAAGCTCGGAGGAGCATATCTGACATTTATCCCGCATGTGGAGGTAGCGGGGGAACCGTCTGTAGCAGAGCAGGTTATGAGACATGTGCCCTCGTCGTGAGCCGTTATCTTCCCGTCGGGACTTATGTCGGCAACGGAGGGGTCGCTGCTTTTCCAGCTTACTTCCCTGAAGGTCGTTCCGTCCGGAACGACTGTCGCTTCAAGCTGGTGTTCCTCTCCTCTGTATGTCATCTCGAGAGTGTTGGCGGACAGGATGATCTCCTGCGCATAAGTGCCAATGCCGCTTTTGTCCACACGCCATCCGCCTCCTGACAGACCGTCGTCTTCGGGTACTATGTCTATATGGTAATGGCAGTTCCTTTCGACATTGAGGTCTTTCAGCCCTTCGCCGAGGTAAAACCTGTAGATCAGGTTCTGGCCGTTGATGAAATGTCGGGGAGAACAGTATTCCATCTCGAGTTCGATGTACGAGCATATCTGGGACAGAAGTCCTTCTTCGTCAAGCACTTTTTCCTCGTCTTCACCGATCTCGTGCGGGAACTCTCCCTGCATGTTTTCCAGCAGGAACAGCGACACTTCTTCGCTGAATCCGCCCGTCGTGACGGTATTCAGCGGGCTGCATTCATCTCCTGTCCATCCATACCTTGTATCGAAACAATCGAAGCGGCTTCTGGCCCTGCTGTCTGTAAAGACGCTGGCATTCCTGGGACAGTTGCATGCCGATATTCTCCTTACCTGCAGCTCCACGTCTCTGCTAAGCCTGCTTCGGTCCATTCTTATGCTTACCTTGGCCATCATTCTTGTCAGCTGCATGCTTATCTCCTTTTCCTCGCTGACCGTGATGTCCTTCAGAAATCCGTACATCGGTATCCCGAGCCCTTCGTTGGACGGATTCTGAAGCTGTACCATTGCTTCCTGTACCTCTGTGATGCTTTCCGCTTCGATGCGGTCCTTGAAATTGACGAAGGCATATATGGAGTAGTTGCGTCCGGAAACCAGACTTATTGTTACTTCCATATCCGATGCCCCTTCCGTCTTCCGGTATGTCCTGTAGTCAGGCATCCCATCCTCGAATATAAGCAGATCCAATGTTGATATCCTGTCTTCGTACGCGTCTCCTCCCCGGGTCTGGAGTGCTGGAGCGCTGATCCTGAGCATGACTTCGCGTCTTATGTCTTCTGCCTTCTCTTCCTTCATCGTGCCCGTGCATGATGATACGGCGGCAATGACGGCCGCACATGTCAGAAGCCGACTGAATAACCATCCTTTTCTTTCCATGGCAAAACTTTCATTTCAATTTCAATATCCTCGATCTTCAAGGCTGTGTCAGGATCGTCCGATCCCTTTCTGCGGATTACGATGTCGTAGACGTAGCTGCAGTTCCGGTACAGCCCTTCTTCTGTGCCTGAGCCATCTCTGCTCCGGTTTATGTCGACAGGCCACCAGTAGGTCTCTCCTTCGACCGTTCCCTCTATTACCAGCCTTGTGAAAGGTGAGCCGGGGCTTTCTTCCTCTGATGCATTGGGATAGCACAACAGACTGATGTCCGGTCTTGTCGCGATGTCACCTATATCTTCGTCAATCTTCCTGTATAGAAGGCCCGGTTCCCGGAATGCATCCATGTCTTCTTCCGACAGGCCTCCTTGGTTCACAATTCTTGTCGGCATTGTCATGCCGTCAGCGGTTATGCTGCATTGTGCGTTTACATTGGTAAGGTATACGGACACATCCTTAAGCTTCTCTCCCTGATATGGTCTTCCTGTAAAGTCACATCTTATCGATCTGAGCCGTACCTCACATGTCAAAGGTCTCAGCTCGAGACAGCACGGCTTGCCGTTTCCTGCCATAGTCCTCCCTGTGGCTGTCATCAGCAGTTCATGCCGCCGCTCCTTCTCGAGGTCGGCATGGATTCCGTCAAGCGATGAAACCGAGCTTATGGCGGCCCAGTCATATCTGTCGCACTGACCGTTGGCGCATGCGAATAAGATCTTCTCTCCTTGACCTGACATCATAGTGACGGCATCTCCGTCCCATCGGTCTGTCCGCATATAAGCGTCAAGGTGGGCGAGCGGGCCAGCTTCAAATGTGAAAAGGTCGAGTGTCTTCAGTCCTGTCTCCCCTTTGGTGAAACATACGTCGGTCTCGTACTCTCTGCTCTTCGGTGAAACGTTCCATGACCCTATGTCATCTGTTTTCACACAGGAAAACAGAACCGGAAGAAGGGTTATCATAGTAAGCTTGTCCAGAATGGACGGAGAATGTGTGTTAAAGATAAGGTCACTGAAATTCAATAGAGACATCTTCCGGTTCCTGTTCATCCTGTCGGTCTTCATATCTAAAACAAATAACATATTCCTATTGTGATCCCATCATCCTGTCCCGTGTCGTTTGATCCGACCCCGGTGTCGAAAGACAGACGTACGGAGAGATGGTTCCCTATCCTTACCGAGTATCCTGCTCCAATGATGCATTCCGGGACGTGGTCTCTCAAGTATCTGCATCCGGCCGATATGAACGGTCCTCTGTATGCTTCGTCATGCCAGAAGCAGAACGTGAATGCTGCTGATGGTACGGCTCTTTCAGCTTCTTCCGAGCCATATGCATTGAACTCACTCTCGTGATCCGTCCTTTCCTTGTCTTTCTTCTGATCGGGAAAGACAGGAAATGATATCTGGCCTTCGGCTGTCCAATGCTTCCCGAACGAATGGCTCAGCAGTATCCTTGCCATCTTATTGCGTATCGGAGCCGCGATGTCCGTTCCTGCCATCCCTTCAGATCCACGCATCTGTGCGTGGGCTGCGGTCAGGCAGATGAGTAAATGAAATGTCATCAGGATACGTTTCATCTTTTTCGGCAAATCTATGTCACCTTGCCGGATGGATTGAGCGATTTAAAGAAAGATTCATCAGATTTTTCTTTTTTTTATGATTCAAAGATTTTTTTTAGCCTGTTAAAAAAAGTTTTTAAAGGGAATATGCACGCAGGATATGGTGGCCGGACGATTTTTGCATGATATTTTCTGAAAAGATTATTATATTTGAAGTTTGACAAACAAGTGAAATATGGGATTGTTGAAATTATTCCGACGCATAGGTGCGCGTAACGAACACTATCTTCCTGTGTTCGCGCAGCAGACCACCTATCTTGTGCAGGCTTCTGCAGCATTGTGTGAGATGCTTGATACAATGGAGGTATCGAGATGGAAGTCCTTGGAGAAGGAGGTCAAGATATGTGAGGTCCAGGGAGACGCACTTCTGACCGAGTTCCATGAGCAGCTTTATGAAAGCATCCTCAAGACTGTCAGGAGAAGTGACATTCAGTCTGTCGCGATGCACATTGACGAGTTTTTGGACAATATAAACGATTCGGCCAAGTCCGTCCTGCTGTATATGCCGCAAAGGATCGATTCACAGATCCGTGATCTGGCGATGTATATCAATGCTTCAGCTGATGCCTTGAAGAAGATGATGTCTTATTTCGGTGATCTGAAGAAGAATTATTCCCAGATATCCGTGCAATGCGACAGGATTACGGAACTTGAGCATGCTGCAGACGATACCTTTGCTGAGTATATAGGATTCATATTCACGAATGAGTCCAATGCCATCGAGGTAATGAAGTATAAGAATATTGCAGAGACGCTCGAGGCGACTACAGATGCGGCTAAAAGGGTATCGGACAGTGTCAGGAAAATGATCATGAGATATATAGATTAATTGTAGCAGATATGGATATCATCATTGCATATGTGGACGGACAGGATCCTGTCTGGCAGAAGGATTATGAGAAGTATACGAATGTTCCTGTGATGACAAAGCGTTTCCGTGACTGGGGCACGTTGAAGTATCTGCTCAGAGGCATCCAGTACAGGATGCCGTTTGTCAGGAATGTGTATCTGGTGGTTTCGCATGAAAGCCAGGTCCCTTCATGGGTCGACCGTGAGAATCTCAAGGTGGTTCTTCATAGTGACTTCATTCCGGCCGAGCATCTTCCTACGTTCAACAGCACTACGATAAGCCTCTTCCTTCATAAGATAAAGGGGCTTGACGAGCAGTTCCTGTATTTCAACGATGACATCTTCCCGGTAGGGGACTGCCGCCCGGAGGATTATTTCCGTGACGGCAAGGTCGTGATCGGAATCTCGCGACATCTGTTCGTGTCCGGAATGTACAAGCATCATGTGAAACGTTCGAATCAGCTGGCAAGGAAGGCATTGGGAAAATGTGCAAGCCCTTTCTTCATCAGGCCGCAGCATAGCTGTATCCCGATGCTCAGAAGCGAATGTGAAAGGGTGTTTGCGGAGCAGGAACAGGAGATCATGAATTCTCTATCCAGAGTAAGATCGAACGACAACCTGAACATGTCTCTATACATGAGCTATATGTATTATCAGGGAAAGGTCGTTTCAAAGAGGATACCATGCCGCCATGTGTCGCTCGCAGCAGCGACTCCTTCAGGCGTTTCTGCAAGCATCACCGATCCTTCGAAGAGTTTCGTATGCATCAATGACGTGAGCCTGAGTGAAGAGAAATACAATGCTTTCAGGAAGGCTATGCACGACGCCTTTGATACTGTTTTTCCTGAAAAGTCGCGCTTCGAGATATGATGGAGATAGATGCCGTAATCACATGGGTCGACGGAGACGATCCGAAGCACAGGGCCAAGCGTGCCAAGTATGGATCTGCAGCTCTTCAGAATTCGATAGACAAGGCGGCGGATACCAGATTTGCCGATCTAGGTGAGATATTCTGGTGCGTGGCATCCTTGAACCGTTATGCTCCATGGCTCAGACGCATATATGTCGTTACTGATGAGCAGGATCCATGTCTGGATGCATTTCTCAAGAGAAATTTTCCCGAAGGGCATATTCCTGTGGAGATCGTTGACCACAAGGTCATATTCCGAGGATATGAGGATTATCTGCCGACCTTCAATTCCATCTCCCTGGAAGCGATGACATGGAGAATACCTGGACTGAGCGACTGCTTCATAGAGTTCAATGACGACCTGATGCTCCTCAAGCCGGTACAGCCTGATGACTTCTTTACCTCTGACGGTAATCCTGTATGTTACGGGAAGAGGGCATCTGTAGTTCTGGACAGAATGACCAGACTCTTCAAGTCAGGACGCGGACAAATGAAGAAGGTAACGACCAAAGGTTCGCATATGAACGGAGCCCTACAGGCTGGACATAGATGGACTTATTTCCGTCTTGCCCATTGCCAGAAGGCCCTCAGAAGGGATTTTTATGAGACCTGGTTCACTGCTCATCCTGAGGCGCTGGTCCGGAACATCAGTTATCGTTTCAGAGATGCCGATCAGTTCACTTCTCAGGTTCTCCAGTATATGACTCTTCATGATGCCGGGTGTTGTGAACTAAGGTCAGCTGCAGATGAACTGTTCTTCTTCCAGCCTAAAAGGAAGGATGGATATTTCGCCAGGAAGATGGATAAGCTGCGGAACTTCAAGGGCAGTTTTGCATGCTTCAATTCCATAGATTTGGCTTCCGCAGAAGAACAGGCGGAGTTAGTGGAGTGGATCGAGAAGAAACTTGACGTCCGAATGACAGTTTGATGCAACATTTATCTTGTCGAGTGCATCTTGTTATAGATTATGCATAATGAAATGGAGAAAGATTTTCCAATTGACCTTGTAATTACCTGGGTTGACGGCAATGATGCCAGGCACCGGGCAAAAAGAAGTCGTTTTGCAAGCGGCGGATTCGAAATGAAGTATGATGATGTCGGAGGAGATACGCGCTTCAATTCAGTCGGCGAGATATTCTATTGTGTAGCCTCCTACATAAAGTATGCTCCCTTCATCCGGAAGATATTCATCGTGACGGATTCGCAGGATCCACATGTCGATGAGTTCCTGAAGCAGCATTTCTCAGCAGACGAAATTCCTCCTATCGAGATACTCGACCATAAGGTCATATTCAAGGGATATGAGAATTATCTGCCTGTCTTTAATTCATTGGCCATAGAAACCATGCTCTGGCGTATTCCTGACTTGAGCGAGCATTTCATCTATTCGAATGATGATGTCATTCTCGTAAGGCCTACAACAGTCGAAGACTTCTTTACGGAAGGAAAGGCGAACGCATACGGGTATTGGCATCTTGCATGGACTGCCAGATTCCTTCGCAAGATCAGAAAGACGAGAAACAACCATAAGGCATTCACATTCCGTGATTCGATGCTCAATTCGGCGATCCTGCACAAGACGAGCCGCTTCTATAAGATAGCCCATACGCCTCATGCGATGAGAAAGAGTGTCCTGCAGGATTATTTCAGCAATCATCCTGATCACATGATCTCCAATATCTCGCATAGGTTCAGGCATCCTTCGCAGTTCAATCCTCAGGTACTTTCGTATCTCGTCGGACTTGAACAGGGAATGGTGCAGACGATAGATTCCAAGGGCCGATATAATTACCTGTGTCCTAAGCCTGACAGGGCTCCGGATTATGTCGAGACGGCTTTGGCCAGATTCAGTAATAACGAGAATTCGAAGTTCCTCTGTGTAAATTCGCTGGATCAGAATACAAAGGCAGAGAGAAAGGCAATAGAGAAATATATAAGCAATTGCCTGGGACTAAGCATCTGATCTTCATATAAATAAAGAGCAAGCCCGACCATTTGGTCGGGCTTGCTTCGTATCATGTCGGAGATTATGCTCCGAAGTTGTCGTAAAGGATGTTCTCTGGTGGTACTCCGAGTGAGTCGAGGAGGTTTACAACCGCGCCGACCATCATAGGAGGACCGCACATGAGGTAAAGTGCATCTTCTGGGTTCTCATGCTGCTTGAGGTAAGTCTCGAACATCACGTTGTGTACGAAACCTGCAACATATGGAACACCTGCTGCATCTGCCTCCGGATCCGGTCTGTCAAGTGCAAGATGGAACTTGAAGTTAGGGAATTCCTCCTCGATCGCATGGTAGTCATCGAGGTAGAATGCCTCCTTGAGCGCACGCGCACCATAGAAGAAGTTCACCTTCCTTGTAGTCTTTTCTGTCTTGAACAGATGCATGATGTGGCTTCTCATCGGAGCCATACCTGCACCACCGCCGACGAAGATGAGCTCTGTCTCCGGTGAGAGATCCTTTGGAAGGAA